>JAVWUU010000001.1:0-63336 GCA_036666995.1 Thermomonas sp.
GATCAACCGCTACCGCGACCTGCCGTATTGCGCGCAGGAAGGTGGTGGCGAGGAACCACCGCCCCCGCCGCCGCAACAGCCGGCCTGATACCGAGGCAACCAGCAACCGCACAAGGCCGGCGAATGCCGGCCTTGTCGTTTCCGGGGCGCGCAATAACGCTCTCAAAAAGCAAAAGGAGCAGGCGAACCTGCTCCTTTTGCCTTGGCCGTCCTGGCCAACCGCTCTGGTGTGGGCATCATGCCCGCGGTTCCAACTGACTGGGGGGGGTAGACAAAGGTGGCCGTCCCTGGCCACGCCGCGACTGTCCCCGCTCGCGCGTGTACGCAATGCGAAGAATCGATGCGTCACCGGTGATCTGCTTCAGCTGCATGAACGGGCTTCATCGGCCAGCACCACTGCGATGGGTAGCATCCGCGCATCCCCCGCATCAGGATCCGCATGCCGATTCGCATCTACACCACCGCACCCGCGCGCAATCTGCTGGACGACCGACCCTTCGGCATCACTGCTTGGACGGACGACACGCACGCAGCCGAGGTCTACGCGATCGTGCTGCTGCCCGATGGCACGCCGGTGCTGCGGGGCCATGAAGTCTCGCTCACCGCCGTCGACATCGAGGGCGGCCGCGAACATGCGATGCGCCTTCACCTTGGCCGGTTGTGGGCCACGCTGTCCGACATCGACTGCCCGCCGCTTGACCAGTTGCTGGAAGAAATCCCGGTCGAGGAATTCGCGCTGACCCAGATCGAGAACTCATCGATCCGCGGCGTGGTGGCGCAGATCAGCCTGGAGGCGCAGTCCGAAGAATTGGCGAACGCGTTCGCGGCGTTCCCGCGCACCAGCTAGGGATCGCGCCGGGATGCGTGATCGGTTCGTCGCTTCAGTGGAGAATCGAACCAGGCCCCGCACCGGATCCCACGTGCATCGCAAACCGCATCTGCCGACCAAGACCTGCCCGGTGTGCCAGCGCCCGTTTGCGTGGCGCAAGAAATGGGAGCGGGTGTGGGAGTCGGTGCGCTATTGCAGCGAGCGGTGTCGCAGGCAGCGAAGCGCGGACGTCGCGCGATGATCGGCCTGGTGTCGCAGCGCTGGCGCGTCAGGCCGGATGGGCCGATGCGAGGATGGACTCGAGCAAGGCGCTCAACCGTTGCTCCATCGCGACGCGCACCGGCGGACGCAGGGCCTCGGCCTGCAAGCGCACGGGCTGCGCGTAGATGTCGAAGGTCTCGCGCATCTCGTCCGGATCCCGCGCGGCATCGCGTATGACATCGGCCATGAGCGACAGGCGGGTGATGCGCTGCGCGACGGTCTCGGCCAGTTCGTCCATGCCGCTTTCCGGCGCGAGGTAACGCGAGACTTCCACCATCAAGGCGGTCGCGTCGTCGGACCCATCGCGCGGCTCGAAGTCGAAATGGCAGAGGCTGCCGAACACCACGCCATCGTTGCTGATCAGCGGTACCCCGCAGTAGGACTGCACGGCTTCGCGGGCGGGATGCCGGACGATGCGTCCGTCCTCCAGCGACCGCGTCACCAGGAACGCATTCCGCGAGTCGCGCACGATGCCGCAGTACGACGCGCCTTCCGGCACCACCAGCAAGGCATCCGGCGTTTCCGACTCGCGATCGAAGATCGCCAGGTTGGCCGCCCCCGAGGCGGTGAAGCGGTAGACCGCGGTGAAGCGGTAGCCCGCCGTCGCATTCAACTCGCGCAGGGCCTCGTTGATCTGCAGGCTTTGCAGGAGGTAGCGGAGGCGGTCGGGGACGAGGGTGTTGGTCATTGCGCTGTGGCTTGTTGATGGAGCGATGGGAAGACAGACCTGTTACCGCTTGTGTCGCTAATTGCCACTCGCTAATCGTCCCTGACACCATTTTGCTCCGGGAAGGGTGCACCTAATTCCGTCTCCGGAAAAGCGAACCGGACCCCGTTTTTGTTAATTGTTTGATTGGCGAAAACTCCCTTCAACTAAGGACTTCCCAGAATTTCCGGTCAGGCCACGGGTGCGGCGTTGCAGCTCGTCAATTGAAACGGTTAAGTTTAGCTTACCGTCGCTCAGCACCAGTCCCTTCTGACTCGTACCAGCGATATCCCTGACCGCCATCTCGACATCCTCGGCAGTGATGTTGGCAAACTCAGCCTTGCGCGAAATCTCAGCAGCAACCAAATCGATCGTCCTTGGCCGATCTAGGAGGCGACCTTCTAACGAACGGAGCGCGTTCAGAACCTCGATGTAAAGGTCGCGACGCAACCAATCCGGCGTCGACAAGAGGTCATTGACGGCTTTCGTAACGTCGGACGGAGTAAAGCGGGTTAGGACGATCTGGAGAACGTCCTTCGCATTGACATGCCGCGTCTCTGCATCTCCCACAACTCGAGCAACCTGATCGACCGTCCAGCACGAAATTTTTAAATCGGCTGCGCGTTTGGCGGCCGCTGCGTCGTCATCCTTGGTGGAGCCGGGGTAGCCAGGAGCAACCAGCCAGCAACCGTGTGCGGCGGAATCAACGACGTGCTGGCGAAGACCTGCAAAATCGATTGCTCCAAGCGACGGGACATCTTTGGAGGATTTTGCCTCCAGCGTAATCACGCTCTCCGCGTTCGGAAAGCCGGATAACCGCGCGATACCGTCTGGGTTGTCACCATTTGATACTTGAACTGCGTTAAACCCAAGCGCGCGCGCGGCCGAAACAAAATTGATCTCAAGATCGCGCTCATTGCCTGCGGAGTCTCGCAACGCTTGAGAGACGAGTTGCAGCGAGTAGGGGTGGTCATCGGCGAGGCTCCGAAGCAGGGCATCTCGACGTTCAAGCACCTCGCCAATGGTTCGCGGGGCGACTCCAGATTCACGAAGGTATATTTCTAAAAGCGCCTCGGCGGTCGCGACGTCCTCTAGGAGTGCTTTTGACCGACCATCGTCAAAGTGCGCCCGCACAAATGCATGGGAAATATTCAATACGAAGGATGATGTCGCAGGATCAAACGTCACCATCCGAGCGGCCGATCCAGTGTCGGTATATGCGTACGAGTACCTTTTTCGCCCCCCAGACTCAGCTAGATACAAATTCTTGATAACGTCGCTTAGGTGAGTACTATCGGAGACCTTGGTGTAAAACCAGCTTCCGTCCGGCTCGACTCCGCCATTTGCCCCGCCAGTAGCCAAAACGTCGGCGACCGGTTGCTCCACAAGCCGCGGATTTACGAAGTTGCGCTCACTTTCCGGCTTGTGCGTATTCTTTTTCGCCAGTTCATCTTTGGCCTTGTCATACCTCACACGCGCTTCTAGATAACTCTCGACTAGAAGCTGCTGAAACGTTCTCTTAAGATCACCATCTTCAATTCCCTCACGTGAGGCCGTGATCGCCTCATCCAGATCATCAGCGTTGACGTCTGCGCGAAATCGATTGAAAGTTTGAAATGATGGAATGTGTATCCCAAATAACGCATCCACCTCGTTAATTAGCCGATTCCGCACGCGAACAAAAAACCCGTTGCTTCGCATTAAGTCGTCGCTTTTCCCAACAAGCGTTTCTAGCGTAACAATCGCCTTGCCAGATACGCCCTCCTTGAACATTTGAGACACAAGACGGTTGCCTTGGCGCTTGAAGTCCTGACCTGTTGCAGTCTTTATCGAGTCAAGTCGGTGCTGGGGAATCTCGTGAATCTCAAAACTCACGACCACCTCATTGCTGAGCTTCGAACTCTCAATCTCTGTACCGTTTAGGTACAACCTGAAGCTCTGCTCTAACGGCATCGCTGTAGACAAAACTCGCCGAAGATGACCGGTCTTGAGCGATTTGGTTTTTTCCTTTAGCTCCTCAAGCACCACCAAGGTCCAGCCTTCGCCGCTCTGCGAAGCCAGCGTGGCGGGGTCTAGGGCTAGCCTACTTAGAGCCTCTCCAAGCGTGCTCTCATCGGCTAGCGCTACTAGATCGTAAATTTCTTTTACTTCAAGGATTACGGGGGTTGTGGAGCCGTGAGCGCCGGTAGCGAAGTCATGATAGTCAACTGTGACGGACAGGACCTTTCCACCGAACGCCGTAACGTACGAAACCCTATTTGCGAGTGTGTACGTGGAAAGCTTTCCAATCCCGAACTTACCGATTTGTTTCCTATCGTTTTTCCCGACTCGGGATTTCTTGTTGCTGACTCCAACTGTCCAAAGATTCACTAGCCCTTGCAGGTCCATGCCATCGCCATCGTCATACACAGCAATGAACTGTGAGTCCTGGCTTGACGGGGTGGGCGCAAACACACGGCAAATGGTTGCACTCGCATCGTATGAATTGACTACTAGTTCCTCGATCGCCTTTGAGGGGGACTGATAAAGCTGATCCGACAATAGGTGAACCAGTTCATTCGAAAGTCGAACTGCGACGTCTCCAACCTTCGAAGTGTTGCCATCAATTGCCTTCGCGAGCTCCTTCATCCCTTTCCCCTAATCGTTTCGTTTCAACTCAGAAGCACAGACAATACGATGCTTCACGTTGCCATCGGCAACTTCAACCCCATCTCCCGCGCACACTCCTTGGCGATCTCGTAACCCGCATCCGCATGCCGCATCACCCCGGTACCGGGGTCGTTCCACAGCACCCGCGCAATGCGCTTGTCGGCTTCCGGTGTGCCATCGCAGACGATCACCACGCCGCTGTGCTGCGAATAGCCCATGCCTACGCCGCCGCCGTGGTGCAGTGACACCCACGTCGCGCCGCCGGCGACATTCAACATCGCATTCAGCAGCGGCCAGTCGGACACCGCATCGCTGCCGTCCCGCATCGCCTCGGTCTCGCGGTTGGGTGATGCGACGGAACCGGAATCCAGGTGATCGCGGCCGATCACCACCGGTGCCTTCAGTTCGCCGTTGCGAACCATCTCGTTGAAGGCCAGGCCCAGCTTGTGGCGCAGTCCCAGGCCGACCCAGCAGATGCGCGCCGGCAGGCCCTGGAAGCTGATGCGCTCGCGCGCCATGTCCAGCCAGTTGTGCAGGTGGGCGTCGTCGGGGATCAGCTCCTTGACCTTGGCATCGGTCTTGTAGATGTCCTCGGGATCGCCGCTCAGCGCGACCCAGCGGAACGGGCCGACGCCGCGGCAGAACAGCGGCCGCACGTAGGCGGGCACGAAGCCGGGGAAATCGAACGCATTGGTGCAGCCTTCGTCCTTCGCCATCTGTCGGATGTTGTTGCCGTAATCGACCGTCGGAATACCGGCCGCGTGGAAGGCGAGCATCGCCTCGACGTGCACGCGCATCGATTTCTTGGCGGCATCGCGCACACCATCCGGATTGCTCTTCTGTTCGGCCAGCCACTGCTCAATGCTCCAGCCGATCGGCAGATAACCGTGCACCGGGTCATGCGCGCTGGTCTGATCGGTCACGCAATCCGGGCGCACGCCACGGCGCACCAGTTCCGGCAGTACATCCGCCGCATTGCCGAGCAGCGCGATGGATTTCGCTTCGCCCGATGCCGTGTACTTGGCGATGCGCGCGAGCGCGTCATCGAGGTCGCTCGCCTGCTCATCGACATAGCGCGTCTTCAGGCGGAAATCGATGCTGGTCTGTCGGCATTCGATGTTGAGGCTGCTCATGCCGGCCAGGCTCGCGGCCAGCGGCTGCGCGCCGCCCATGCCGCCGAGGCCTGCAGTCAACAACCATTTGCCATTCAGCGAACCGCCATAGTGCTGGCGGCCCATCTCCACGAAGGTTTCGTAGGTGCCCTGCACGATGCCCTGGCTGCCGATGTAGATCCAGCTGCCGGCGGTCATCTGGCCGTACATCATCAGGCCCTTCTTATCGAGCTCGTTGAAGTGCTCCCACGTGGCCCAGTGCGGCACCAGGTTGGAGTTGGCGATGAGCACGCGCGGCGCGTCGGCATGACTGGGGAACACGCCGACCGGCTTGCCGGACTGGACCAGCAAGGTCTCGTCATCGCCCAGCGTCTTCAGGGTTTCGATGATCCTGTCGTAGCAGGCCCAGTCGCGCGCGGCGCGGCCGATGCCGCCATAGACCACCAGCGAGGTCGGGTCTTCGGCGACCTCGGCATCCAGGTTGTTCTGCAGCATCCGGAACGGCGCCTCGGTCAGCCACGACTTGCAGGTCAGTGTGTTGCCGCGCGGGGCGCGGATGACGCGGGACGGATCGTGGCGGTTCGACATCGGGCGGCTCCTGCAAGTGAAGCCGGGATTATCGCACCGGCACCCGACTCGACTCAGCGGTACGGACGCCGGGCTGTCGCATGCCTCCGCTATCATCGGCGCATGTCATTCCTGTTCCGTGCCGGCCTGCTGGCGCTGCTCCTGCTCGTCCAGGCCTGCGCCACCACGCAGGCGCCCGAACCTGCCCGCGCGGTGGTCATGGTCTCGATCGATGGCCTGCCCGCGACCGTGCCCGGTAGCGGGCGCATGCCGGTGCTCGATGCGATCGCCCGCGAGGGCGTGCAAGCGGCCTGGCTGCAGCCCAGCTACCCCACCCTGACATTCCCCAATCACTACACGCTGGCGACGGGGTTGCGCCCGGACCACCACGGCATCGTCAACAACAACATCAACGACGCCGTACTGGGGCGCTATGTGTCCAAGCAGGCCAGCGCGCGCGACGGCCGCTGGTACGGCGGCGAGCCGATCTGGGCCACGCTGCAACGCCAGGGCGGGATCGCGGCAACGATGTTCTGGCCGGGCTCCGAGGCCGAGATCGCCGGGCAGCGTCCGCGCCATTACAAGCAGTTCGACGGCACGCTGGCGGTGGATGCACGGGTGGACCAGGTGCTGGCCTGGCTCGACCTGCCGGTCGCGCAACGGCCGCGGCTGGTGACCCTGTACCTGGAGCAGTACGACGTGGCCTCGCATGCATCGGGCATGCATTCGACGCAGGCGAAGCAAGCCTTGGCGATCATCGATGCAGGGCTGGCGCGATTGCGCGAGGGCCTGCGCACGCGCGGCATCGACGACGACGTGGACCTGATCGTGTTGTCCGACCATGGCATGGCCGATGTGCGCGCTGAGGACATCCGCTACCTCGACGACATCGTGCCGGCCGACGCGATGGACGTGGAATCGGTGGGCCAGATGGCGTGGCTCTCGCCAAAGCCGGGCCGCGAGGCCGAGGTCGAACGTGCACTGGTGCGCCGCCACGACCACTTCCAGTGCTGGCGCAAGGCGGAGGCGCCGCCGCAATGGGAATTCGGCCGCAATCCGCGCATCCCGCCGATCATCTGCCAGGCCGACGATGGCTGGCGTGTGTGGCTGCATCGCTGGCCGACGCCCACGACATTGAAGGGCGAGCACGGCTTCGCGCCGGAGGATGTGGGCATGCGCGCGGTGTTCACTGCGGTCGGGCCGTCGTTCCGCAGCGGCGTGCGTTTGCCGGCCTTCGACAATGTCGATGTCTATCCGCTGCTTGCGCGGCTGCTGCGAATCACTCCGGCACCCAACGATGGCGACATCGCGCCGCTGCTGCCGGCATTGCAGGACGATCGATGATCCTGTGCCGGCGCATCGACAGCCCGGTCGGGCCGCTGATGCTGGCGGCGGACGATGACGGCCTGTGCCACATCGAATTCCGCGACAACCGGCATCCGGCAAACCACGCGGACTGGCATGGCGGCGACAGCGATGTGTTGCGTGCCGCCGAGGCGCAACTCGGCGAATACTTCGCCGGCGCGCGGACCAGCTTCGACCTGCCGCTGGCACCGCGCGGCACCGACTTCCAGATCTCCGTGTGGCGCGAGCTCGCACGCATTCCGTTCGGGACCACGATCAGTTATGCGCAGCTCGCGGTGCGGATGGGCAACGCGAATGCGATGCGCGCGGTCGGTGCCGCGAATGGCCGCAACCCGCTGCCGATCGTGCTGCCCTGCCATCGGGTGATCGGCGCGGATGGCGCGCTGGTGGGCTTCGGCGGCGGCCTGCCGACCAAGGAATTCCTGCTACGGCTGGAAGGCGCGCTGCCTGCGCAACAGGGCGGGCTTTTTTAACCGAAGGAGCGGCTCTAGCCGCGATCCGCAGTCATCGTGTCGCGGCTGAAGCCGCTCCTACGAGAGCAACACCTGCATCGCCTCGCGATAACGCGCCGCAACCGCCTCGCGGTCGCGGTGACAACCGTCTTCGACCAAGCGCACGCCGGCGACTTCGACATCGCGTACCAGCGGTCGATTGCCGCTGAACAGCCACCGATCCACCACGCCGCCTTCAGTCGCGCCGACAAGGATCGGTGCATCCGCATCCAGCACGATGCGGTCTTCGACATCGAAACCCGTGCTGTCGGCGGCACTCGCGTGCACGCCATGCAACAAGGTCGCGCCAACGCTCGGCATGCGCATGCTCGAGGCGATGTTGCGTCGCTGCGCGCGCAGGCGCTGCCCGTATTCCAGCCAGCGCAGTTCCTCCACGGGATCGACCGAACTGTTCGAGTCCGAACCCACGCCCCAGCGACCGCCGGCATCGAGATAGTCCCGCAACGGAAACAGCCCATCGCCGAGATTGGCCTCGGTCGTGGTGCAGATCGCCACGGTCGCGCCGCTGCCCGCGATGTCCCGTACTTCCTCCTCGTCCAGGTGGGTTGCGTGCACCAGCGTCCAGCGCGCGTCCACCGGCACGCTGTCCAGCAGCCAGTGCACCGGGCGCGCGCCACGCAAGGCGATGCATTCCTCGACCTCCGGCATTTGCTCCGCGATGTGGATGTGGATGCGCGACGCCGCCGGCAGCGCCGTCAGCGCCTCGTGCATCGCGTCGGAGGGCACCGCACGCAGGCTGTGCAGGGCGCAGCCGATGCGAACGGTGTCGTTCTCGCTGGCGCGCAAGGTGTCGAGCAATCGCAGGTAGGCACCGACGTCGTGGCCGAAGCGGCGCTGCCGCTCGGACAGCGGGCGTCCATCGAAACCACCGGTCATGTACAGCACCGGCAACAAGGTGATGCGGATGCCGGTGTCGCGCGCGGCACGCAGCAAGGCCTGCGACATTGCATCGGCCTGCGCATACGGCCTGCCGTCCGGTGCGTGGTGCAGGTAGTGGAATTCGCAGACCGTGGTGTAACCGGCTTCCAGCATTTCCACGTACAGCTGCGAGGCCACCGCATGCAGCAGGTCGGGATCGAAGCGCGCGGCCATCGCGTACATGGTTTCGCGCCAGGTCCAGAACGAATCGGCCGGATCGGTCTGGCGTTCGGCCAGTCCCGCCATCGCGCGCTGGAACGCGTGCGAATGCAGGTTGGCGATTCCGGGCAAGGCCCAGCCGCGTGTGGTGCGGGTGGCGATCGGAGTGGTCTGCGTGTGCATCGGCGCATTGTCGCGCAAACCCGCCGCGCCCTGCGGTAGGCTTCGCGCATGGACGGAATGATCGTGATCGGCACGATGTTGGCGGCGATGGCCTTGGCCGTGTTGCTGATCCTGCACTTGCGTCGCCGCTACGGCTCCGGGAACGGGGCGAATGGTGGCGACGGCGGTTACTCGCACCACGGCAACGACGATGGCGGATGCGATGGCGGCGGCGACGGAGGTGGTGGTGGCGATTGAACGCTGGGACGGCCTGTTGCTCGGCCCCACCCTGGCGACGCTGGACACCGACAGCGGCTACGGGCTCATCGAAGACGGCGCACTGGGCTGGAAGAATGGCCGGCTCACCTATGTCGGGCCGCGCAACGGATTGCCGGGCGATGCCGCATCCCTCGCCGAGGTGGTGATCGAGGGCAAGGGCCTGGTCACGCCTGGCCTGGTCGATTGCCACACGCACCTGGTGTTCGCCGGCGACCGCGCCGCGGAATTCGAGTTGCGCCTGCAGGGCGCGAGCTACGAAGAAATCGCACGCAGTGGCGGGGGCATCCTCTCCAGCGTGCGCGCGGTGCGCGACGCCGACGAGGACGCCCTGCTCGCGCAATCGCTGCCGCGTGCACGTGCACTTGTCGCTGATGGCGCGACGACGCTGGAGATCAAGTCCGGCTATGGCCTGGACCTGGCCAGCGAGCGCAAGATGCTGCGCGTCGCGCGCCGCGTCGGCGAGGTGCTCGGCATCGGCATGCGCACGACCTTCCTCGGCGCGCATGCGCTGCCGGCCGAGTATCGAGACGACGCCGACGGCTATATCGATGCCGCGATCGGCTGGCTCGAAGGCTTGCATGACGAAGGCCTGGTCGATGCCGTGGACGCGTTCTGCGAACGCATCGGCTTTTCATCCGCGCAGACGCGGCGGATGTTCGAGGCGGCACGTGCACTCGGCCTGCCGGTGAAGCTGCACGCCGACCAGCTGAGCGACGGTGGCGGTGCGGCGCTGGCGGCGGAATTCGGCGGACTGTCCGCCGACCACATCGAACACACCGACGAAGCCGGCGTGCGCGCGATGGCCGCAGCCGGCACTGTCGCCGTGCTGTTGCCCGGTGCGTTCCATGTCTTGCGCGAAACGAAGCTGCCGCCGCTCGACCTGCTGCGCGCGCATGGCGTGCCGATGGCGGTGGCGACCGATTGCAATCCCGGCACCTCGCCCTTGCTGTCGCTGCGCCAGGCGATGCAACTGGCCTGCACGCATTTCAGGCTCACCCCGGAAGAAGCATTGCGAGGGACAACCGTGCATGCTGCACGCGCGCTCGGCCTGCATGATCGCGGCATGTTGCGTGTTGGAATGCGTGCAGATGTCGCGCACTGGCGCGTGGATCGCCCCGCAGCACTTTGCTATTGGTTGGGCGGGCAACTGCTCGAAACCTCGTATGCCGGCGGTCGCCGGCTCGCCTGAATCCCTGGAGACCTTCATGCGCCATGCTGCCCTCGCTGCTTCGATGATTGCCTCGCTGACAGTGCTCGCACCGTTCGCTCATGCGCAGGACGCCGCGACGAAACTGGCGCAGGACGCGATCATCGTCGACACCCACATCGACGCGCCCGGCATCCTGATGGACAAGTGGGCGGACCTTGGCGTGGAGGCCAAGGACCGCGAGTTCGATTACCCGAAGGCGCGCGCCGGCGGACTCGATGTCGCCTTCATGTCGATCTACACCTCGCCGAAGCAGGACGCCGACGGCAGCGCCTGGCATGTCGCCAACCAGATGATCGACGGCGTCGAAGCCGCGGTGCAGCGCAATCCCGGCAAATTCGCCATCCTCACCTCGCCGCGCGACGTGGAACGCCTGCGCGAAGGCGGTCGCGTGCTGCTGCCGATGGGCATGGAGAACGGCGCGCCGATCGGCGACCAGCTGGCCAACGTGAAGTTCTTCTTCGACCGCGGCGTGCGCTACATCACCTTGGCGCACAGCAGCAACAACCGGTTGGCGGATTCCTCCTACGCGCTGGTCAAGACATGGAACGGACTCAGCCCGTTCGGCCGCGACGTGGTCCGCGAGATGAACCGGCTGGGCATGATCGTCGACGTATCCCACCTGGGCGACGCCTCGGCGAAGGAGGCGATCGCGCTGAGCCGCGTGCCGGTGATCGCCAGCCATTCCGCGTTCCGCCATTTCACTCCCGACTTCGAGCGCAACATCAGCGATGAGGTCGCAAAAGCCGTGGCCGCGAAGGGCGGCGTGATCCAGATTCCGTTCGGCACCGCCTTCATCAACCCGGCGAGCGCTGCGGATACCCAGGCGCGGTTCCGCGCGATCGATGCCTTTGATCGCAACAATGCCGCCCTCAAGGCGCAGGGCCAGCCGCCGAAGGAGCGCGCCGCATTCGACAAGGCGTGGGACGAGGCGCACCCCACCCGCGAAAGCACGCTGGCGCAGGTGCTGGACCAGATCGACTACGGGGTGAAGCTGCTGGGCATCGACCACGTCGGCATCGGTTCCGACTTCGACGGCGTCGATGGCGAATTGCCAGGCGAGCTCAAGACGGTCGCCGATTTCCCGCGCCTCGTCGCCGGCCTGCAGGCGCGCGGCTACAAGGACGCGGACATACGCAAGATCCTGGGCGGCAACCTGCTGCGCGCATGGACCGCGATCGAGGACGGCGCGGCGAAGTGACCACCCCATAACGCGGAAACCCCGCCTGGGCGGGGTTTCCTCTCAACCCGCAGTGCGGGTTGTGATCGTGCATCGCGTGGATCCGGCGGAATTACGACGCCTTCTTCGCCACGACCTTCTTGGCCGGCGCCTTGGCGGCGGTCTTCTTCACCGCGGGGGCAGCGGCAGTGCCGGCGACCTTGGTGGTTGCATGCGAGCGTGCGTTGCCATAGCTGGCGTTGTAACGCTTGCCCTTGGCGGTCTTGCGGTCGCCCTTGCCCATCGTGATGCTCCTGAATCGATTCGAGAATGTGGTTCGCGCCGCGCGCGAGACCGGCGATTCTAGCACGCGCTTCCCGCTCCCCGTTCCTAACCCCATTGGCAACGGGGCGCCCCCGAAGGGACGGGGGTGAGGGTGGCCTGTTCGCGCGGCACTGCCGCGCAGGCCAGTCGAACGCACGGCGCGCTGCGCCGGGCCGGACGGGATGCACGTAGCGGGGCCCAAGATTTCGCCAGCGAAATCTTGGGATTGACGATGCGCAGCATCGTCAATGCCCGTGCGCGCAAGTGGCGTCGTGGACGTGACCGTGGTTGAGCCGCAGGTTGGCGAGGTGCGCCAGGCCGACCAGGGTGCCGCCGAAGGTCATCGCCACCGCATGCGGAACCACCGAATGGTGCAGCGGCGGATACAGGATGCCGACCCACAGCACCGCCAGCCCCGGGATCAACAGGCCCAACGCGCGCACCGCCCGGTGGCGACGGTAGCTGGAAACCAGCACGGCCAGCCCGAACAAGGTGGCGAACATCACGAACCCGAGCTCGAAGCTGGGTGCCAGGGCGGCGGACAACCCCAGCGACGGCAGCAGGGCGATCAGGATCGGCAGCAAGGCGCAGTGGATCGCGCAAAGCAGCGACCCGGTGGCACCGAGGCGATCGAGCAGGGCGTGCAGGCGTGGATTCATGCAGGGGTGACTTCAGGCACGGGCGGGGATCCGGTTTTGATATGTTATAACATCTTTCATCGCCACACGATCCCTTTCTCGCATGCCCAAGCCTTCCCACGCATTCAAGCACGCCACCCTCGCCAGTGCGCTCGCCCTTGCCCTCGTCCCGACAGCGCGGGCCCAGGATCCGCAGCACGCCCAGCATGACCACCAGCCGAAGGACCTGGCCGCAGTCGAAGTGCACGCCACACCGCTGGCCGACACCGCCGAGAGCCTGGCGATCCCGGTGGAAGTGCTGGCCGGCGCGAAACTGGACGAGGCCAAGGCCGGCACCCTCGGCGAAACCGTCGCCAGGCTCCCGGGCGTGCAGTCGTCCAATTTCGGCCCCGGCGTCGGCCGCCCGATCATCCGCGGCCTCGACGGCGCGCGCGTGCAGGTGTTGAGCGACGGACTGGGTTCGGGCGATGTGTCCACGGTCAGCGTGGACCACGCGGTCACCATCGAGCCCTTCCTCGCCAACCAGATCGAGGTGCTGAAAGGCCCGGCCACCCTGCTCTACGGCAGCGGCGCGATCGGCGGCGCGGTCAACGTGGTCGACGGCCGCATCCCGGAGATGCTCCCCGATGCACCGCTGGAAGGCCGCGCGGAACTGCGCGGCGGCAGCGTCAACGATGAACGCACCGGCATGTTCCGGCTGGATGGCTACGCGGGGCAATTCGCGTTCCACTTCGATGCCCTGCACCGCGAGGCCGGCGACTATTCGATTCCCGGTTTCGCCGAAAGCGCCGCGCATCTGGCCGAGGAAGGCGAGACGCCCGACCCGGATGATGCCGGCACCCTTGGCAACAGCGCCGTGCGCACCGACAGTGCCGCGCTGGGCGTGTCATGGATCGGCGATCGCGGCTTCATCGGTGCGTCCTACAACCTCTACAACACCGCCTACGGCATTCCCGGCGGGCACTCGCATGCCCACGACGACCACGATCACGAGGACGCCGACCACGGCGATGAGGCCGCAGATGCGCATGCGGAAGAAGGCGATGTCCACATCCTGATGGACCAGCGCCGCACGGAATTGCGTGGCGGCATCGACGACCTCGGCCCGTTCGAATCGCTGCGGGTGAAATTCGCGAACACCGACTACACCCATACCGAATTCGAGGGCGCGGACGTGGGCACCGTGTTCCACAACCAGAGCCGCGAGGCGCGCGCCGAACTGGTGCACGCACCCATCGCGGGCTGGAAGGGCGCATTCGGCCTGCAGGCCAGCGACCGCGATTTCGTCGCGATCGGCGATGAAGCCTTCGTGCCCGGCTCGGTGTCGAGGGACACCGGCCTGTTCTGGATCGGCAAGCGCGAGTTCGGCCCGCTGCAACTGGACCTGGGCCTGCGCCACGATCGCAACCGGGTGGACGTGGATCAGTCCGCCACCGCATCGCCCGACCGCGATTTCAAGACGACCAGTTTCTCCGCCGGGCTGGGCTGGAAGGTCGGCGAATCCCTGCACTTCAACCTCGGCCTGGATCGCGCGCAGCGCGCGCCGACCGCCGAGGAGCTGTATTCCTCGGGCCTGCACGTCGCCACCGGCGGCTTCGAGTTCGGCAATGCCGCGCTCGGCGTGGAAACCGCGCGGCGCGTCGAACTGGGCATGCACCTGCACCGCGGCCCGTTCGAGCTGCAGCTGTCCGCCTGGCAGGCGCGCTACGACGACTTCGTCTACCTGGCCGATACCGACCTCGAGGTCGACGGCTCGCCTGCGCGTGTCTGGCGCCAGGACGATGCGCGATTCACCGGCTTCGAGGCGCGCCTTGATTGGGCCATCGCCGACACCGACCGCGGCGCCTGGACGCTCGGCGTGTTCGCCGACACCGTGCGCGGCAAGCTCACGGATGCGCCCGGTACTACGATGGTCGATGTGGATGTCCCGCACGGCGATCATGTCCATCACGAAGAGGCCCAGGTGGCGACCGGCGGCAACCTGCCGCGGATCGCGCCGTCGCGTATCGGTAGCGAACTGCGCTGGGAGCGCGATGGCTGGCGCGCCAGCGTCGGTGCGGTGCGCTATCTCGAACAAGACGACGTGGCCGCGTTCGAATCGGCGACGCCGGGCTACACGCTGGTGGACGCGCATGTCGCCTGGCACATCGACACCGCCAGCGGCCGCGAGTGGGAAGTCTTCGTGGACGGCAGCAACCTGAGCAACCGTGAGGCGCGCCCGCACACCTCGTTCCTCAAGGACGTGGTGCCGCTGCCGGGTCGCAACGTGGTGCTGGGCGTGCGCCTGTTCTTCTGACGATGCAGCGTTCCATCCGCATCGGTTGACGCCCGCGCGCCGCGCGGGTGTCATGCACCGATGACAACAGACACGCTCCGCCGCAACGCATGGTGGCTGGTCGCGGCGGCGACCGCCACCCTGATGGTGACGATGGGCATCCGCCAGTCGCTCGGGCTGTTCGTGCAGCCGATCCATTCCGGCACCGGCCTGACCATCGTCCAGATCAGCTTTGCACTTGCCATTGCGCAACTCGCATGGGGCGCGGCGCAACCCGTCTTCGGCGCGTGGGCGGACAAGCGCGGCCCGGGCCGCGTGCTGGTGTTCGGCGGCGTGCTGCTGGTCATCGGCATGGCGCTGACGCCCTTCCTCACCTCGCAGTGGGGCTTGGTGCTGACGCTTGGATTGCTCAGCGCGGCGGGTGCCGGCGCGGGCAGTTTCTCGGTGCTGATCGGTGCGGTCGCGCAACGCATCGAGGAACGCAATCGCTCGATGGCCGCAGGCGTGATCAATGCCGGCGGGTCGTTCGGCCAGTTCGTGTTCGCGCCGTTTGCGCAGGCGATGATTTCCACCGCCGGCTGGGCCGTGGCGATGTGGGCAATGGCGGCCGCTGCACTCGCCACGCTGCCATTGGCATGGCCACTGCGCCGGCGCAAACCTGTTCCGCCCTCCTCTGCACAAGCGGCTGACGCGCCTGTACCGGCAACGGTGCCATCCGGCATCAGCCTGAGCGAACAACTGCGCATCGCCTTCCGCGATCGCAGCTACTGGCTGCTGCACGCAGGCTTCTTCACCTGCGGCTTCCACATCGCCTTCCTGGTCACCCACCTGCCCACCGAGATCGCGCTGTGCGGCTTGTCGGACAAAGTCTCGGCGACTGCGCTGGCGTTGATCGGCCTGTTCAACGTGGCCGGCAGCCTGGCGATCGGCTGGCTCGGCCAACGCTATCGGATGAAGTCGCTGCTGGCGCTGATGTATGCCAGTCGCGTGGTGTTGATCGGCCTCTATCTGGTGCTTCCGCCGACGCCGGTGGTGTTCTACGGCTTCGCGGCCGGCCTTGGCCTGACCTGGCTGGCTACCGTGCCACCGACCGCCGGGATCATCGGCAAGCTGTTCGGCGCGCGCTACCTCGCCACGCTGTTCGGGTTCACCCTGCTTTCGCACCAGATCGGCGGATTCTTCGGCGCGTGGCTGGGCGGACTGGCGCTGGATCGCCTCGGCGATTATTCGTGGATGTGGTACGCGGACATGGTGCTGGCGGCGCTGGCCGCAGTCGCCAACCTGCCGATCCGCGAAGCAAAACCGCTGCGCGCGCCACGCATGGCGACGGCCTGACGCTCAGCCCGCCTGTGCGCACTCCGCGCACAGCCCGTGCACTTCCAGGGTCTGCGTCTGCGGACTGAATCCCAGCGCGCGTGCCTGCGCATCGAGCGTGGCGACAACGTGCTCGTCTTCGAGCTCGACTGCCTTGTGGCAGGCGTCGCAGATCAGGAACGGCGCCGAATGCTGCGCAGCATTGGGGTGGTGGCAGGCAACGAAGGCGTTAACCGATTCCAGCTTGTGGATGAAGCCATTCGCCAGCAGGAAATCCAGCGCGCGATACACCGTCGGTGGCGCGGCGGCGCCGGCACCCTCGCCTTCGCGCACCTTGTCGAGCAGGTCGTAGGCCTTGATCGGCTTGCCAGCATCGGCGACCAGCCCGAGCACCCGCGCGCGGATGTCGGTGAGCCGCAACCCGCGTTCGCTGCACGCACGCTCCACCGCCGCCACGAAGCCGGCGGCATCGTGCACGTGATGGTCGGGACTGCTGCAGGCGTGCGACTTGGCCATGACCTTGATCTGGGTTCAGCCGGGGAGCTTCGCAAGGGCCGCGTCGATCCGCGCCAGCGCTTCGTCGCGTCCGCAGAGATAGACGGTCCAGCCGATATCCGGGCTGACCTGGGTGCCGGTAATGGCCACGCGCATCGGCTGCGCGATCTTGCCCATGCCGATGCCGAGTGCCTCGGACACAGCCTTCACGACATCGTGGATCGGCTCGGGCGACCAGTCCGCCAGTTCGGCAAGCCGCGCCCGCATCTGCGTGAGCGGCTCACGTGCGGCTTCCTTCAGATGCTTGGCGACCGAGGCGTCGTCGTATTCGGTCAACGGGCCGAACCACACCGCGGATTTCTCCGCCATTTCCTTCAGCGTCTGCGCGCGCTCGCGCAGGGCGACGACGAGATCCGCCGGCTTCGGACCATTCGCCAGGTCGTAACCGGCCTGCTCCAGGTGCCACGCGAGATGCGTCGCCACTGTCTCGGGATCGTCGGATTTCAGGTATTGCTGGTTGAGCCAGCCCAGCTTGGCCATGTCCAGACGCGCGGCTTTTGCATTCACGTCGGCAAGGTCGAACAGCGACTGCATCTCGGCGATCGAGAACACTTCCTGGTCGCCATGCGACCAGCCGAGGCGCACCAGGTAATTCAGCAACGCATGCGGCAGGTAGCCGGCATCGCGGTACTGCATCACGTCGGCGGCACCCGTGCGTTTGGACAGCTTGGCGCCCTGCTCGTCCAGGATCATCGGCAGGTGCGCGAAGTGCGGCACCGGCGCACCCAGCGCAGTGTAGATGTTGATCTGCCGCGGCGTATTGTTGACGTGGTCGTCGCCGCGCACCACATCGCTGATGCGCATGTCGATGTCGTCGACCACCACCGCGAAGTTGTAGGTCGCGTAGCCGTCGGAACGAAAAATGACGAGGTCATCGAGCTCCGCATTGGCGATTTCGATGCGGCCCTTGACCTTGTCGTCCCACGCGACCACGCCATCCAGCGGATTGCGGAAGCGGATCACGCGGTTCGGGTCGTCGCGCCAGCCCGCGTTCGCCTCCCGATACTCGCCGTTGTAGCGCGGCTTCTCGCCCGCGGCCATTGCGGCCTCACGCATCGCTTCGAGCTCGTCCTTGGTCTCGTAGGCGTAATACGCATGCCCCGACGCAACCAGTTGCTCGGCGACTTCCTTGTAACGATCGAGGCGATGGGTCTGGTAGATCGGGCCTTCGTCGTAGTCCAGGCCCAGCCAGTCCATCGCCTGCAGGATCGCGTCGATCGCGGCCTGGGTGCTGCGCTCGCGGTCGGTATCCTCGATGCGCAGGATGAACTGCCCGCCCTTGCGGCGCGCTTCCAGCCAGCAATACAGCGCGGTGCGCGCGCCGCCGATATGCAGGTAGCCGGTGGGACTGGGGGCGAAGCGGGTGCGGACGGTCATGGGCGCGATATCGAACGGAATGTGGGCATTTTAGCCGGGCGGAGGCTGATTGCCCTGCGATCAGCGAGATCGCGAGGCAGCAAGGGCGCCGCGAGGCCGCTCTGCGACTCGAAATGTCGCTGACGCGACCTGCCGGCACCCTCGCGGCAGCGACCATCGATGAGATGTGGCCGATTACACTTCGCGCATGACGACGCTGTTCATCGCCGACCTGCACCTCGACCCCGAACGGCCGGCGATCACCGAGTTGTTCGGCCGTTTCCTCGATGGCGAGGCACGCACTGCCGATGCGTTGTACATCCTCGGTGACCTGTTCGAAGCCTGGGTGGGCGACGACGATCCCTCCGAAGCGGGCGCGTTCGTCGCCGAACGGCTGCAGGCGCTCACGGCATCAGGCGTGCCCGCGTATTTCATCCGCGGCAATCGCGACTTCCTCCTCGGCGCGGAGTACGCCGCGCGTTGCGGCATGACCCTGCTGGCCGAACCAGTCGTCGTGAATCTGCACGGCACGCCCTCCGTCATCCTGCACGGCGACCTGCTGTGCACCGACGACGTCGCTTACCAGCAGTTCCGCACGCAGACACGCGACCCGCGCTGGCAGGCGCAGTTCCTCGCCCAGCCGCTGGAAGCACGGCTCGCCTTTGCGGCGCAGGCGCGCACGGCGAGCAAGGCGCGTTACGGCGAACTGGTCAGCGCCGGCACCGCCGAGGTGGTCGGCGACGTGGCAAAGGAATCGGTCGATGCGCTGTTCGCTGGCAGCGGCGTAACCCGCATGATCCATGGCCATACCCACCGCCCGGCGATTCACGATGAAGGCGATGGCCACACCCGCATCGTGTTGGGCGACTGGTACGAACAGGGCTCGGTGCTGCGGGTCGGCGAGGACGGCGTCGAACTCGCTTCGCTGTAGGACAACGAAGCGGCTAGTTCACAATTTCGCCGCTTCGCCGCAGCCCTTGTAGTCGATCTCGCCGTAGCGGAACGTCGACACCATGCTGTACGTGTTGTCGGACATCCCGTCGCTGCAGGTCCCGTTGCCCACGGTCAGCACGAATGCCTTGCCATCGTGTTGTCCGCTGAGTTCCACGCCATCGGCCAACGATCGCCGCGTGCCCTCCATCACCACGCCTGCCGGGTCTTCCGGCGTCGTGTACGTCAGCTTCGTGTCCTCGACATTGACGTTCCAGAACGGCTCGGTGCCGAAGGCGCGGAAGATGCGCAGCGGCTCCGCGTTTTCCTCGCCGGCGACACGCTTCGCGGCAGGTGCCTCGGGCACTTCCGGCGCGACGGGCGCAACGGCTTCTGCCGATGGAACGGGCTCCGCCGGCGGCTGCGAAGGATTGCAGGCAACCAGCAGCAACGACAGCGACGCGATGGCGAATTTCATGGCGATCTCCCGGACGGATGGGCGGAGTGTGCCGCACGACATCTTCGGTGGCGATGAAGCTCAGCCGGCTTCGGCCAGCAGGCTTTCCAGTTCTTCCAGGTCGAAACCGGCCTGCAACCGCGCATCGGTATTGAACGGCTTGCGCAGCACGTCGCGGGCATGCGCGCGCAGCAACTCGCGGAACCTGGTGCGCGGCTCGACGCTCTCGCGTTCGCAATGCCAGCGGTACCAGCGCGAGCCGGCGGCGACATGCGCCACTTCCTCGCGCAGGATCACTTCGAGAATTCCGGCGGTAACCGCATCGCCCAGCGAGCGCAGCTTCACGATCATCCCCGGCGTCACGTCCAGCCCGCGCGCCTCCAGCACGCGCGGCACCAGCGCCATTCGCGCCAGTCCGCAACCTGCGGTCTTCTCGGCCATTTCCCACAGGCCGTTGTGCGCGTCGAAGTCGCCGTAGTCGTGACCCAGGTCCTTCAACCGCGCACGCAACATCTCGAAATGACGCGCCTCGTCATTCGCGACGGAAATCCAGTCGGCGTAGTACGCATCCGGCATGCCGCGGAAGCGATAGACCGCATCCCAGGCCAGGTCGATCGCGTTGAACTCGATATGCGCCACCGCATGGATGAAGGCGGCGCGACCTTCGTTGCTGCCGAAGCCGCGACGCGGCAGGTCGCGTGGATGCACCAGCTGCGGTCGTTGCGGCCGGCCCGGCATGCGGATCGGTTCGGGCGGTGGCGCATCGGCGTCGAGTGCGAGTTCGCCGCGTGCGAAGGCTTCTGTCATCGCATGCGTCAACGCGGGCTTGTCGTCCGGCGTGGCGGCGTCGAGACAGGCGCGGGCGGCTGCGAAGAGGCTGGTCATGCTGTCATCGCGAGCGGGATCCGATGGGCCTCGCAAGTCGCTCCCCGATACTCGCTTGGTTGCGAGGCCCATCGGACCCCGCTTGCATACATCATCGCTGGATTACGAAGCCCGCCGCGTCTTTTTCGCATCGTCCGAGCGCAGCTGCTGCAGCCGCTCGAAATAGCCGGCTTCGATCCCGGTCACGTACTCGCCGCTGAAGCAGGAACTGTCGAACTTGCGGCCCGGGAACTTCGGACCCGCCACCGCAGCCTCGAGGTCGGACAGCTCCTGGTAGATCAGCCAGTCGCAGCCGAGGAACTGCTCGATGTCCTTCTCGCTGCGATCGTGCGCCACCAGCTCGTCGGCCGACGGCATGTCGATGCCGTAGATGTTCGGATAGCGCACCGGCGGTGCAGCGGAGGCCAGGTACACCTTCTTGGCACCGGCATCGCGCGCCATCTGCACGATCTGCTTGGACGTGGTGCCGCGCACGATCGAATCGTCCACCAGCAACACCACGCGGTTGCGGAACTCCAGCGGGATCGGATTGAGCTTGCGCTTGACCGACTTCGCGCGCTCGCCCTGCCCCGGCATGATGAAGGTGCGGCCGACGTAGCGATTCTTGATGAAGCCCTCGCGGTACTTCACGCCCAGCACGTTGGCGATTTCCAGTGCGGAATCGCGGCTGGTATCGGGGATCGGGATCACCACGTCGATGTCGTGGTCGGGGCGCTCGCGCAGGATCTTCTCGCCCAGGGTCACGCCCATGCGCATGCGCGCCTTGTGCACCGAGATGTTCTCGATCATCGAGTCGGGCCGCGCGAAGTACACGTACTCGAAGATGCACGGCGCATGTTCCTGCGGCTGCGCGCACTGCTGCGCGAACAACTCGCCGCGCGCGGTGATGACGATGCACTCGCCCGGCTCGACGTCGCGTACGCGGTCGAAACCGAGGATATCCAGCGCCACCGACTCCGACGCGACGATGTATTCGTCGCCCTGCGCGGTCGATCGCTTGCCGAGCACCAGCGGGCGGATGCCGTGCGGATCGCGGAAGGCCACCAGGCCCAGGCCCAGCACCGCGCAGACCACCGCGTAGCCGCCCTTTGCGCGGCGATTGACGCCCTCCAGTGCCCGGAACACCGCATCCGGTGTCAGCACCCTCTGCAGGTCGAGTTCGTGCGCAAACACGTTGAGCAGCACTTCCGAATCCGACTCGGTGTTGACGTTGCGGCGGTCCTGCTCGAACACCTCGCGGCGCAGCGCGTCGGTGTTGATCAGGTTGCCGTTGTGCGCCAGCGCGATGCCAAACGGCGAGTTGACATAGAACGGTTGCGCCTCGTCGCTGCCTTCGCTGCCCGCGGTCGGGTAGCGGCAATGGGCGATGCCGACGCGCCCCGACAGCAGCGCCATCGACGGCTCGTCGAAGACGTCGCGCGCCAGGCCATTGCCCTTGTGCACGTGCAACTTGCCGCCATCCGCGGTGGCGATGCCGGCGGCGTCCTGTCCACGGTGCTGCAGTACGGTCAAGCCGTCGTACAACTGGGCCGCGACTTCACTGTGGCCGACGATTCCGACGATGCCGCACATGGGTTGTTTCCTGCTTAGACGACGGATTTCGAACGATGGATCAGGGATGCGGGCGGACGATGCCGTCGATGCCGGCCTTGGCCTTGACCTGCGCCTTCAGCGCATCGGCTTCGGCGCGGTTCATCGCCGGGCCGACGCGCACGCGGGTGCGCGTGCCGGCCTCGGTGCTCACGTTGTCCGTGAATGTGTTGAAGCCCGCTGCACGCAGCTTGTCGCGCAGCGCAGTCGCGGCGGCGGCATCGGCGAACGCACCGACCTGCACCGCGAAGCCGGTCTTGCTGGTATCGGCGGGCTTGCTCGCAGGTTCGGGCTTCGAGGGTGTTGGTGTTACCGCCGCGGGCTTGGATGCCGGCGTTGCGGGCTTGGCATCGGCAACCGGTGGCTTGGTCGTGACCGGCGGAACTGCGGGCTTGGGCGCTGGCGGCAGCGGCGCGGCTTTCGCGGGCGAGGCAGGCGCTGCAGCAACGGCGGTCGAAGGCGCGGGTGCGGCGGCGGGAGCGCTGCCATCGGCATCCAGCGCCAGCACCTTGGCACCAACGCCCGGATTCACCTGCGCGGCGCGAAGGCGCGCAGACTCCGCCACCGCGCGATCGGCGAACGGACCGATCCGCACGCGCTCGGCCTGGCGGCCATTGAGCGATACGGCGTCTCGGTAGGCGGGCAATTCGGCAGCCTTGAGCGCGGCGATGACCTTGTCGGCATCCGCAGCAGTCGCGTAGCTGCCGAAGCTGACCGCGAAATCGCCGGCTGCGCTGGCGGGGAACGCGCCTTCCTGCACGGGCTGCGCGGCGGGTTCGGCGACCGTGGTGGGCATGCCCGTCGCACCACCCTCAGGCGCGCCGGCCGGCGCGACCAGCGGCAGATCCTGGGTGACCATGCCATCGGCGGCGTCGGGTTCGGCGGGCACGTCCAGCGGGACATCGGACACGCCGCTATCGGGCGCGGGGCCCTTGACCAGCATCGGCAGGAAGATCACCGCCAGCGCGACCAATACGACCGCACCGACCAGGCGCTGTTTCAACGAGGTATCCATCGGCATACCGTGTGCGGCCAGCGTCGCGGGGGAACCGCAATTATACCGGCCCGCCGCCCGGGTCAGGCCAAGCCGTTCAGCCTGCGCAAAGCCAGTGCAGTGACATGGAAGGACCCGAACACCAGTACGCGCCCGTCGGGGCCGGCGGCCTCCAGTGCCGCATCCAGCGCCGCATCGGGATCTGCATGCGCTTCGGCATCTGCCGCGTCGGTGCCCGCGAGGCGCTGTCGTAGCGTGGCCGCGTCCTGCCCGCGTGGCCCGGCATCCGCCATTCCCGCGATATGCCAGGCATCCACGCCATCGGCCAGCGCGGTCACCACCCCGGCCGCATCCTTGTCAGCCAGCGCGGCATACACCGCCACGGTGCGACGGCGCGGTTGCGCACGCAGCCAGGCGGCCAGCGCCCGTGCGGCCTGCGGGTTGTGGCCGACGTCGACAACGACCTCGACGCCATCGCGCTGGAACCGCTGCAGCCGGCCCATGACCTGCGCATTGACGATGCCCTCTGCGAACGCCTGCTTGCGGATCGTCCCCGGCAGGGCGCGCAACGCGGCGACCGCACAGGCGGCATTGCGCAGTTGCACCGGCGCATCCAGCGCGGGCCGCGGCAGGGTCATCGCGTGCCCGACCTCGCGCCAGCGCCAGCTCGTGGCGTCGATCGGTTCGGCGAAGAAGTCGTTGGCGATGCGCCAGGATTGCGCGCCGATCGCATAGGCATGCCGCAGCACGCTGGCGGGCGGGTCGTCGTCGCCCAGCACCAGCGGTTTGAACGGGCGCGCGATGCCGGCCTTCTCGAAGCCGATCGACTCGATGTCGTGGCCCAGCCAGTCCTGGTGATCGAGGTCGACGGTAGTGATCACCGCCACGTCGGCATCGATGATGTTCACCGCGTCCAGGCGACCGCCCAGGCCAACCTCCAGCACCACCAGGTCCAGCTTCGCGCGCGCGAACAGCCACAGCGCGCACAGCGTTCCGTACTCGAAATAGGTCAGCGGGGTGTCGCCACGTGCGGCCTCGACCGCCTCGAAGCCTTGCACCAGCGCATCATCGTCCGCATCCACGCCATCGATGCGCACGCGCTCGTTGTAACGCAGCAGATGCGGCGATGTGTAGCCGCCGGTAGACCAGCCATGCGCGCGACCGATCGCCTCGATGAAGGCGACTGTCGAGCCCTTGCCATTGGTGCCGCCGACGGTGATGACGCGTTTCGCGGGCTTGCCGAGTTGCATGCGCCTGGCCACTTCGCGCACGCGCTCCAGCCCCATCGCGATGGCCTTTGGATGTTGCTGCTCGATGTACTCGAGCCAGTCGTTGAGGGTGCGTGTTGGCATGCCGCTATTATCCGGCCTCGTCCCCGCCACGCGACAGCCCGACATGACGCAGCCCTCGCCCATCCTCGGTTCCATGCGTTTCGGCAGCTGGGGCGCGAAGCTCTCGCCACAAGACGTGGCGACCTTGCTCGAAGTCGCGCTCGACGCCGGCATCGACACCCTGGACCTGGCCAACATCTACGGCGACCACGCCACCAACCCGCTGGTCGGCGACGCGCTGGCGCTGCGTCCCGGCCTGCGGCAACGCCTGAAGTTGCTGGCGAAGATCGGCATCGTCCGCACCAGCAGCCCAGGCAACCCGCGCGGCGTGCAGCACTACGACCTGTCGGTGCGCCACCTGCGTGCGTCGCTGGAGGCCAGCCTGCGCGACCTGCGCACGGACCATGTCGATGTGCTTATGCTGCATCGCTTCGACCCGCTGCTGGAACCGAAAGCGATCGCCGACTGGGCGCGCGCTGAAATGACCGCGGGACGCATCGGTGCGTTCGGCGTCTCCAACTTCAATGCGCATGCGCTTGCGTTGTTCGACGGCAAGCTCGACATCGTCGGCAACCAGGTCGAACTGTCGCTGGCCAACAGTGCGGTCATTGAGGACGGCACGCTCGATGCCACCCGCGCGCGCGGTGCGCAGGTGCAAGCCTGGTCGCCGCTGGGCGGTGGTGGCTTGCTGCAACCGCCCGCGGCGTTGGGCGATGTGTTGCAGTCGTTGGGCGGTGAACTCGGGCTCGATGCCGCATCGCTGCTGTTGCGCTGGGTCGCGACCGTGCCTGATACGCGCGTGGTGATCGGCAGCACGGACGCCAACAGGATTCGCGCTGCTGCCGAGGCATGCGCCACGCCGTTGCCGAAGGATGCCTGGTATGCGCTGTGGGAAGCGGCGCGTGGGTATCCGGTGCCATGACACACGAACGTGTTTGCGTCAGCTGCCTTCCGGCTTGGGCGGCGGCGGAGGCGGAGGCGGCGGCATATCGTCCTGGGGGCCGAATCCCGTCACGAACTGCTTGAAACGCCCGCACATCTCGGAGTCGGCAGGCTCGCAGAGGTAGCTGGTCACCCAGAACCCACGCTTGCCATCGGAAACAGCGCGCTGGCGGTAAAGGCCACGACCATCCTCGGAAGGATCGGCGATCAGGTACCAGTAACTGATGCCTTCCTCGTCCAACAGGCTGTATTGCTTCACGACAGGCTCCGGATCGGCATGGCGCTCGCCATACCGATCCAGCATGTCCACTGCCTGCCCGATGCTGGCGACGCCGATGGGGTATTCGTCGGCCACGAAGCCGGTTACCCGTCCGTCCGCGAGGAGCGCAGGCGACTTCGCCTGCATTGCCCTGCGGGCCACGAAGAATCCGTCACGCGGACGGGAACGCGATGTCGCCTTGGGATTCGGCCCACCGGCATCCGGGTCGAACTTTACGGGCACCCGCACCTTCGATGCCATCGCCACGCCTTGGGCATCGGTCTGCGGCGGCAGGTGCCAGGTCCTGGCTGCAGTGACAGCGGCGGCATCCAGCGTCCTGTCGCCCGAGCTTTTCTCGACCTGCACCTCCACTGCCCGCCCGCAGCGATCGAGGCTGACGATCAGGGTGACTTCGCCACGCAACAGCTCGGCACCTTCCGGCACCTGCGGCGGTTGTGGCGGCGCGGAGGGCTCGGCTTGCGTGCAATCGGCCAGCGGGTCAGCAGTGAACGCCAATGGCACGGCGTGCGCTTCCATCGCCGAGCCAAACGCGATGATGGTCGCGACCAATGTCCATCGACTCATGGATGTTCTTCTCCGTATGCCGTCGCCTTCGTTCGCTCAGAGCGCGCGATGCTTCGCCTCGCCGAACAGCGCGGTGTGGTGGCTGCAATCGTTGAGGCGCACCACTTCCAGCGCATCGACCGAGGCGCCTTCCAGCAGGTTGATCGTGGTCGGCGCCTGGCGGAAGCCCCACAGCTTCGACAGCGGGATGCCGAGGATCCGGCACAGCAGTACGCGGTTGACCGCATCGTGCGCGACCACCAGCAAGGTGTCGTGTTCGCCGAGGCCGGCGCAGGCACGCGCAAACGCAGGCCATGCGCGATCCAGGACCTGCTGCAGCGACTCGCCACCCTCGCCCGGCATCTGCACCGTCTCCGGTGCATCGCGCCAGGCCCGCAGGCGTTCGCCGTCGCGTTCGTCGATCTCGCTGGCCAGCAGGCCTTCCCACTCGCCGTGGGCGATTTCCTTCAGGCCTTCGTCGAACATCAGCTGGCCGGCACGTTCGCTGCCCAGCGCCAGTTCTGCGGTGCGTCTCGCGCGCGACAGCGGCGAGGCGATCGCACGCTGGATCGGCAGGTCACGCAGGCGTTCACCGAGGGCGGAGGCCTGGGCAATGCCGACCTCCGACAACGCGATGTCTTCCTGGCCCTGATAGCGGCCCTCGGCGTTCCACGGCGTCTC
Organism: Thermomonas sp.; assembly: GCA_036666995.1. Lineage (GTDB taxonomy): Bacteria > Pseudomonadota > Gammaproteobacteria > Xanthomonadales > Xanthomonadaceae > Thermomonas. Next base: position 26,981 of record JAVWUU010000001.1, read on the forward strand.
GCCATGACGTGCAAGCAGGATCTTCATGACAATCGCCCCTGTTCATCGATGTTGCGTTGCAACAGCCTAGCAGGTTGCACGCGGCCTTACGGCACCGGCGCTAGGCTATGCGCCCCGTTCAAAGGATCCCCCGCATGCAAGCCAAGGGCGAGTTCGAGGTCAAACGCATCCCGCAGGACGAACTGGACATCGGCGAGGGCGCGACGGTCGGCCATTCGCGCTTCGACAAGCGCTTCCACGGCCCGCTGGACGCGACCAGCGTGGTCCACATGCTCGCCCTGATGTCGTCGGTGCAGGGCTCGGGCGCGTACGTGGCGATGGAACGCATCGACGGCAGCCTGGACGGCCGCCGCGGCAGCTTCTACACGCAGCACAACGGCATCATGGATCGCGGCAAGCCATCGCTGGACCTGACAGTGGTGCCCGACAGCGGTACCGGCGAACTCGTCGGCCTGCATGGGCGCATCGCCATCGACATCGCCGACGGCAAGCACTACTACACCTTCGACTACGACTTCCGCGACTGACCATCGCCGCAAACGGAAACGCCGGCACGGAGCCGGCGTTCCCATGTCACCGATGTCGCGGGCGCATCACTTCTTTGGCGCGACGCCCATTTCCTTCAGCAGCTGCGGCGCCGGCATCACTTCCTGCATCACCCAACGCATGTAGCGCTGGTCGACCGAGATCATCCGGGTCACCGTCGGATCGAACACCCAGTTCGACGCCACCGACTCCCAGTTGCCGTCGAACGCCAGGCCGACCAGCTTGCCGTGCGCGTCCAGCACCGGCGAACCCGAGTTGCCGCCGGTGATGTCGAGGTCGGACAGGAAGTTGACCGGCACGGTCTTCAGCTTCGCATCGGCCATGCCCGCGTACTTCTTCGCCTTGATCGCGTCCAGCTGCGCCTGCGGTGCGTCGAACGGCTCCTTGCCGGTGGCCTTGGCCGCCACCTGCTCCAGCGTGGTGAACGCGTCTTCCGGCTTGGCACTGCCGGGCTTGGTGTAGCCCATCACGTTGCCGAAGGTGATCCGCAGCGAGGAGTTCGCATCCGGATACACGGCCTTGCCCTGGGCCTTGTTGTAGTCGGCCACGGCCTGCAGGTAGGTCGCGCGCGGGATGATGGTCTCACCGGCGCGCAGCTTGCGGTCTTCCTCCAGCTTCAGTGAGGTCGGCAGCATCGCCACTGCGTACTGGATCGCCGGATCGGTGCTGGCCTCGAAGGCCTTGCGATCGGCCGCCAGCCACTTCATGCGCTCGTCCACGCTGCCCAGCTTGCTGGCGTTGATGCGATCCAGCGCGGCATCGACCGCCTTCGCGTCGTTGCCGCCGATCCATTTGTCGATGGCGGGCACGCGCTGGTCGGCCGGCAACGCGATGTACTGCAGCAGCCAGTAACGCTGGATCTGCCGATCCATCGCCGCCACGTAGCGACGATCCATCTGCTTCACGCCACCCTCGATGCCCGGCAGGTCGCGCTGCTGGAAGCCGGACTCGCGCTGCGCGTCGGGCTTATCGCGTTCGATCGACAGGCGGTACAGGGTCAGCGCGCTGCTGCCCAGCGCACCGCCGACGTTGCCGATCACCGCATCGCGTTCGCGGGTCTTGCGCGCATCGTCGCCCAGCTTGACCAGGGTGTCGTGCGCGGCCAGCGCCTGCGCGCCGTCGGCGCCACGCGACTTCAGCCAGTCGAGCACCGCCTGTTCGCGCTCGCGCTTGATGCCGGCCGCGCCCATGCGCGCGAAGCCTTCCATCTGCCCGTCGTAATTCTTCAGCGTGTTTTCCCAGCCACGCACGGTGTTGGCGTACTTGACCTCGATGTCCTTGTTGGTCTCGCCGGCGGCCAGCACCATCGCAACCAGTTCCTTGAAGCGCTTGCTGACGGTCGGATAAGTCCAGCTGCTGGTGGCATCGAAATCCGCGGCGAGCGCGTAGCGCGCGGTGCTGCCGGGATAGCCGGCGACCATCACGAAGTCGCCCTCGCGCAGCGGCTGGTCGGCGATCTTCAGCCAGTGCTTCGGCTGGAACGGCACGTTGTCCTTGCTGTACGCGGCCGGCTTGCCGTCCTTGCCGACATAGGCGCGGTAGAAGCTGAAATCGCCGGTGTGGCGCGGCCACATCCAGTTGTCGACTTCGCCACCATAGTTGCCCACGCCGCGCGGCGGCGCGTACGCCAGGCGCACGTCCTTGATCTCGATGTTCTTGAACAGGCGATAGGTATTGCCGCCCATGAAGCTGTAGAGGCGGCAGCGCGAACCGGCATCGGCCTCGCAATCACCGACCAGCTTCTTCTCCAGGTCGTCCACTGCCTTGGTGCGCTCCAGCGGACCCGGCGCGGCAGCAATCGCGGCCTTCACCTGCGCGGTGACGTCGGTGATTTCGTCCAGCACGTAGATGCGCGCGTTCGGACCACCGGACAGCTCATCGGCCAGGGTCGGCGCGTTGAAACCGAGATCGATCAGGTTGCGCTCCGCGGTGGAGTTCAACTGGATCGCGCCGTAAGCGCAGTGGTGGTTGGTCACCACCAATCCATTCGGAGACACGAAGCTGGCCGTGCAGCCGCCCAGCGAGACCACCGCGCCCATCGGGTCGCCGGTGAGGTCTGCAAGCTGCTTCGGGTCCAGCTTCAGGCCGGCCTTCTTCAGCGGACCGGCGATTTCCGGCAACTGCTGCGGCACCCACATGCCCTCGCCCGCGCTCGCGGACAGCACCGCCATTCCCATCGTCGCCACGGCGATTCCCGTGGCCAGCATCGTCTTGCGCATCGTCGTTTCCTTATCGGTTGTTCTTGATTCGTGCGTGCATCAACTCAGGCTCGAGTGCTGGTTCACTCGGCCGGCAAGTTCATTTCCTTCAGCAGCTGCGGCGCCGGATACACCTTCGCCAGCAGCCAGCGCAGGTAGCGCATGTCGACGTGGATCGCGCGCTTGTAGCGCGGATCGAACATCCAGCTGGCGCTCACCGCTTCCCAGTTGCTGTCGAAGTTCAGGCCGATCAGCTTGCCGTTGGCATCCAGCACCGGCGAACCGGAGTTGCCGCCGGTGGTGTCGAGGTTGGTCATGAAGTCGACGGTCTGGGTCTTCAGCGTCGGGTCGATGGTCGTGCCGAAATCGCCCTTGGCGATCGCATCGAGCAGCGGCTTCGGCGCATCGAACGGTTCCACCCCGGTGTTCTTCTCGACGATGCCGGCGACCGTGGTCAGCGGGCGATAGTCCATGCCGTCGCGCGGACTCAACGGACTGACCTTGCCGTAGCTCACGCGCAGGGTGGAATTCGCATCCGGATACACCGCCTTGCCCTGCGACTCGCGATAGCCGATCAACGCCTGCATGTACGACGGGCGCAAGCGCATCAGTTCACCGCTGCGCTGCTTGCCTTCTTCCTCCAGGCGCATGAGGGCGGGCTGCAACGCGGCCGCCAGCTGCATCAGCGGATCGGTCGAGGCCAGGACGACATCAGGCGACGCCTTCATCAGCGCCAGTCGATCGGCTTCCACGCCGAGCCTGGTTGCAAGATAGATCTTGTCCAGGTTCGCGCTGGCAATGGCGTCGTTGGCGCCGAATGCGGCATCGAACTCGGCAACGCGCTGCGCTGCCGGCAGTGCGTAGTAGCGCTTCAATGCGTATCGCAATGTCGCCTTTTCGACCTCTGGATCGTAGCGGCGCTGCAGCTGCTTCAAGCCGCCTTCGATCAGCACCTCGTCGCGCTGCTGGAAGCCGGACTCGCGCTGTGCGTCGGGCTTGCCGCGCTCCATCGCCAACCGGCGCAGGCTGATCGCGGAGCCGAGCAGGCCCGGGCGCAGGAACGGCAACAGGAAGTCGCGCTCGCGCGTGGCCTGTCCCGCATCCAGTTGCGCCTGCATCGCGCGGATGTCCGCCTGCAGCGCGGAAGCGTTCGGCTGCTTCGCCAGCCAGGCCAGCATCGCGGATTCGTCTTCGCGACGCACGCGCACCGCATCGCTGCGGCGCAGGCCATCGAGTTCGCCCTGCGCGCGCTTCAACGTGTTCTTGTTGCCGGCGACGGTGGAGGCGTACAGCACCTCCTTCGCCTTGTCGCCGGCGGTGGCGGTTTCGATGGTCTTGATCATGCCGCCGACCACGTCGACGCGTTTAGGCAACAGCCAGTCGATCTGGTTGGCGAATTCCGATGCAGTGCGATGACGGAAGGTGGTGCCCGGATAGCCGGCGACCATCGCGAAATCGCCGGCTTTCACCGGCGCGGTGGACACGGTGAGATGCGCGGGCGGCGCGTACGGCACGTTGTCCTTGCTGTACGCCGCCGGCTTGCCGTCCTTGCCGACGTAGGCGCGATAGAAGGTGAAGTCGCCGGTGTGGCGCGGCCACATGAAATTGTCGATGTCGTCGCCGTAGTTGCCGATCGAACGCGGTGGCGCGTACGCAAGGCGGATGTCCTTCAGTTCGAGTTGCTTGATCAGGTAGTACTCGCGGCCGTAATACATGCTCGCCACGCTGCAGCGATGGCCGGCGTCCTGCTCGCAGGCGGCGACCGCAGCCTTCTGCGCTGACTCCACCGCGTCGAAGTACGCACGTCCGGTCTTGCCCTTGGCGCCGGCCAGGATGCGATCGGTGACCTTGTCGAAGCCGACCGTGACCCAGATCCGCGCCGCGGGCCCGGCCGAAGGTTCATCGGCCATCGTCGCGGCGATGAAGCCATCCTGGATCAGGTTGCGCTCGGCGGTGGAATTCAGCTGGATCGCACCGAGCGCGCAATGGTGATTGGTGACCACCAGACCCTGCGGCGACACGAAGCTCGCGGTGCAACCACCCAGCGAAACCACTGCGCTCATCGGATGCCTGGTGAGATTGGCAAGGTCGGCCGGATTGCCCTTGAAGCCGGCGGCCTTCAGTTCCTTCGCCAGTTGCGGGAGTTGCGACGGCATCCACATGCCTTCATCGGCGTGTGCAGCTCCGCCGGCGAAAGCGAGTGCAAGGGTCAGGGCGGCAGGGCGCAAGCGCATTCAGGTTTCCTCGATCCAAATCAATTTCCCATTACATCACCGGATCCCGTGAAGGCGCGTGTGCCGGCGGTCATGGCGCAGGCCAGCGACGTGCGCGGCAGTAGAATGGCGGCCTTTCCCGCACGGTGGACTGCCATGTCGCAGGCAACAATGAAGGCCTTGGTCAAGCGCGAGACCGGCAAGGGCATCTGGATGGAACAGGTGCCGGTACCGACGCCCGGTCCGAACGAGGTACTGATCAAACTGGAAAAGACCGCGATCTGCGGTACCGACCTGCACATCTACCTGTGGGACGAGTGGAGCCAGCGCACGATCAAACCGGGACTGGTGATCGGCCACGAGTTCGTGGGCCGCATCGTCGACCTCGGCCCCGGCGTCACCGGCTACCAGCTCGGCCAGCGGGTCAGCGCGGAAGGCCACATTGTCTGCGGCCATTGCCGCAACTGCCGCGCCGGCAAGCAGCACCTGTGCCCGAACACGGTCGGCATCGGCGTGAACCGCGATGGCGCGTTCGCCGAATACATCGTGATGCCGGCATCGAACCTGTGGCCGATCCCGGACCAGATCCCGAGCGAGCTCGCCGCGTTCTTCGATCCCTACGGCAATGCCGCGCACTGCGCGCTGGAATTCGACGTGGTCGGCGAAGACGTGCTGATCACTGGCGCCGGTCCGATCGGCGTGATCGCCGCCGGCATCTGCAAGCACATCGGCGCGCGCAACGTGGTGGTCACCGACGTCAACGACTTCCGGCTGAAGCTTGCCGCCGACATGGGCGCGACGCGCGTGGTCAACGTCGCCAACACCTCGCTCAAGGACGTGATGGCCGACCTGCACATGGAAGGCTTCGACGTGGGCCTGGAAATGAGCGGCAACCCGCGCGCCTTCAACGACATGCTCGATTGCATGTATCACGGCGGCAAGATCGCGATGCTCGGCATCATGCCCCAGGGTGCCGGCGCCGACTGGGACAAGATCATCTTCAAAGGCCTGACCATCCATGGCATGTACGGCCGCAAGATGTACGAGACCTGGTACAAGATGACGCAACTGGTGCTGAGTGGCTTCCCGCTGGGCAAGGTGCTCACGCACCAACTGCCGATCGACGATTTCCAGAAGGGCTTCGACCTGATGGAAGGCGGCAAGTCGGGCAAGGTCGTGTTGAGCTGGAATTGAGCGCGTCGCCGCTCTTCCGGTAGGAGCGGCTTCAGCCGCGAGCCCTTCGCTCGCGATCCGGAATGCAGAAAGCTCGCGGCTGAAGCCGCTCCTACCAAGAGCAACCACGATGTCCCTGACCCAACGTTACGCCGACACCCTTGACGAGATCCGCGCCGCCGGCCTGTTCAAGTCCGAGCGCATCATCACCAGCCCGCAGTCGGCCGAGATCGAACTGGCCGATGGTCGCACGGTGCTGAATTTCTGCGCCAACAATTACCTCGGACTGGCGGATCATCCGGACATCATCGCGGCGGCCAAAGATGCACTGGATACGCATGGCTTCGGCATGGCGTCGGTGCGTTTCATCTGCGGCACCCAGGATCTGCACAAGCAACTGGAAAAAACCATCGCCGAGTTCTTCGGCACCGAGGACACCATCCTCTATGCCGCCTGCTTCGATGCCAACGGCGGCCTGTTCGAGCCGCTGCTGGACGAACACGACGCGATCATCAGCGATGCACTCAACCATGCCTCGATCATCGATGGCGTGCGCCTGTGCAAGGCGAAGCGCTATCGCTACGCCAACTGCGACATGGCCGACCTGGAAACGCAGTTGCAGCAGGCCAAGGCCGATGGCGCGCGCACGACCATGGTCACCACCGATGGCGTGTTCTCGATGGATGGCTTCATCGCACCGTTGGACGAGATCACCGCACTCGCGAAGAAGTACGGCGCGCTGGTGCACATCGACGAATGCCATGCGACCGGCTTCCTCGGCGCCACCGGCCGCGGCTCTGCCGAGGTGAAGGGCGTGTTGGACCGTATCGACATTTTCACCGGCACGCTGGGCAAGGCGATGGGTGGCGCACTCGGCGGCTTCACCACCGCGAAGAAGGAAGTGATCGAACTCCTGCGCCAGCGTTCACGCCCGTACCTGTTCTCCAACTCGCTGCCGCCGCACGTGGTCGCCGCAGGCATCAAGGCCTTCGAGATGCTGTCCAGCGCAGGCGAGTTGCGCGAACAACTGCGCGAGAACACCACCTACTTCCGCACCCGCATGGTCGATGCCGGTTTCGACATCCGTCCCGGCGTGCATCCGATCAGCCCGGTGATGCTGTACGACGCTCCGCTCGCGCAGCGTTTCGCCGAACGTTTGCTCGAGGAAGGGATCTACGCGATCGGCTTCTTCTTCCCGGTGGTAGCGAAGGGCCAGGCGCGCATCCGCACGCAGATCAGCGCGGCGCACACCCGCGAGCACCTCGACCGCGCGATCGACGCCTTCGTCCGCATCGGCCATGAACTGGGCGTGCTGAAAGCCTGAGGCCTCAGTCGCCGCCCAACGCGGCGACTTCCTGGGCAGTGAGCTCGCGCCACTGCCCCTTCGGCAACTCGCCCAACTGCAACCTGCCGATCGCGACGCGCAGCAACCGCAACACGCCGATGTCGAGCGCCGCCAGCAACCGGCGGATCTGCCGGTTACGGCCTTCGTCCAGCACGATTTCCAGCCAGGCATTCTTTTCCCCGGCGCGCAGCACTACCGCCGACTTCGCGCGCAACGCTTCACCCTCGCAATCCACGCCCGCCTGCATCGATGCCAGCGTGGTGGCATCGGGAATGCGGTCCACCTGCACGTGGTAGGTCTTGTCAGGACCACGGTCGGGCGAGGTGATCCGCGCGGCCCACTGCGGATCGTTGGTAAACAGCAGCAAGCCTTCGCTTGCCTTGTCGAGGCGACCCACCGGCGCGATGAACCCGAGATCCGCACCGTCGAAACAGCGGTACACGGTGTCACGGCCTTGCTCGTCGCGCAGCGTCGTCACCAGACCGCGCGGCTTGTTGAGCATCAGGTGCAGGGCTTGCCGCGGCGCGTCGTCGATGTCGCGTCCATCGACGACGATGCGATGCCTGCCTGCAATCGTCGGGAATTCGGGATCGCGGACCACCCGGCCATCGACCTGCACGCGACCATCGCGGATCCATCCACCGGCCTGCGTGCGCGAGCACAGCCCGCGCTTGGACAGCGCGCGGGCCAATCCGATTCGGCGCAAGGCATCGGCCACGTCGTGACGAGCAGCCACGCTCGTGGATTATTTCTTGGGCTTGTCCGCGGGAACCACGGCTGGCGGCGCGACGGGCTCTGCGGCGGGTGCATCCTTGCGACCGACAACGCGCACGCCCTTGGCCTTCATCCAGGCATCGAACTCGTCGGCGGTCATGCGCTTGCCGTTCTGGGTCATGTCGAAGCGCCAAGGCGCGTTGTCGAACTCGGTTCGCGGCTTGTACGCCGCCGGATCACCGGGGCTGGCCACGCTCGCCGGCATCCTCGCCTTGGCCATCGCGCGGCAACCATCCAGGCGGATGCGCAGCAGCACGTTGTCGACAGAGAGAGCTTCGTCGAAGGACTGCGAGAGAACGCCGGTCGCGCCACCGAGTTGCGTGGTCGCTGGAGCCAGTTCGATGGCAACCGGCGAAATCAGGTTCGGCCGCACGGGTACCACCGACAGCGCCTCGCCGTGGCAGGCATCACCGGCTGCATGCACCAGGCCGGGCATCGCAAGCAACAACAGGATGGACGATGCGCTGCGGATCGATTGCATGTTGGTTCCCCGATTGAGCCTGAAGTGTAGGTGTTCGCGCACGAAGGCCGCAATCGAGATCATCTCGCGATACCGCAAACGACGAAGCCCGGCACAAGGCCGGGCTTCGCGTATTGCATTGCTGGCGACCAGATTACTGGGCGTTCAGCTCGGTGCGGCGGTTGGTCTCGCTCTTGCAACCCGGCAGCGTCTGCGCGGTCTGCTCCAGCGGACGGCTCTCGCCGTAGCCGATCGGGCCGGCCAGGCGGCCGCCGTCGACACCGTTGCCGGTCAGGTAGTCGTACACGGCCTTGGCGCGACGCTCCGACAGCGACTGGTTGTACGCATCGGTGCCGCACAGGTCGGTGTGACCTGCGACTTCGACGCGCAGGTCGGGATAGCGCTTCAGGATTTCGACGGCCTCGTTGAGGATCGCGACGGCATCCGGACGCAGGGTCGACTTGTCGAAGTCGAAGTTCACGCCCTTCAGGTCGATCGAGACCGGCACCGGGCAGCCGTCCGGACCGATGGTCTGGCCAGCCTGCGAACCCGGGCACTTGTCGTTGCAGTTGTTGACGCCGTCGCCGTCGTCATCCATATCCGCGCAGCTCGCTTCCGCGACCGGCGCCGGGGCAACCGGGGCAACCGGCTCCGGGCCAAGGGCCACGGTCAGGCCAACCGAAGCGAGCAGGTCGGTGAACAGATTCTCCTGCGCGCCGATACGGGCTTGCTGATCGTCGAAGTCGACGCGAGTGCCCACTTCCGTACGCAGGTCAACGCGACCGAAGTCGAACTGCAGACCGGCACCGAGATTCAGGGCGAGGTTCGAATCTTCATGCTGACCAGGCGAGTTCGGGCTCGGGAACGCGCTGTACTCTTCCTCGTGACGCTGCCAGCCGATGCCGCCGCGCACATAGGGCCACCACTTGGAATCCGCATTGCGGAAGTGGTAACGGGCATCCAAGGATGCGCCGTACTGGCTCCACCACAGGTTCGGATTGACGGTCTTGTCCGGATTCTGGTAGTTCAACTCCGCTTCCAGCGACAGATTCGGATTGATGAACTTGCCGAAGCCGAGGGTCACGAAGAGCGAATCTTCGGTCGCACGATCCTTGTCCTGGAAGTTCACGCCGGTCGAGCCGGAGACATACCAGCGATCATCAAACTCCTGGGCGGACGCAGCCTGCGCCATACCCAGACTACCCAGCAGGGCAGCGCAGAGGAGTTTCTTATTCATGTTCAGCTCCTTGATCAGTAATAGAAACTAGTGACGCCAAATGATGTATTCAGACGGCTGAGTCCGCACGCCATCCCGCATACAGTAATGGCGGCCACGTGAAAGCCGTGTTAACACTACCATAACAGTTACTTGCATGCAAAACGCATCGTGGCTTCCGGCATGGGACAAAGGCCTGGAGACAGCTGCCGACACCTCCCCACTTGCACGGCCGACGCCGCAATTTATCACGTCGGTCCGTGACGTACGCCCCGTTTTGCCTGTTTACCCGTGATCGTCGGTGTGGCGGTCTCAGGGCACACCAACAAACAATGCACATGACCGTACGCATGGGTATGCTTGGACAATGACGACATCGCCCTATCCACGCTTGTTCGAGCCCCTCGACCTGGGCTTCACCCGCCTGCGCAACCGGGTCCTGATGGGATCGATGCACACGGGGCTGGAAGACCGCGCAGCAGACTTCCCGAAGTTGGCAGCCTATTTCGCCGAGCGCGCCGCCGGCGGAACCGGGCTGATCGTCACGGGTGGCTTTGCGCCGAACCTGGTCGGCTGGCTGAAGCCCTTCGCCAGCAGGATGTCCATGCCTTGGCACGTTGGCCGGCACAAGCAGGTCACATCCGCCGTGCACGGCCATGACGGCAAGATCTGCATGCAATTGCTGCATGCCGGTCGCTATGCCTACCACCCACTGTCTGTAGCGCCGTCGAAGCTGAAGGCGCCGATCAATCCGTTCACGCCACGCCCGCTCTCCGCGCGCGGCATCGAGCGCCACATCCGCGACTTCGCCACCGCGGCAAGCCTGGCCCGTGAGGCCGGATACGACGGCGTGGAGATCATGGGCTCGGAAGGCTACCTGTTGAACGAGTTCACCGCGCCCCGCACCAACCGCCGCACCGATGCATGGGGCGGCGATGCTGCGAAGCGGATGCGCTTCGCGGTCGAGATCGTGCGCCGGGTGCGCGAGGCCTGCGGCCCGGATTTCATCGTCATCTATCGGCTGTCGATGCTGGATCTGGTCGAAGGCGGCAACGGCTGGGACGACATCGTGGCCCAGGCGAAGGCGGTGGAAGCCGCTGGCGCGACCATCATCAATACCGGCATCGGATGGCACGAAGCGCGCGTGCCGACCATTGCGACCTCGGTGCCGCGCGCGGCATTCGCCGGCGTCACCGCAAAGCTGAAACCGCACATGCGCCTGCCGCTGGTCGCGACCAACCGGATCAACATGCCCGACGTCGCCGAAGCGATCCTGGCGTCCGGTGGTGCCGACATGGTGTCGATGGCGCGGCCGCTGCTGGCAGATCCCGAATGGGTGAACAAGGCACGCACCGGTCGCACCGCCGCCATCAACACCTGCATCGCCTGCAACCAGGCCTGCCTGGACCATGTGTTCGAGCAGAAGAAGGCCAGTTGCCTGGTCAATCCGCGCGCCTGCGCGGAAACCGAACTCAACTACACCAGGACCACCTCGCCCAGATCGATTGCCGTGGTGGGTGCCGGGCCGGCCGGCCTGGCCTGCGCCACCGTTGCCGCCGAACGCGGGCACCGGGTGACCCTGTTCGATGCTGCGGATCGCATCGGCGGGCAGTTCAATCTGGCCAAGACGATCCCGGGCAAGGAGGAATTCCACGAGACCTTGCGCTACTTCGGCCAGCGCATCGAGGATTCCGGTGTTGCCCTGCACCTGTCGACACGCGTGGATGGAGACAGCCTGTCCGCTTTCGATGACGTGGTGGTGGCCACCGGGGTCACGCCGCGCGGGATCGACATCGAGGGGCATGACCATCCGAAGGTAGTCAGTTACCTCGATGTGCTGGAAGGCCGCATCACGCCGGGGGCGAAGGTCGCGATCATCGGTGCCGGCGGCATCGGCTTCGATGTCGCCGAGTTCCTGGTCGAGGCCGGCCCATCGGCGACCCTGGACACGAAGCGCTGGATGGCCGAATGGGGCGTCGATGCCGAGTTCCGGACGCCGGGCGGATTGGTCCCCGCACATCCGGAACCGCCGGCGCGCAAGGTCTGGTTGCTGCAGCGCAGCCCGGGCAAACCCGGCGCGCGGCTTGGCAAGACCACCGGCTGGATCCATCGCGCCACGCTGAAGGCGAAGGGCGTGAAGATGCTGGGCGGTGTCGAGTATCTAGGCGTCGACGATGCGGGTTTGCACATCCGGGTGGATGGCAGCGAGCAGACCTTGCCGGTCGACCATGTCGTCATCTGCGCCGGGCAGGAATCGAGGCGCGGACTGTTCGATGCACTGCAGGCGAAGGGCCAGCGCAGCCATTTGATAGGCGGTGCGAACGTGGCTGCGGAACTGGACGCGAAACGCGCGATCGCCGAGGGCAGCCGGCTTGCAGCGAGCCTCTGATGCCCACCTCCGAATAAAAACTCCAATCGAATCAGTGGCTTCCAGAATTCGCGTTCAGCTGGCGTTGGGGTAAGCGCCCCTAAGGTGCGCCCACTTTCCGCCCTGCCCGGACGCGACCCTCGCGCATAGGCAGGCCACCGGCCCCCTGCACTGAGCGGCGGGCCCGGGCAAAGGCCGCCATAGAGCTGCCGCCCTCCCCAGTACGCCATGACGCCTGCATTGCCATCGGCTGACCCCGATGCCCGTGCCTGCGCCGCAACGGAGCAAGGAGTTCGACATGAAACTGGCCTGGATCCTCTGGCTGTCAAGCAATGTGCTGCCGCAACCGGCCGCAGATTCACTGTGCCTGTCCACCACGGTCTACCTGGAGGCACGCGATCAATCGGCCCGCGGCCAGCAGGCGGTCGCCGAGGTCGCCCTGCGTCGCCGCGACAGCGGCCTGTGGGGCCGCAACGTCTGCCAGGTGGTCACCGCCCGCAAGCAGTTCGCGCCGACGATCGTGTCCCCGCAGACGCGGCTGTCGAACACCGAAGCCTGGGCCGAGGCCGTCACCATCGCCCTCGAGTCCGAGCACAACTGGTCGCTGCCGAAGGGCCAGCGCCGAGAGATCGTGCCGGGCGCCAGCCACTTCATGGCGCATGCGATCGCCAGCCCGAGCTGGCGCAATGCCTACCAGGTCGCCACCATCGGCGACCACACCTTCCTGCAGGTGCAGAAACTCAAGCCGCGACGGACCTGATGCGGATCGACCGATCCGGAATCGACACGATATCCGCCCACGAAAAAGCCGCGCAATGCGCGGCTTTTTCGTTACCTGGCCGACGACGACTCAGCGCTTGTCGAGCGGCACGTACTCGCGATCTTCCGGCCCGGTGTAGTTGGCGCTGGGGCGGATGATCTTGCCGTCGATGCGCTGCTCGATCACGTGCGCGCTCCAGCCGCTGGTACGCGCGATCACGAACAACGGGGTGAACATGGCGGTGGGCACGCCCATCATGTGGTAGCTCACCGCGCTGAACCAGTCGAGGTTCGGGAACATCTTCTTGATGTCCCACATCACCGATTCCAGGCGCTCGGCGATGTCGTACATCTTCAGGTCGCCCTGCTCAGCCGACAGCTCGCGCGCGACGTCCTTGATCACCTGGTTGCGCGGATCGGACACCGTGTACACCGGATGGCCGAAACCGATCACCACTTCCTTGCGCTCGACGCGCGCCTTGATGTCCGCCTCGGCCTCATCGGGCGAGTCGTAGCGCTTCTGCACTTCGAATGCGACCTCGTTGGCGCCGCCGTGCTTCGGGCCGCGCAGCGCACCGATCGCACCGGTGATGCAGGAATGCATGTCGCTGCCGGTGCCGGCGATCACGCGCGCGGTGAACGTCGACGCGTTGAACTCGTGCTCCGCGTACAGGATCAAGCTGGTGTGCATGGCCCGCACCCACGAGTCGCGCGGCGCCTCGCCGTGCAGCAGGTGCAGGAAGTGGCCGCCGATGCTGTCGTCGTCAGTCTCGACGTCGATGGCGCGGCCGTTGTGGCTCCAGTGGTACCAGTACAGCAGCATCGAGCCGAGCGAGGCCATCAGCTTGTCGGCGATGTCGCGCGCGCCCGGATGGTTGTGGTCGTCCTTCTCCGGCGACACGCAGCCCAGCACCGACACGCCGGTGCGCATCACGTCCATCGGATGCGCCGACGGCGGCAGTTCTTCCAGCGCCGACTTCACTGCGGCCGGGATGCCGCGCAACGATTTCAGCTTGGCCTTGTAGCCGGCCAGTTCCGCCTTGTTCGGCAGCTTGCCGTGCACCAGCAGGTAGGCGATCTCCTCGAACTCGCTGGTATTGGCGAAGTCGAGGATGTCGTAGCCGCGGTAATGCAGGTCGTTGCCGCTGCGGCCGACCGTGCACAACGCGGTGTTGCCGGCGGCGGTGCCGCTCAGGGCGACGGATTTCTTCGGCTTGAACGTGCCGGCAGAAGCGGGGCCGGCGGCAGCGGGTGCTTGATCGCTCATGGTGGATTCCTTCGTGGCTTACTTGGTCTGCGCGAACAGCGCGTCGAGCTTGTCTTCGTAGGCGTGGTAGCCCAGGAAGTCGTAGAGCTCTGCGCGGGTCTGCAGGGTGTCGACGATGTGCTTCTGGGTGCCATCGCGGCGCACGGTCTCGTAGAAGTTGAGCGCCGCCTTGTTCATCGCGCGATAAGCGCCGCAGCAGTACAGCGCGATGTCGACGCCGGCATCGCGCAATTCGTCGGTGGTGTAGAACGGGGTGCTGCCGAATTCGGTGAGGTTGGCGAGGACCGGCACCTTCACCGCGGCCTTGACCTTGCGGTAATCGTCGAGCGAGGTCATCGCTTCCGGGAACACCATGTCGGCACCGGCTTCGACGTAGGCCACCGCACGCTCGATCGCGCTGTCGAGGCCTTCCACCGCGGCGGCATCGGTGCGCGCCATGATCACGAACGACGCGTCGGTGCGCGCATCGACCGCCGACTTCACCCGATCGACCATTTCCTGCGTCGACACCACTTCCTTGCCGGGACGATGGCCGCAGCGCTTCTGACCGACCTGGTCTTCCATGTGCACTGCGGCCACGCCGATGCGCTCGAAGTTGCGGATGGTGCGGCCGATGTTGAACGCCCCACCCCAACCGGTGTCGATGTCGACCAGCAGCGGCATGCCGGTGGCATCCACGATGCGGCGCGCGTCGGTCAGTACGTCCTCCATCGTGGAGATGCCGAGGTCGGGCACGCCCAGCGAATTGGCAGCGACGCCACCTCCGGAGAGGTAGAGCGCCTTGTAGCCGGTGCGCTTGGCCATCAGGCCGGCATAGGCGGTGATCGCGCCCATCACCTGCAGCGGGGATTCGGCGGAAAGGGCGGCACGGAAGCGTGCGCCTGCGGTCTCGGACATGGCGTCATGTTCCTTGGGCGGAGTCAGCCATTTTAGCGCGTCGGCCGAAGCGGTCGGCACCCGACTAAAGTCCCGACCGGATCCGTTCCTTCAGTGCAGCCAATGCGTCGGGGCCGAGTTCCCCCAGCACGCCACGGCTGGCCTCGGGGATATGCGCGGCAGGATCGGTGTCGCCGAAGACGTAATGGTCGAACAGCGCGCGCCAGTCCTGCCGTTCCTTCGCCGGCAATGCCGCGAACGCCAGCCGTGCATGCAACAGTGCGCCGAGCGCAGGCGCGGTCGCGCGCCCCTCGAGCTGCGCCGGCATCCACCAGTAGTTCACCAGCGCATTGAGCGGCTCCAGCGACTCGACCTGGTGCCACCACAGCGGCGGCATATAGAGCGCATCGCCAGGTTCGAGTTCCGCGACCAACGCATTCGCCAGTGCCTCGCGCAGGCGTGGATGGCGTTCGAAGTCCGGCTGGTCGGGTCGTGCCAGGGTGATCGCGGCGCCGGTCGGCGCGAAATCCAGCGGTCCGATGTAGAGGTTCGCCACTTGGTCGGTCGGGAACAGGGTGAAGCGGCGACGTCCGCATGCGACCACCGCGATGTTGTGCGACGCGTCGAAATGCGCGGGCGTGGTGACCCGGTTGCCAACCCACAATCGTGGCGACACGGATGGCGGCAGGCACGACATCGGATGCGTGTCGATGAATGCCGGTATGCATTCGCTGATCAACGCGCTTTGCAATGCCAGGCCCGGCACGGACCCTTCGTTGCGGCTGTACGCGGCCAGGCGTTGCAACGCCTCGGTGACGCCGACCTTGAAGTGCTGGTAGTTGAAGCCGTCGAGCGCCTCGTTGTAGCCGACCACGCCTTCGGCCTCGGGCGGCATGCGCAACACATCGACCTGCGTGCCGTTGTCGAAGGCCGCGACCGCCTGCGCGAAGTCGCCGTAGGAACGCTGCGCGGCCTGCACCAAGGGCCACTCGCGGCACAGTCCACGGATGACCAGCGGCTTGCCCCCCGCTACCGCATCGGCCAACGCGAAATCGCGTGCGTCATTGGCGAATTCGGGGATGGGTGCGCTCATGCGATGAGACCGGCGAGGACTGCGCGCAGTGTGCGTGACCGACGCCGGAAACGAAAACGCCGGGCAATGCCCGGCGTTTCGTGAAGCGAATGGCTTCGCGGATCAGAGCAGGTGGGCGACACCGGCGCGCTCTTCTTCGAGCTCGGCCAAGGTCTTGTCCATCGCGGCGCGACTGAAGTCGTCGACCGGCAGGCTTTCGATGCGGGTGTACTCGCCATTGGCGCAGGTCACCGGCACGCCGTACATCACGCCTTCCGGGATGCCGTAGCTGCCGTCGGACGGCACGCCCATGGTCACCCACTTGCCGTCGGTGCCGAGCGCCCAGTCGCGGATGTGGTCGATCGCGGCATTCGCGGCCGATGCGGCGGACGACAGCCCGCGCGCCTCGATGATCGCGGCGCCACGCTTGCCGACCTGCGGGATGAAGGTGTTGGCGTTCCAGTCGGCGTCGCCGATCTTGTCCGGCAGCGACTCGCCGCCCACGGTCGCGAAGCGGTAGTCCGGATACATCGTCGGGCTGTGGTTGCCCCACACGACCAGCCTCTCGATGTCGGCCACGGCCACGCCAGCCTTGTTGGCCAGCTGCGACAGCGCGCGGTTGTGGTCCAGGCGCAGCATCGCGGTGAAGTTCTTCGCCGGCAGGTCCGGGGCGGACTTCATCGCGATATAGGCATTGGTGTTGGCCGGGTTGCCGACCACCAGCACCTTGACGTTGCGGCTGGCGACCTTGTTCAGCGCCGCGCCCTGCGCGGTGAAGATCTTGGCGTTTTCCAGCAGCAGGTCCTTGCGCTCCATGCCCGGGCCACGCGGACGCGCGCCGACCAGCAGGGCGTAGTCGGCGTCCTTGAACGCGACTTCGGCGTCATCGGTGCCGACCATGCCGGCCAGCAGCGGGAACGCGCAATCTTCCAGCTCCATCATCACGCCCTTCAGCGCGGCCTGGGCCTTCTCCATCGGCAGTTCCAGCATCTGCAGGATCACCGGCTGGTCCTTGCCCAGCATTTCGCCGGAGGCGATGCGGAACAGCAGGGCGTAACCGATCTGGCCGGCGGCACCGGTCACTGCAACACGGACGGGGGCTTTCATTGTTTCGACTCCTGGATGACGGTGCGGCGTGGGGCCGCGTCGATTGTTCGATGTGACTTACGCCAGCTCGGCGAAGAATTCCTGGATGCGCGCCAGGCCCGGCGCGAGTTGCGGCGTCGGGCAGGTGTAGCTGATGCGCAGCGCGCGCGGCTCGCCGAACGCGGAGCCCGGCACGCAGGCCACGCCCTTGGCTTCCAGCAGGACATTGCAGAAGTCGACGTCGTTTTCGATCTTCGTGCCGTTATGCGACTTGCCGAACGCGCTGCTGATGTCGGGGAACACGTAGAACGCACCCTGCGGACGCGGGCAGACCACGCCCGGGATCGCGTCCATCACCGCCATCACCTGGTCGCGCTTGGCCTGGAACTCGTCGCACTTCTGCGTCGGTACGTCCTGCGGGCCGGACAGTGCGGCGATCGCCGCGGCGCAGACCACTTCCGGAAGATTGGTGATGTGGTTGGAATTCATCGTGGTCACGGCCTTGGCCACCGACTCCGGCCCGGCCATGAAGCCCACGCGCCAGCCCGGCATGCCGTAGGTCTTGGACAGCGAGTCGATGAAGATCGCGCGGTCGCGCAACTCGGGGCGAACCTGCACGAAGTTCACGTACTCCAGCCCGTCGAACAGCATGCGGTTGTAGATGTCGTCCATGACGATCCACGTGTCCGGATACTTCACCAGCACATCCGCCAACGCCGCGATTTCTTCGCGGCCGTAGACCATGCCGGTCGGATTGGACGGATTGTTGAAGAGGAAGACCTTCGGCTTGTGGGTCGCCAGCGCCTCGTCCAGCTGCGCCGGGGTCAGCTTGTAGTCCTGCGATGCCGGGCACGGCAGGGTGACGGCCTTGGCGTTCACGATTTCGGCGATGTCGAGATACGTGGTCCAGTACGGCGTCGGGAAGGCGATCGCATCGCCTTCGTCCAGCAAGGCCTCGGCGAGGTTGTAGATCACGTGCTTGGCGCCGATGCCGGTCGAGCAGTTGGCGCGGCCGTAGCCGGTCAACCCGATCGCTTCCATGTGCGCAATGAAGGCATCGAGTAGCGCATCGGGGCCGCGGTTGCTGCCGTACTGGCCGCTGTCCTTGGCCAATGCTTCGCGCGCGGCGGCATAGACATGGTCGCCGGGCAGGAAGTTGGGGACGCCGATCGAGAAGCTGATGATGTCGCGGCCTTCCGCCTTCAGGCGCTTGGCCTTCTCGGCGACGGCCATGATGGCGCTGGGCTTGGCGCGACTCATGCGCCGGGCGAGTTGAGGCATCGTGGGGGAACCTCGAAAAGGCCGCGTGGCGCGGCATGAGAAGGGCAAGCAGCGTGGATAAAGCCGCGGGATTTTAACACAGGGGTCGATCCCGCCCGGCCCTGCCCGGCAACAAAAAAGGCGGCCGAAGCCGCCTTTTCGTCAAGCAACGCGCCGATGGCTCAGGCGGCGAGGATCTTGTTCCACTCGGCAACCTTCTCTGCCTTGGCGGCCAGCACGGCATCGGTGTCGCCTTCGATCTTCACCGACGTGATCAGGTCGCCCTGCTTCACTGCGTCGACCACGTCCAGGCCCTGGATCACCTTGCCGAACACGGTGTGCTTGCCGTCCAGCCAGTCGGTCTTGATGTGGGTAATGAAGAACTGGCTGCCATTGGTGTTCGGGCCGGCATTCGCCATCGAGAGGACGCCGCGCTCGTGCTTCACGCCATTGTTGGTCTCGTCCTCGAAGCGGTAACCCGGGCCGCCACGGCCGGAACCCTCGGGGCAGCCGCCCTGGATCATGAAATCCGGGATGACGCGGTGGAAATTCAGGCCGTCGTAGAAGCCGCGCTTGGCCAGGTTGACGAAATTGGCGACGGTCAGCGGGGCCTTGTCGGGGTAGAGCTCGACCTGGATCGGGCCGCGGGCGGTGTCGAAGGTGGCGATCAGGGACATTTCGGATTCCTTTCGGTCTGGTCAGGCGCTGGACGCCGGGGCCGGCTATAATACTCGGCTTCCCTTCCTGACCTTCGTGCCCGGCCTGAACCGCAAGCGGCGCGCATTCCCCATGTCCGAATCCAATTCTTCCGTCGAACGCCTCCGCAACATCGCCATCGTCGCCCACGTCGACCATGGCAAGACCACCCTGGTCGACTGCCTGCTCAAGCAGTCCGGCACGCTCAACGAACGCACGGTGCTGGCCGAGCGCGCGATGGACAGCAACGACCAGGAAAAGGAACGTGGCATCACGATCCTGGCCAAGAACACCGCCATCACCTGGCAGGGCAACCGCATCAACATCGTCGACACCCCGGGCCACGCCGACTTCGGCGGCGAGGTCGAGCGCGTGCTGTCGATGGTGGACTCGGTGCTGATCCTGGTCGACGCGATGGACGGCCCGATGCCGCAGACCCGCTTCGTGACCCAGAAGGCCTTCGCGATGGGCTTCAAGCCGATCGTGGTGGTCAACAAGATCGACCGTCCCGGCGCGCGCCCGGACTGGGTGATCGACCAGGTGTTCGACCTGTTCGACAAGCTCGGCGCGACCAACGAGCAGCTCGACTTCCCGATCGTCTATGCCTCGGCGCTGCACGGCTACGCCAGCCTGGACGACAGCGCCCGCGAAGGCGACATGACCCCGCTGTACGAAGCGATCATGCAGCACGTGGCGCCGCCGCAGGTCGACATGGACGGCCCGTTCCAGATGCGCATCAGCCAGCTGGACTACAGCAACTTCGTCGGCCTGATCGGCATCGGCCGCATCCAGCGCGGCAAGGTCCGCCGCAACATGCCGGTCAGCGTGGTCGACCGCGAAGGCAAGAAGCGCCAGGGCAAGGTCCTGCAGGTGCTGGGCTTCATGGGCCTGGAGCGCATCGAAACCGAGGAAGCCGGCGCCGGCGACATCGTCGCGATTTCCGGCGTTGCCGACCTGTCGATCTCCGACACCGTGTGCGCGCTCGACGCGCCGGAAGCGCTGCCCGCGCTGACCGTTGACGAGCCGACCATCAGCATGACCTTCCAGGTGAACAATTCCCCGTTCGCCGGCAACAAGGACATGAGCGGCGGCAAGTTCCTGACCAGCCGCCAGCTGCGTGAGCGCCTGGAGCGCGAAACCCTGCACAACGTGGCGCTGAAGGTCGAGGAAGGTTCCGATCCGGACAAGTTCCTGGTCTCCGGCCGCGGCGAACTGCACCTGTCGGTGCTGATCGAGAACATGCGCCGCGAAGGTTTCGAACTCGCGGTGTCGCGCCCGGAAGTGATCATCAAGAACATCGACGGCCAGCAGATGGAGCCGGTCGAGCAGTTGGTGGTCGACATCGAGGAAGTGCACCAGGGCGGCGTGATGGAGAAGCTCGGCACCCGCAAGGCCGCGCTCAAGAACATGGAATCCGACGGCAAGGGCCGCGTGCGCCTGGATTACATGATCCCGGCGCGTGGCCTGATCGGCTTCCAGAACGAGTTCCGCACCCTGACCCAGGGCTCGGGCCTGCTGTTCCACGTGTTCGACCACTACGGCCCGAAGGAAACCGGCGCGATCGCCAAGCGCCAGAACGGCGTGATGATCGCGAATGCGCCCGGTACCACCCCGGCCTACTCGCTCGGACCGCTGCAGGAACGCGGCAAGCTGTTCGCCGCCGAAGGCGACAACGTGTACGAAGGCCAGCTGGTCGGCATCCACTCGAAGGACAACGACCTCACGGTCAATGCCATCAAGCCGAAGCCGCTGACCAACATGCGTGCCTCCGGCAAGGACGACGCGATCCAGCTGAGCCCGGCGATCAAGTACACGCTGGAGCAGGCCCTGGACTTCATCGAGGACGACGAGCTGGTCGAAGTCACCCCGAAGGAAATCCGCCTGCGCAAGAAGTTCCTGACCGAAAGCGATCGCAAGCGCGCCTCGCGCTCGGCGTAAGCACAAGCCGGGAACACGCGGTGAGTGTGTTCCTCGGCTGGATGCCCGACGCGGCCATGCAGGCCGCGCTGGCTGACCTGCAACAAGGCATCCGCGCGACATTGCCGGCGGATGCACCGCGCCACGACTGGCGCAGCCCAGCGCAGTGGCACATGACCCTGCGCTACCTCGGCGAATCCATCGACGACGCGCAACGCATGCGCATCGAGACCGCACTGCAGGCGCTGGCATCGGAGTCGGCCGCAGCCGATGCATCGCTGGTCGGCGCGCAGTACTGGCCGCACGCAAAGGTGCTGGTCGCGAAGATCGCCCCATCGGATGCACTCAAGGCGCTGCTGAAACAACTCGAAACGAGCATGCAGGGCTGCGGCTTCGCCAAGGAACGCGCGCAGACCGCGCATGTCACCCTCGCTTACCTGCCCCATCGCGATGCGCCCGCGCAGCCGGCGTCACTCGCCACCCCGGTGCCGTTACGCATCGATCGCGTGCAGCTCTTGCGCACGGTGCCCGGCGCCTACATGTCGCTTGCATCTTGGCCGCTGGCCAGCGCATCGACCGACGCATGACCCAGCAGGACTACAACCCCGATCCCCACGCGCATCCCGGCCTGCATGTCATCGCCGTGGTGGAAGCGGTCAAGGGCGCGCTCGCATTGGTCGCTGCCAGCGGGCTGGAGCTGCTGGGTCCCGCGCCACTGCAGCGATGGCTCGCGGAACTCATCGCCCACTTCCAGCTCGACCCGGATACCGGCGCGATGGCGTGGCTGGCGCATGCGATCAATCCGGGCTCGGTGCATCTCGCCGCCGGCGTCGCCCTGCTCTACGGCATCGTCCACCTGATCGAAGGCTGGGGCCTCTGGCGCGCGAAGGCCTGGGCGTCATGGCTGGGTTGCATCGCAGCCGCAGCGTACCTGCCGTTCGACCTCTACGCCTTTGCCGTGCACCGCCACTGGCTGGAAGCCGCCGTGGTCGCGATCAACCTGCTGGTGGTCTGGGTGCTCGCGCGCGACCTGCGCAAGCGCCGCCGGTGAGTTGATCGCCGGCGCGGCAACGGGGATGCTTGCGCATTCCCGACTGGAACCACGCCGATGCGCCGCCTTGCCCTCGCGACCTCGCTGTCGCTGCTCGTTGCCTGCCAGCCCGCATCGAAGTCTCCCGGCACCGATGCACCAGCGCCTACCGCCGCGCAGGCGCCCGCTGCGTTCGCATTCGAGGAAGCCGACATCGCATCGCTGCAGAAGCAGCTGGCCGATGGTTCGCTGAGCAGCCGCAAACTGACGCAGGCCTACCTCGACCGCATTGCCGCGATCGACGACGCCGGCCCGACGCTCAACGCCGTCATCGAGACCAATCCCGACGCGCTCAAGGACGCCGACGCGCTGGACGCCGAACGCAAGGCAGGCAAGGTGCGCGGGCCATTGCACGGCATCCCGGTCCTGCTGAAGGACAACATCGATGCGGTGCCGATGGTGAATTCCGCCGGTTCATTGGCGCTGGCATCGCACAAGCCGAAGGCCGATGCGTTCCTGGTCGCAAAACTGCGCGAGGCTGGCGCGGTGATCCTGGGCAAGACCAACCTCAGCGAGTGGGCAAATTTCCGCTCCACCCGCTCGACCTCCGGCTGGAGCGGGCGCGGCGGCCAGACGCACAATCCGTATGCGCTGGATCGGAATCCCTGCGGATCGAGCGCCGGCACCGGCAGCGCGATCGCCGCGAACCTGGCCGCGGTCGGCATCGGCACCGAGACCGACGGCAGCATCCTCTGCCCGTCCGCTGTTGCCGGCTTGGTGGGACTCAAGCCAACGGTGGGCCTGGTGAGCCGCAGCGGCATCATCCCGATCTCGGCTTCGCAGGACACCGCCGGCCCGATGACGCGCAGCGTGGCCGATGCAGCAGCGCTGCTGACCGCCATCGCCGCGGTCGATGACCGTGATGCCGCAACGAAGGAATACGTGGCGCGAGCCGCCATCGACTACACGACGCATCTCAAGGCGGATGCCCTGAAGGGCGCGCGCATTGGCGTGGTGCGCAAGCTGATGGGCTACCAGCCGGATACCGATGCCGCGTTCGAGCGCGCCATCGCGGCGATGAAGGCCGCCGGTGCGAGGGTCGTGGACGCCGAGATTCCCACCCTGGGGCAATGGGACAAGGACGAATACGAAGTCCTGCTGTACGAGTTCAAGGCGGGCTTGAACGACTACCTGGCCAGTAGCGGCGCCCCGCACAAGACACTGGCCGACCTGATCGCCTTCAACACGCAGAATGCGAAAGAGGAGATGCCCTTCTTTGCTCAGGAAATTTTCGAACAGGCGAACGCAAAGGGACCGTTGACCGATGCGGCCTACATCGCAGCGCGCGACAAGGCGCGCAAGCTGGCCGGCCCGCAAGGCATCGACGCCGCATTGAAGGCGCAGCAGCTGGACGCCTTGGTCGCGCCGGCGATGTCGCCGGCATGGCCCACCGATCCGGTCAACGCCGACCATTTCACCGGCGCGGGTTACGGCGCGGCCGCGGTCGCGCGCTATCCCAGCATCACCGTGCCGATGGGCGACGTGCACGGCCTGCCGGTCGGCATCGCCTTCATGGGCACGGCATGGAGCGAAGCGCGGTTGATCGAACTGGCTTATGCGTACGAACAGGCCAGCAAGGCGCGCAAGCCGCCGACCTTCCCGGCCAGCATCAGGGTCGGCGCGGCGAGGTGATCCGCCGGGCCGATCAGGCGTTCGCGATCGGTCCGCGCTTGCGCACGATCAGCATCGCGATCTCCAGCGCCTGCTCGTAGTTGAGGCGCGGATCCACGGTGGTGCGGTAGGCGCGCTGCAGGTCGATCTCGGTCAGGTCGCGCGCACCGCCGAGGCATTCGGTGACGTTCTCGCCGGTCAGCTCCAGGTGCACGCCACCAAGGCGGGTGCCGGCCGCGGCGTGCAGGTCGAAGGCCTGCTCGATCTCGCTGCGGATGTTGGCGAAGCGGCGGGTCTTGTAGCCGTTGCTGGTCGATTCGGTGTTGCCGTGCATCGCGTCGCAGATCCACAGCACGCGGCGGCCTTCGCGCTTTACGGCATCGAGCAGCGTGGGCAGCTTCGTCGCGATGTGTTCCGCACCCATGCGGTGAATCAGCCCGAGCCGGCCCGGCTCGTTGTCCGGATTCAGCACATCGATCAGGCGCAGCAACTGGTCCGGCGTCACCGACGGTCCGACCTTCACCGCGACCGGGTTGCGGATGCCGCGGAAATATTCGGTGTGCGCGCCGTCCAGCGCGGCGGTGCGCATGCCGATCCACGGGAAATGCGTGCTCAGGTTGAACCAGCCCGGCTGGCGCGGCACCTGGCGGGTCTGCGCTTCCTCGTAAGGAAGCAGCAGGGCTTCGTGCGAGGTGTAGAAATCCACCCGGTTGAGGTTGTGCATCTGCCCGCCGGCCAGCGTTTCCATGAAGCGCACGGCATCGCCGATGCTGGCCACCATCTTCTGGTATTCGGTGGCGTGCGGCGACTGGCTGACCCAGCCCAGTCCCCAGTACTCGGGGTGGTGCAGGTCGGCGAAACCGCCATCGATCAGCGAGCGCACGAAGTTCATCGTCATCGCCGAACGCGCATGCGCCTTGATCATCCGCCGCGGGTCGGGAATGCGCGCATCGGGGGTGAATTCCGGCCCGTTGACCATGTCGCCGCGGTAGCTCGGCAGGGTCACGTCACCCTTGGTTTCCAGGTCGGTGGAACGCGGCTTGGCGTACTGGCCGGCGAACCGGCCGACGCGCACCACCGGCAGCTTCAACCCGTGCACCAGCACCAGGCTCATCTGCAGCAATACCTTCAGCCGGTTGGAGATGACCTCCGAGTTGCACTCGGCGAAGGTCTCCGCGCAATCACCGCCCTGCAACAGGAAGCGCTTGCCCTCCTGCGCTTCGGCTAGTTGCTGCTTGAGGGTGAGGATCTCCCACGACGTCACCAGCGGCGGCAGCGCGCGCAATTCGTCCTGCGCGGCTGATAGTGCGGCAGCGTCCGGGTATTGCGGCAATTGCAGGGCCGGCTTCGCGCGCCAGCTGTCCGGCGCCCATGGCGTGGCGTGGGAGGCGGGCGTGACGGGAAGCGGGGTGACGGACGACATGACGCAGACCGATGCAGGGATGATGCGCTGCATCATCCGCCGCATGCCGTGGTGCTGCAACCGTTACCGGTGGAACCTATGGTGATGTCGACGTTTGAAACCGGCATACAGCGCGCCCAGTCCCAGCGCGACGAAAAACACCAGGCACCACATCGGCATGCTCAGGCCGAGGAACTTCCAGTCGATGTTGCTGCAGTCGCCTGTGGCCAGCAGCACGTTGCGCGCCGCGCCCAGCCACGAATGCTGTTCGACGATGAAGTTGAGCCCGGGACCGCAGCTTGGAAATGCGGGCGGATTCAGTTGTACCCAGGAATGGCGTCCCGCGTAGCCGGCACCCACCGCGGCCGCGACGAACGCAAGCAGCGACCACGCCTTGCGTCCACCCGGTGCACGCGGTGCATGCAGGCCGCCCAGCAGGAACACGATGCCGAGCGCCGCAAAGGCGATGCGCTGGAAAATGCAGAACGGGCACGGGTCGATGCCGAGCCGGAACTGCACATAGAGCGCATAGCCGAGCAACGCGGCACAGACCGCGAATCCGAGCAGGAACTGACTGCGGAACGACCAGCGGAACGGATTCATGCGCCTGCCTTGCGTGGGGGTCCGCCGATTATCGTCCAGACGCCCGAAAACGAAAAACCCCGGAAGTCCCGGGGTCTTTCGATGCAGCCGTTGACGCTTCCGATTACTCGGCAGCAGCCTGCGGGCGATCCACCAGTTCGACGTACGCCATCGGCGCGTTGTCGCCGGCGCGGAAGCCACACTTCAGGATGCGCAGGTAACCGCCCGGACGCTGCGCGTAACGCGGGCCCAGCACGGTGAACAGCGTGCCGACGGCTTCCTTGTCGCGCAGGCGGGAGAACGCCAGGCGGCGGTTGGCAACGCCATCGACCTTGGCCAGGGTGATCAGCGGCTCGGCGACGCGGCGCAGTTCCTTGGCCTTCGGCAGGGTGGTGCGGATCAGCTCGCTCTTGAACAGCGAGGCCGCCATGTTCGAGAACATCGCGCCGCGGTGGGCGCTGGTGCGGTTGAACTTGCGGCCGGATTTCTGGTGACGCATGGGAAAGATTCCTTACGAGAGAATGTTGTGTCGTTGGGTTTCGCTGTCGCCATCCTGGCGTGTGCCCTGTGTTCCGGGCGGGTGGACTGCGCTGGTCCGTGCCGGCGTCCCTTGCCGGTCGTGCCGCGAACGTTTCGTTCGTCGGCGGGGGGGGGCGTGGTGCTGGTTTCTAGCTCATTTCGATGTTGCATCAAGAGCCGAGGCCGCGGCTTTCGCCGCGTTTGCAGCCCCTGCCCTCGCGCACAGCGCTTGGGCGTTCGTTCGCGCAGGCGATGCCGGATGGCATCGCCTAGCGCGCTTCACTCACCCCATCATCCCGTGCGAGGCGATGCCGGTCGGCGGCCAGTTCTCGAGCTTCATGCCAAGCGACAGGCCACGCTGGGCCAGCACTTCCTTGATCTCGGTGAGCGACTTCTTGCCCAGGTTCGGGGTCTTCAGCAGCTCGACTTCGGTCTTCTGGATCAGGTCGCCGATGTAGTAGATGCTCTCGGCCTTCAGGCAGTTGGCCGAACGCACGGTCAGCTCGAGATCGTCGATCGGGCGCAACAGCACCGGATCCACGCCGCTCGCGGCCTGCTTCGGCGCACCGCGGTCGCGGTGGGTGAAGTCGCCGAACACCGACAGCTGGTCGCTGAGGATGTCGGCGGCAGTACGCACGGCTTCCTCGGCGTCGATGGTGCCGTTGGTCTCGATGTCCAGCACCAGCTTGTCGAGGTCGGTACGCTGCTCGACGCGCGCGGCTTCCACCGCGTACGCGACGCGACGGACCGGCGAGAACGAGGCGTCCAGCATCAGCTTGCCGATCGTGCGGGTTTCTTCATCCGGACGGCGGCGTGCGGCAGCCGGCTGGTAGCCGAAACCGCGGCTGATGGTGAGGCGCATGTTCAGCGCCACGTCCTTGGTCAGGTTGGCGATCACGTGGCCGGGGTTCAGTACCTCGACGTTGTGGCTGGTCTTGATGTCGCCTGCGGTGACGAGGCCCGGACCCTGCTTCTTCAGCTCCAGGGTGTCCGAGTCGCCGTTGTGCATGCGGATGGCGACATCCTTCAGGTTCAGCAGGACTTCAAGCACATCTTCTTGCAGGCCTTCGACCGTGGTGTACTCATGCAGCACGCCGTCGATTTCGACTTCGGTGATGGCGAAACCGGGGATCGAGGAGAGCAGTACCCGACGCAGCGCGTTGCCGAGGGTGTGGCCATAGCCGCGTTCCAGCGGCTCGATCACGACCTTGGCGCGGTTGTCGGTGATGCGCTCGATCTGCGGGCCGCGCGGACGCAGCACTTGGGTGGCGGTAACCGTCATTCGTGGTGTCTCCTGCTGGCCTGCGCGCTGGGCGCAGGCCGGTGGCAATGGCTTACTTCGAGTACAGCTCGACGATCAGCGCTTCGTTGATGTCGCTGGGCAGGTCGCCACGCGCAGGCACGGCCTTGAACACGCCGGCGAACTTGGTGGCATCGACATCGACCCAGGACGGCGACAGGTCCATCTGCTGGGACACGGTCAGCGATTCCTTGACGCGAAGCTGGCGGGCAGCCTTCTCGGACAGGGCGATCGCATCGCCAGCCTTCACCGCGTAGGACGGCAGGTTCACCGGCTTGCCGTTGACCGTGATGCCGCGATGCGACACCAGCTGGCGCGCGGCCGGGCGGGTGATGGCAAAGCCCATGCGGTAGACGACATTGTCCAGGCGGGTCTCCAGCAACTGCAGGAGGTTCTCGCCGGTGTTGCCCTTCTTGGTCGCAGCCTTCTTGTAGTAATTGCGGAACTGGCGCTCCAGCAGACCGTAGATACGCTTGACCTTCTGCTTCTCGCGCAGCTGGGTGGCGTAGTCGGACAGCTTGCCCTTGCGGGTCATGGTGGCGCCGTGCTGGCCGGGCTTTTGCTCCAGCTTGCACTTGGAATCGAGCGCGCGGGCCGGCGACTTCAGGCCGAGGTCGGCGCCTTCGCGACGGGCGAGCTTACAGGTGGGACCGATATAACGAGCCATTTTCTAATGCTCCCCGGCGTCAGACGCGACGCTTCTTCGGCGGACGGCACCCGTTGTGCGGGATTGGCGTCACGTCGATGATGTTGATGATCTTGTAGCCCACGTTGTTCAACGAACGTACGGCCGACTCGCGCCCCGGGCCTGGACCCTTGATGCGCACTTCCAGCGACTTCACGCCGTAATCGAGCGCGACCTTTCCGGCCTTCTCGGCGGCGACCTGCGCGGCGAACGGGGTCGACTTGCGCGAACCGCGGAAACCCGCGCCGCCCGAAGTGGCCCACGACAGCGCATTGCCCTGGCGATCGGTGATGGTGATGATGGTGTTGTTGAAAGAAGCATGGACGTGGGCGATGCCGTCGGTGACGACGCGCTTGATCTTCTTCTTGGTCTTGGTTGCTGCAGGCTTGGCCATGATGTCTGTTCCTTACTTCTTGATGGCCTTGCGCGGACCCTTGCGGGTGCGTGCATTGGTACGGGTGCGCTGGCCGCGCAGCGGCAGGCCGCGACGATGGCGCAGGCCGCGGTAGCAGGCCAGGTCCATCAGGCGCTTGATCGCCATGCCGACTTCACGACGCAGGTCGCCCTCGACCACGAACTTGCCGACTTCTGCGCGCAGGCGCTCGACGTCCGGCTCGGACAGGTCGCGGATCTTGGTCGACGACTTCACGCCGGCCGACTCGCAAACCAGCTTGGAACGGGTACGGCCAATGCCGTAGATGCTTTGCAGCCCGACCCAGACATGCTTCTGGGCAGGCAGGTTGACGCCCGCAATACGCGCCATAAGGCGATCTCCGATAACGAAATGGCGACGGACCATGCGATCCGACGCAGTGAACACGAAATTATAGTCAAGTCTCGGGCATTCAGGAAGTCCCCGCCCCAACTGGCGCAGGAACCCGGCATGGGGAGTGTGCCCATGCTCCGGCGATGACCCCGAACTGGCAGTGCCGGAATGGATCCCGGCCTGCCCGCGCGCTACTCCAGCGCGCGGATCGGTTCGGTGCCACCCGTGCGCGAGACTGCCGCCCGGGTCGCCCATTTGCCAAGCCGCGCATATGTCGGCTTTGGCTGGTTGTTCGTTGCCGTCCATGGCGCTGATTCAGGGCTCTGTGGAGCCCTGCCCGGACATCCTGTCCGGGCACTCGGCGGGTCAAGCGCAACAGTACTGCGCTTAGCGCGAAGCCCCTCGCCCCTTCAGGTTCGCCTTCTTCAGCAGGCTCTCGTACTGGTGCGACATCAGGTGCGCCTGGATCTGCGCAATGAAATCCATCACCACCACGACCACGATCAGAAGCGAGGTTCCGCCGAAGTAGAACGAGGTCCCGAGCTGGGTGCGCATCACTTCCGGCAACAGACAGACGAGCACCAGGTACAGCGCACCAGCTGCGGTCAACCGGGTCAGCACGCCATCAACGTACTCGGCCGTCGCCTTGCCGGGACGAATGCCCGGAATCAACGCGCCCGACTTCTTGAGGTTGTCCGCGGTTTCCTGCGAATTGAAGACCAACGCGGTATAGAAGAACGCGAAGCCGACGATCAAGCCAGCCAGCAACAGCATGTGCAGCGGCTCGCCGGGCGACAGCATCTGGCTCGCCTTCTGCAGCCAGTTGGTCGCCGAGCCACCCGACTGGCCGAACCAGCTGGAGGCCGTCGCGGGGAACATGATGATCGACGACGCGAAGATCGGCGGAATCACGCCGGCCATGTTGAGCTTGAGCGGCAGGAACGAGCTCTGGTTCATGTACGCGCCACGGCCACCCTGGCGACGCGCGTAATTGACCGTGATCCGGCGCTGGCCGCGTTCCACGAACACCACGAACCAGGTGAACGCCAGCACGATCGCCAGGATGAAGAACACCGTGATCCACTGCATGTCGCCGCTGTTGGCCTGCTGCAGCGTGTTGAGCACGGCGCCCGGCAGGCCGGCGACGATGCCGGCGAAGATGATCAGGGAGATGCCGTTGCCGATGCCGCGCTCGGTGACTTGCTCACCCAGCCACATCAGGAACATCGTGCCTGCGGTCAGCGAGACCACCGCCGTCAGCACAAAGCCCGGTCCCGGGTTGTAGACGACCGGCAGGCCGCTGCCCGCACCCTGGCTCTGCAATGCGATCGCGATGCCGGCGGCCTGGAAGATCGCCAGGAACACCGCACCGAAACGCGAGTACTGGGTGATCTTGCGACGCCCGGACTCGCCTTCCTTCGACATCGCCTTCCAGCTCGGCAGGATCTGGGTCATCAGCTGGACCACGATCGACGCCGAGATGTAGGGCACCACGTTCAGCGCGAACAGGCTGAAACGCGACAGCGCACCACCCGAGAACATGTTGAACATGTCCACGATGGTGCCCTTCTGGCCTTCCATCAACTGCAACATAGCCTGCGGGTTGACGCCCGGCACCGGGATGAAGCAACCGATGCGGTAGATGATCAACGCACCCAGGACGAACAGCAGGCGCGAGCGAAGTTCAGTGAACTTGCCCGCACCGGCCAGACCCGACATCGCACCCGCGGTTCGCGACATGCCTTGCTTACTCCGCCAGCTTGCCGCCGGCGGCCTCGATCGCGGCCTTGGCGCCAGCGGTCGCAGCGATGCCCTTCAGGGTGAACGCCTTGGTGACGTCGCCCTTGACCACGATCTTGGCGCGCTTGGCGGTGCTCGGCACCAGCTTGGCGGCGCGCAGGGCGGCGAAATCGATCTCGCCGGCCGGCAGCGTGTCCAGCTTGTACAGCAGCACTTCGGCGGTGTCGTTGGCCAGCTTCGAACGGAAGCCGATCTTCGGCAGGCGACGCTGCATGGGCATCTGGCCGCCTTCGAAACCGGCCTTGATCTTGCCCTTGCCGGCGCGCGCGAACGAACCCTTGTGGCCACGGCCGCAGGTCTTGCCGAGGCCGGAACCGATGCCGCGTCCGACGCGCTTCGGCACCTGACGAGCGCCCTCTGCGGGGCTGAGAGTATTCATTTTCATGGGATTAGTCCTCGACCTTGACCAGGTAGTGGAGCTGGTTGATCAGGCCACGCACCTGCGGGCTGTCCTTCAGCACGCGGACGCTGTTGAGCTTGCCCAGACCGAGCGCCTTCACCGACAGGCGGTGGCGCGACTGGGTGCCACGCAGGCCCTTGACCAGGCGAACGGTGACCGTGCCGGCTTCATTCTTAGCCATTGATCAGGTCCTCCACCTTCTTGCCGCGCTTGGCTGCGATCTTGGACGGCGAATGCATCGCCTCCAGACCCTTGACCGTGGCGCGGACCAGGTTGATCGGGTTGCGCGAACCGACAGCCTTGGCCAGCACGTTCTTGACGCCGACCGCTTCCAGCACGGCGCGCATCGCGCCACCGGCGATCACGCCGGTACCTTCGGACGCCGGCTGCATGAACACGCGTGCAGCGCCGTGGCCGGCCTTGACCGCGTGGTGCAGCGTGCCGTTGTTGAGCTCGACCACGCTCATCTTCTTGCGCGCGTATTCCATCGACTTCTGGATCGCGACCGGCACTTCGCGTGCCTTGCCGTAACCGAAGCCGACCTTGCCTGCGCCATCGCCCACCACCGTCAACGCGGTGAAGGTGAACTGGCGACCGCCCTTGACCGTCTTGCTGACGCGGTTGACCGCGATCAGCTTCTCGATCATGCCGTCATCGACTTTTTCCTCGCGGGGACCGCGATCGCGGCCGCGGGATTCGCGTTGCTCTGCCATTTCGATATCTCGTTGTATGAAGGGATTTGCGGCGTCGCCGCTTATCGTTGTGGATTACCGCGATTGTTCCGCCATGACCGCAACCGGTGCTGGCGTCCGATGCACCTTGCATCGGCAAGAAAGCTGCTGCATGGCATGGGGACGGAACCCCATGCCGGCAAGACTCAGAACTGCAGGCCGCCTTCGCGCGCGGCATCGGCCAGCGCCTTGACGCGACCGTGGTAACGGTAACCCGAGCGGTCGAACGCGACCTTCTCGATGCCCGCAGCCTTGGCGCGCTCGGCGATCACCTGGCCGACCTTGGCGGCGGCGTCCTTGTTCTTGCCGTTCTTCAGGCCGGACATCACGTCGGCCTGCACGGTGGAGGCCGAAGCCAGCACCTTGGCGCCATCGGCGGTGAACAGCTGTGCGTACAGGTGCTGGCCCGTGCGCAGCACGGTCAGGCGCGGCACGCCGAGGGTACGGATGTGCGCGCGGGTGGACTTGGCGCGGCGCAGGCGGGCGGTGTTCTTGATGCTCATGATCTGATTCCTCGAAGCTGAAGACGCGTGCATTCCCGGGGGAATTACGCCTTCTTGGCTTCCTTGCGGATGATGACTTCGCCGGCGTACTTCACACCCTTGCCCTTGTAGGGCTCGGGCGGACGGTAGCCACGGATCTTGGCGGCGACTTCGCCGACGCGCTGCTTGTCCGCACCCTGCACCAGGATTTCGGTCTGGGTCGGGGTGCTGATGGTGATGCCTTCCGGCGCCGGGAACACCACCGGGTGCGAGAAGCCGAGCGAGAGGCTCAGGTCCTTGCCCTGCATGGCGGCACGGTAACCGACGCCGACCAGCTCGAGCTTGCGCTCGAAACCGTCGGACACGCCCTTCACCATGTTGGCGACGATCGCGCGCAGCGTGCCGGTCAGCGGAACCAGCGACGGATCATTGGCGGACAGCTGGGCATTGCCGTCTTCGATCTTCACTTCGATGCCGGCCGGCTTCGGCACGCTCAGGGTGCCCTTCGGGCCCTTCACGCTGATCGAATCCGCCTGGACATTCAGTTCGACGCCCTTGACCAGGGCAACGGGCTTCTTGGCAACTCGGGACATTTTCGTTACTCCCTTACGCCACGATGCACAGGACTTCACCACCGACGCCCTGCTGGCGCGCCTGCGAGTCGGTCATGATGCCCTTGGAGGTGGAAATGATGGCGATGCCCAGGCCCGCGAGGACCTTCGGCAGCGCATCCTTGCCGCGGTAGTGACGCAGGCCCGAGCGCGACACGCGCTTCAGGGTCTCGATCACCGGCTTGCCCTCGTAGTACTTCAGGGCGATCTCGAGCTCGGTCTTGGCGCCGTTCTCGGTGACACGGACGTCGGCGATGTAGCCCTCGCCCTTGAGGACGTTGGCGATTGCGACCTTGGTCTTGGACGACGGCATCTTCACCGTCTGCTTGCCAACCGCCGCCGCATTCTTGATGCGGACCAGCATGTCGGCGATGGGATCAGTCATGCTCATTGAAAATTCCTGATGAGTAGCACCGATATCCGCTTTCGCGAAAATCTGTCTGGATTGTGGACACCGTCAGCCCGGGAAGGTCGCGGTGCTTGTTGCGGCCGAAAGGCCCGCATCGCTGCGGGCCTCGGGCTTTTCCCTGCTTTCAGGGCGGGAAGCCGCCCAGTATAGCAGGAGTTTCGGTTACCAGCTTGCCTTGCGCAGGCCGGGGACATCCCCGTTCATCGTCGCCTTGCGCAGCGCGTTGCGGCCAAGGCCGAACTTGCTGTACACGGCGCGCGGACGGCCGGTCAGGGCGCAGCGGGTGGTCTGGCGGCTCGGCGAGGAATCGCGCGGCAGCTTCTGCAGCTTGGTTGCGGCGGCCATCTTGTCCTCGTAGGAGGCATCCTGGCTGGCGATCACCTTCTTGAGCGCGTCGCGCTTGCCGGCATGCTGCTTGGCCAGCTTGGCGCGCTTGGTTTCGCGGTTGATCATGGAAGTCTTGGCCATGGTCGATCCTCAGTTCCGGAACGGGAAGCGGAAGGCTTCGAGCAAGGCCTTGGCCTCGGCGTCGGTCTTCGCGGTGGTGGTGATGGCGATATCCATGCCGCGCATCGCGTCGACCTGGTCGAAATCGATCTCCGGGAAGATGATCTGCTCCTTGACGCCCATGTTGTAGTTGCCGCGGCCGTCGAACGAGCGACCGGACACGCCGCGGAAGTCGCGGACGCGCGGCAGCGAGATGTTGATCAGGCGGTCGAGGAACTCGAACATCTTGGCGCGGCGCAGGGTGACCTTGGCGCCGATCGGCCAGCCGTCGCGGATCTTGAACGATGCGACCGAGACGCGCGACTTGGTGACCTGCGGCTTCTGGCCGGAGATCTTGGCCATGTCGGCCACCGCGTTCTCCAGCACCTTCTTGTTCGTCGCCGCCTCGCCCACGCCCATGTTCAGGGTGATCTTGGTCAGCTTCGGGACTTCCATGATGTTGGAGTAGCCGAACTGCTTCATCAGCTTCGGCACCACTTCATCCTTGTAGAACTTCTCGAGACGGGTGCTCATGTCAGATGGCCTCACCGCTGGAGCGGAGCACGCGGATGCGCTTTCCATTCTCCAGGGTCTTGGTGGCAGTGCGCTCGCCCTTGCCGGTGGCCGGGTTGAGCAGCATCACGTTGGAAATGTGAATCGACGCCTCGCGCTCGATCAGCCCGCCGGCCTGGCCAGCTTGCGGATTCGGCTTGGTGGCGCGCTTGACCAGGTTCAGGTTCGAGACGAACACGCGCTCGCCGTCGACGCGCAGCACTTCGCCGGTCTGGCCCTTGATCTTCTTGTTGCCGGTGGTGACGACGACCTGGTCGCCCTTGCGGATACGGTTCATGTCTTCCTTCCTCCGCTCAGAGCACTTCAGGCGCGAGCGAGACGATCTTCATGAACTTCTCGGAGCGCAGCTCGCGGGTCACTGGCCCGAAGATGCGCGTGCCGATCGGCTCTTGCTTGTTGTTGAGCAACACCGCGGCGTTGCCATCGAAGCGGATCAGCGAACCGTCGGCGCGGCGCACACCCTTGCGGGTACGGACCACGACGGCGTCGTAGACGTCGCCCTTCTTGACCTTGCCGCGCGGGATCGCGTCCTTCACCGACACCTTGATGATGTCGCCGATGCCGGCGTAACGGCGCTTGGAGCCGCCGAGCACCTTGATGCACATCAGTTCCTTGGCACCGGAGTTGTCGGCGACGTCGAGATAGCTCTGCATCTGGATCATGCTGTCTCTCCCTTACTCGGCCGCGCGGGCGAGGATCTCGACCACGCGCCAGTTCTTGGTCTTGGACATCGGCGCGCACTCGGCCACGCGGACGGTATCGCCCTCGTTGCACGAATTCTCGGCGTCGTGGGCGTGCAGCTTGGTCGAGCGACGGATGTACTTGCCGTACAGCGCGTGCTTGACCAGACGCTCGACGAGCACCGTCACGGTCTTGTCCATCTTGTTGCTGACGACGCGGCCTTCGACCGTGTGCAGCTTCTTGGTTTGTTCGGTCATCTCGGCTGTCCTTACTTCGTCGCGCCGAGCAGCGTGTTGACGCGAGCAATCTCGCGGCGCACGCGGCGGGGTTCGTTGGTCTTGGACGGGGGGAGCTGGCCGGTGGCCTTCTGCATGCGAAGCGCGAAACGCTCCTTCTGCAGTTCGACCAGGTGGGCCTTCAGCTCGTCCGCCGACTTCTGACGCAGTTGCTTGAGTTCCATCAGCGCACCGTCCGGGTCACGAAAGTGGTGGTGACCGAGAGCTTGGCGGCGGCCAGGCGGAACGCCTCGCGCGCAGTCGTCTCATCGACGCCCTCGATCTCGTAGATCATGCGGCCGGGCTGGATCTGGGCCACCCAGTACTCCACGTTGCCCTTGCCCGAGCCCATGCGGACTTCGATCGGCTTCTTGGTGATCGGCTTGTCGGGAAACACGCGGATCCACATCTTGCCGCCACGCTTCACGTAACGGCTGATGGAACGACGCGCGGCCTCGATCTGGCGTGCGGTGAGCTGGCCATGGGCGGTTGCCTTCAGGCCGAACTCGCCGAAGCTGACGGCGTTGCCGCTCCAGGCCAGGCCATCATTGCGGCCCTTGTGGACCTTGCGGTATTTGGTTCGCTTGGGTTGCAACATGATTAGTCCCTCGCTTCACGATCGCGGCGCGGACCGCGCGGACGCTCACGGTCGCCACGCTCTGCGCGCGGTGCCGGGGAGTCGTCCTGCTTTTCCTGGCCGATCTGGGAGAAATCGAAGATCTCGCCC
>JAVWUU010000002.1:0-63069 GCA_036666995.1 Thermomonas sp.
TGTCCATCGTGGTCATGCGGGTGGGGGCCGGCTCAGAGTTCGTCGCGGATGCGTTGCTTGAGCCGGCCGATCTTGGTGGAGACATTGCTTTCGCCGGTGCCGAGGATCTCGGCGATCTCGCGTTGCGGGCGTTCGTCCAGGTAAAGCAGCAGCAGGGCGCGGTCCAGCGGCGGCTGCCGGGCGATGAAGCCCTGCAGCAGGCGCAGGTGCTGGTCGCTCTCGTGGTCGATGGCGCCGGTGTCGGCGACATCGTGCAGGGCGTCGTCCAGCGGCACGGCGTCGTGGCGATTGCGCATCGACTGCACGCGCACATGGCTGATCGCGACGTTCAGCGCGACCCGGTACATCCAGGTGCTGAAACTGCGCGCGCTGTCGTACTTCGGCCACGCATGCCAGAGCTGGGCGGCGATTTCCTGGGCCAGGTCGGCGCGGTCTTCCGGCAGGCGCGCGTAGGTGTTGGCGACCTTGAACACGATGCCGGCATGCTGCTGCAGCAATGCGGAAAACGCCTGCTGGTGGCCGAGCCCGGTCATGGTGGCGATGGTCTCCATGGTGTCCCCGACGCGTCCATCGCGCCCTTCGAGACCATGATTCGCAGCGACGCGGGGAATCTCACACGCCGTCCTGAAAAAAATTCAGCTGGCCACGATCCGGATCAGCACATCGTCGACCCGAACCTGCTGCCCGGCGCGGATCTTCGCGGTCTTGCGCAGCTCGATCGCGCCATCCACCTGCACCGCGCCGCTGGCGACCAGCTGCTTGCCGGCACCGCCGCTGTCGCACAGGCCGACCAGCTTCAACAGCTGGTTGAGTTCGACGAAGTCGCGGTCCAGTTCGAAATCGAGTGTCTGCATGCGCCCAGCATACCGCCCGCCACCGGGTGTAGGCTGCGGCTCCTTCCAGCCGGAGAATCCCGATGCTCGCTTACGCCACCCTCGGCACCACGGACCTGCCACGCGCCGCCGCGTTCTACGACAGTGTGCTCGCGCCGCTCGGCGCGAAGCGGCAGATGGAGGAGCCCGACTATTTCATCGCCTGGGGCAACTCGGAGCACGGCGCAGGCCTGGGCATTACCTATCCGTTCGACAAGCAGGCGGCGACGGTCGGCAACGGCTGCATGGTAGCGCTGGGCGCGACCACCCGCGAACAGGTCGATGCCGTCCATGCGAAGGCACTCGAACTGGGTGGCACCGACGAGGGTGCGCCGGGCGAGCGCTTCCCGGGCTTCTATGCCGCCTACTTCCGCGACCTGGACGGCAACAAGCTCAACTGTTGCTGCATGGGCCAGTAAGCCCGCGTCTCAGGGCAGCGCGACCCGTGCGCGCTGCCCGTCGCGTTCCACCACCACGCCGTCGCGCTCGATGGCGATGACCTGCACGTCGCCATTGCGGTCGCCTTCGCCCATCCGCTGGCCGTTGAGGATGACGAAGCGCTTGTCCGGCGCGGCGTCCCACATGTGCATGCTCAGCTTCACGCCGCTCATCGAGGTGGTGGCGGGCACTGGCGCGGGTGGAGGAAGGATTGGCGCCTGCGGCGGCGGGAGTTCGCGTGCGGGCGCCGGTGCTGGTGGCGGAGTTGCCGCGATCGGTGCGGCAGCGGCTTCGCGCGTCGGCGACTCGGTTGCAACGACGGGCGTCTCCGCGATCGGTGCCGTCACAACCGGGCGCGGCACGACGGCCGGCACTGCGGCAGGCGACGCCGTTGTTTCCTGATTGGCGGCGATGGCCGGCGTGGCCGGCTCGGCGACATCGCCGCGCGTCGCCAGCCACCACGCAATCGCGGCGATCGCGACGGCGAGCAGCACGGACGGCCACAACCATGCGGGCGCAGCGTTGCGCGTGCGCAACGGCGCAGGCGGCAATTCCATCGCCACGTCGGGCGTGTTGCCGCGGCGACGTTCGGCTTCCGATTTGCGCAGGGCTTCGAGGATCAGCGACATCGGATCAGTCCAGGACGCGGAGCAGGCGCGGGCCGGGCGGTTCGTCGGCCAGTGCCATCAAGGTGAGCGGGCCGGCGATACCGTCCGCAGGCAGGCCGCGGGCTTCCTGCAACTGGCGCACGGAAGCACGTAGCGCATCGTCGTAGGGCACGCCCGGTGCGACGTTCCCGGTCGGCGACAACTGTTGGCGAATCCAGTCCACTGCCGGGCCGGTGCTGTCCAGCCGCAAGGGTTTCGCGAGCATCGCCGGGCCGCGCCACAGGCCGGCGTAGTCGCCGTTCCAGCGCGACTGCAGCAGCACGCGGTCGAGGTCGATCGTGCGCGAGCCAATGCGCAGGCGTGCCTTGCGCGCATCCGCGCCCAGCAGCACCGCCCATGCGCGCGCGCGACCGTCCTGCAGGCGCAGCAGGATCGGGCGATCCAGCGCGAGCAGGGTGTCGAGCCGCGCGCGACCCTGCACGCAATGCACCTGAACCTGTGCGCTCGGCGCGCACGGGCCCGACGGGTCGACGGTGATCGCATCCGCCGACAACGACCACAGGCCGAGCAGATGTTGCCAGGCCGGTAGCGGGGTATCGCCGGTCGCACCGAGCAGTTGCACGAGGGCGGCGACATCCAGCGTTTCGGCATCGGGAAGTGGTGCGGGCAAGACCGTCGTCGCCGACGCTGCCGATGCGGTCGTCGCCGGCATCCGTGTTGGTGTGTCGGCAGCGCGATTGCGCCAGGCCCAGCCTGCGGCCAGTGCGATCGCGACGAGTGCCGCCGCGCCCGCCAGCCATGGCCAGGTGCGACGCGCCAGCACCGGCGGCAACACTTCATCGGCAGCGGCGTCGACCAGTTTCGCGTCGATGCTGGTGGCATCGCGTGCATAGCCGGCGAGTAATGCGCGCTCGGCGATCACGTTGACCAGCCGTGGCACACCACCGGCACGCGCATGCAGGCGCTGCACCGCGCCGGCATCGAACGGGAAGCGGGTGCCGCCGGCCACGCGCCAGCGATGGCGCAGGTAGGCGGCAGTGTCCTTCGCGTCGAGCGGGGTCAGGTGGTAGCGCGCGGTGATGCGCTGGGCGAGCTGGCGCAGTTCCGGCTTCGCCACCATCTCGCGCAGTTCCGGTTGGCCTAGCAGCAGGATCTGCAGCAGCTTCTGCGTGTCGGTTTCGAGGTTGGTCAGCAGCCGCACCTGTTCCAGCGCATCGGCCGGCAGGTTCTGTGCCTCGTCGATCAGCAGCACCACGCGCAGGCCCTGCGCGTAGGCATCGAGCAGGTAGACGTTGAGCGCATCGACCAGCGCCTTTGCCGAGCCGCGCTTCCCTTCGATGTCGATCCGCAGTTCCTCGCAGATCGTCTCAAGCAGTTCGATCGCGTTCTGCCGCGGGTTGAGTACCAGCGCGATGCGCGCGTTCTCCGGCAGTTGCTCCAGCAGCAGGCGGCTGAGCGTGGTCTTGCCGGTGCCGACCTCGCCGGTGAGCTGGACGAAGCCGCCGCCGCCGCCCTTGTCGATGCCGAACAGCAGGTGCGCCAGCGCGTCGCGGTGGCGCTCGCTGAGATGCACGAAGCGCGGGTCCGGCGTGATCGAGAACGGCGGTTCGTGCAGGCCGTAGTAGCCGAGATACATGCGGTGGGCGTCGACGGGGAAGTGGCTAGCCTGCCATGGCGCGGGCGATGACGCGACCCGCGGTGTTCAGTCGACGATCCGGTGGGTCTCGCTGACCGCGGCCTGCTCGGGATGGGCAGGCGGTTTGCGCTTGCCGGCCAGCAGCCCCTGCGCGAACACCACGCCGAGGATGATCGCCACGCCGGCGTAGAACTTGCCGCTGAGTTCCTGCTGCTCGCCGAACAGGATCGCCGCCAGCACGATCGCGTAGATCGGCTCCAGGTTGACCGACAGCTGCGCGGTGAAGGCAGACAGATGCCGCAGCGCGACCAGGCACAGCGCGAACGGGAACAGCGTGCAGGCCAGCGCCAGCAGCACCAGCCAGAACGCGTCCATGCCGGTGGGCACCAGCAGCAGCGGGCCGGCGAACGCAGGCACCAGCAGCGGCATCACCGGCGCGAGCAGGGTCAGGGTGATCGTGCCCGCACCGAGCTCCAGCGCGGTGACGGTGAGCGCATCGCCGCCATCGACCATGCGCTTGTTGAGGGTGCCGAACAGGGCGACGAACAACGCGGACACCACGCCTGCCACGATGCCCGCATGCATGCCCGCAGGCACGCCGCCGACGACCAGCCAGATCCCGGGCAGCGAGGCCAGCCCGAGCAGCAGGTCGCGCGGCTGGAAGCGCTGGCGTGTGAGCAATGGTTCGACCAGCGCGGTCATCGGCGTGGCGAAGGCGATGCAGGTCGCGGCGACGGAGGCGTTCGACAGCTTGATCGCCCCGTAGAACGTCAGCCAGTGCAGGGCGACCAGCGCGCCGATCCCGGCATAGGCCCAGCGATGCCGAGGCGACATCGCGCGCACCCCGCG
Organism: Thermomonas sp.; assembly: GCA_036666995.1. GTDB lineage: Bacteria > Pseudomonadota > Gammaproteobacteria > Xanthomonadales > Xanthomonadaceae > Thermomonas. Next base: position 4,404 of record JAVWUU010000002.1, read on the forward strand.
CCAGACCCGTGGCAACAGCGCCAGCGCCGCGACCACGATCAGCATCCGCCACCACACCAGCGGCAACGCGGGCAGGGTGATCAGCTTGCCGAGGATGGCGGTGAAGCCCCACAGCAGCACGCAGAGATGGATCTGCCACAAGGCGCGGGTGGTGTCGCGGTTGCTCATGCGCGCATTATCGCCGGACGGAGGCGACACCATGGGCCGCGAGTACCTCGATTATCTGCACGATCTTTTTTCCGCGTTCGCACCGGTGACCACGCGAGCGATGTTCGGCGGGCATGGCGTCTATCGCGACGGCGTGATCATCGCCATCGTCATCGACGAGACCCTGTACCTGAAGGTCGACGACGCCACCCGCGCCGCCTTCGAGGCGGAAGGCAGCGCGCCGTTCGTGTACGAGGCGAAAGGCCGGTCGGTGCCGATGAGCTACTGGAGCACGCCCGAGGCGGCGCTGGATTCGCCGCAGGACTTCCGGCCGTGGGCGCAGCGTGCGTGGGAGGCGGCGTTGCGGAAGCCGAAGTCGAAGTCGAAGAAGAAGGCGGCGAAAAAATCAGCAGCGAAGAAGTAGCCCGGCCGCCAAGCCTGAAGTGAAAGGTGGAACCGCTCTGCTCGTCATCCCTGCGAAGGCAGGGATCCAGTGACTTTGAGGGATCCAGAGCTAAAGACGCTGGACCCCAGCCTTCGCTGGGGTGACGGCTTGTTGGGGAAACTTCACTCTGGCCCCTTTTTCTACTTATCGGCCGCCTTGCGCGCCTGCGCCCGCCCCAGCCAGATCCCGAGCATCGCCCACGCCAGCGCCAACGGGATCACCACGCTTACCAATCCGCCCAACGCCATGCCGAGCCGCCCCAGCAGGCCTTCCACCTGCGCACCGACCACGTCGCCACCGCGATAGACGAAGGTGTCGATGAAGGCCTTGGCCTTGTATTTGTCCTCGCGGCTGATCACGGTGAACAGCGCCTCGCGCGCGGGGCGGGTGAGGCCACGCTGGATGGCCTTGTGCATCGCTTCCAGCAGAACCAGCGCGGCGAACGAGCCGAACACGGCCAACCCGATGAAACCCAGCGCGTTGGCGATCGGCAGCAGGGCCAGCGCGAAGGCCAGGCCGAAACGACGGATGAGATGGCCGGTCAGCGTCAGCTGCAGCAGCAACACCGCGACCTGCGTCCACATGTCGATGTTGGCGAGCAGACCGGTGCGTGCGTCGAGGTCGCTTTCTGCGGCGGCGACCATCTGCAGGCGGGTGAAATAAATGAAGGTGGCGACGACGGTCATCAGCAGCACGTAGCCGGCGATGCCCATCAGGTAGCGCGAGGCGAACACCGCGCGCAGGCCGGCCCAGGCACTGCCGCCGATGCGGGGTTCGTCGTTCGTCGTGGCGTTGACCGATGCGTCAGCGTCGGTTGCCTGCTCGCGATCTGCGCGAATGCCGACAAGCACCCACGCCAGCGCCGTTCCCAGCAACAGGAACCCCGCGGCGACCAGCAACAGCGCAGGCGTGCCCAGGGACTCGGCGAGTTGCGATGCCAGCCATGGCCCGAAGATCGCGCCCAAGGTGCCGCCGACCGCGATCAGCGCGAACAGTCGCTTGCCCTGCTCACTGCTGAAGCGGTCGGCCAGCAGCGCCCAGAACACCATGGTCACGAACAGGTTGAAGACGCTGAACCAGACGTAGAACACCTGACCGCTGCGTGCGCCGACCGCACCTGGTGCGAACATCAGCAAGGCCCAGAACCCGGCCAGGCTCAGCGCGAAGAAACCATAGGTGGCGCTGATGAAGTGCAGGCGCCTGAAGCGACTCACCAGCCAGCCGAACATCGGGTTGACCGCGAGCGTCACCACCGCGGTGCCGATGAACAACCAGCGGATGCTGTCGATGCCGCGTTCCATGCCCAGTGCGTCGCGCGCCGGGCGCAGCATCATCAACGCGGTCAGCAGGCAGAAGAAGAACAGGCCGGCGACCAGCACCGGCGCGAGCTCGCCGCGGCGGAGGTTGAAAAGTCCGGCGATCCTTGCGGCCATCGACATCGACTCAGGCGAACATCGCGACAAGTTCGGCGTGTTGCGCTGCGCTCAACAACGGACCAGCGCCGCCCTTGAGGTTGTCCGCCTGCCGGTCCGGCTTGCCGGTGGCCGGGATGACCACGGTCACCGCCGGGTCGCTGATCGCGAAGCGCAGGAACAGCTGTGCCCACGACGTCACCCCGATCTCCTTCGCCCAGCCGGGCAGTGGCATGTCCTTGCTGCGCGCGAACAGCTTGCCGTCGTCGAAGGCGCGATTGACGATCACGGCGATGCCGAGTTCGCGCGCGACCGGGAACACCGTCTTCGCCGCCGCCGGCGCGGACACCGAGTAGTTGATCTGCACGAAGTCCGGTTTTTCCTTGCGCATCAGTGCGGCGAGCTCTGCGTGCGCGCCATCGCGGAAATGGGTCAGGCCGATGTACTTCGTCTTGCCCTGCGCCTTGAGTTCGCGCGCATATGGCAGCGCTTCGGCGAGGTTGCGCAGGTTGTGGATCTGCAGCAGTTCCACCTTGTCGGTGCGCAGGCGACGCAGCGAATCCGCCCATTGCTGCTCGAGTGCGTCGCGGCTGTCGGCAGCCAGCTTGGTGGCCAGGAAGCAGCGCGCGCGCCAGCCGCCATCGGCGAGCAGCGCACCGACCACGTCCTCGGCATTGGAATAATTCGGCGAAGTGTCGATGACGGTGCCGCCGCCATCGAAGAACACCTTGAGCACGTCCTTCAACGCGCTGAACTCGGCGGACTCCAGCGGCACTTCATAGCTGCCCGATGTGCCGACGCCGATCGCCGGGAGCATCTCGCCGGTCGACGGAATCGGGCGGGCGATCATCGGGCCAGCCAACGGGACACGTCCCGCAATCGCGCCGGTCGGCTTGGCGCGGGGCGTCTCCGGGCGTTCCTGCGCGCATGCGGCCAGCGGCAGGGCGGCGAGCGCGGCAGTGGCCAGCGCGGCACGCGAGAGGAACTGGCGGCGGGTGTTCATCGGCATGCTCCGGCGGGGTGGACGTCGAGCTTGCCCAAGCCTCCGTTAATCCGGTGCCGACGCGAATGTGCCGGACGGCACATGCCCTCCGGCAGGGATCAGTCGCGTGTGAGTTGGTTGCTCAAGGCCATGGCCGCCGCCGGGTTGCGCTCCTTGGCGGCGCTGATGAACTGGATGAAGACGTCGCGTGGTTTCGAAGGTGGCGCAGCGTCGACGATCTTCGGCAGGTCGCCGGGCTCGCTGCCGCTCGCCCATTCGCGTGCGCGTGTTGCCCAAGCAGCGAGTTCGTCGGCCGGGTAACCGGTGGCGATCTCGCTGCGCGAACGCATCAGCCGCGCGTACACGAAGTCGCCGGTGACATCGGCGAACGACGGATGCTCCGACGAATCGGTAAACACGGTGGCGAAGCCATGTCTGCGCGCCAGCGCAATGAAATCGGCATCGATGAAGGTTTCGTCGCGCACGTCGAGGACATGCCGCAACGCGCGGCCGTTCGCTTCACGCGGCAACAGTGCGCAGAAGTCGGCGAACGATGCGCGGTCGAGCTTCAGGCCTGCATCGAACTGCCACAGGAGCGGGCCGAGTCGGTCGCCCAGCTCGCTGATCCCGCCGATGAAATCCTCGATCTGCGTACCGGTCTTCGCCAGCGCCTTCGACTGCATGATCCGCATCGGTGCCTTCACCGAGAAAACGAAACCTGCCGGGGTTTCGTCGCGCCATTTCGCATACGTCGCCGGCTTCTGCGCGCCGTAGTAGGTGCCATTGATCTCGATGCAGCTCAGGTGCCGGCTGGCGTATTCCAGTTCGCGCCGTTGTACCAGGCCTTTCGGATAGAAATTGTCGCGCCATGGCACGTACGTCCAGCCGCCGATGCCGACGCGGATACCGTCGATGGCATCGACCCGTTGCGTGCTCCAGTCGCCGGGATCCGCGAACAGGCTCATGGTTCCGCCTGTTCCGCCCACGGGTCGTAGCTGCCGAACCACCACAGATGCCCTTCCGGGTCCTTGCATGCGTAGCCACGCCCGCCATACGGCTGGTCGGCGATGTCGATCACGATGCTCGCGCCAGCGGCGACCGCGCGCGCGTAGTGCGCATCGGCATCGGCCACGATCACGCAGGGACTCTGGGTCTCGCGGCCGCCGACCTCGTCGGGTTGCACGATCGTCTTGCCCCAGTCGCCGGCGTTGCTGGCCGAGCCCAGCATCAGCATGCCGCCGCCGAACACCAGCTGCGCATGGTGGACGGTGTCGCCATCGGCATACACCGCGTGCTTCTCGAAGCCGAAGGCGTTGCACAACCAGTCGATCATCGCCAGCGCGTTGCGGTAGCGCAGGCAGGGAATGATGGTCGATGTCGTGTTCGCGGGCTGGGACATGGCGGTGCTCCACGTGCGGGAATGGCGAGCGTACATCGCCAGCCCGATGTCCACGAACGTGACCTGTGGCCATCGACGTCGACCGCGCTGCTGGCGATACTCGGTGGATCGCTCACGAGGGGATTCCGCATGCGCATGCTTCCACTGGTCATTGCCCTGGCTGTCGCCCTTGCCGGTGCGCCGGCACAGGCGCAGCAAGCGCCGCCGCCGGTCCGCATCGACGACACCATGGCACCCATGGCGGCACCGTTGCCGGATGCCGCGCGGATGGCGCGCTTCGATGCCTTCGTCGCCGCGGTGCAGAAGCAGTTCGACGTGCCCGGCGTGGCGGTGGCGATCGTCAAGGACGGCCAGGTCGTGCTGGAGCGCGGCTACGGCGTGCGCAAGCTCGGCGAGCCGGCCAAGGTCGATGCGCACACCATGTTCGCGATCGCCTCCAACACCAAGGCGTTCACCGCGGCGGCGCTGAACATGCTGCAGGACGAGGGCAAGCTGAAGACCAGCGACCGCGTCATCGACCACCTGCCGTGGTTCCGCATGAGCGATCCGTACGTGACCCGCGAGATGCGCATCCGCGACCTGCTGGCGCATCGCAGCGGCCTGAGCCTGGGCGCGGGCGACCTGCTGTACTGGCCGACCACGAGTTACACCACGCGCGAAGTCGCCGAGCGCCTGAAGGACGTGCCGCTGACCGGCGGTTTCCGCGAGCAGTACGCCTACGACAACATCCTGTTCGGGGTTGCGCAGCTGGTGGTCGAAGAAGCCTCCGGCATGCCGTTCAAGCAGTTCCTCGACAGCCGCATCTTCCGCCCGCTGGGCATGGGCGAGACGCGCTACAACAGCGACGACCTCAAGCCCGGCGACAACGTGGCGACCGGCCACGCCAAGTTCGATTTCAAGGACCTGCGCCCGGTCGGCGTGACCAGCTGGCGCAACGTGTCGGGCGCGGGCGGCCTGTATTCGAGCGTGCACGACCTGGGCAAATGGATGAACCTGCAGCTGGCCGGCGGCGTCATGTCGGGAACCGGGGAATCGGCCAAGCGCTTGTTTTCCGAACAGCGCCAGCGCGAGATGTGGACAGTGCTGACCCCGATCCCGGTCGGCAAGTCCTCGATCCCCGGGCTGGCAGCGGCGGCCCCGAATTTCATGGGCTACGGCCAAGGCTGGAACCTGTCCGACTATGCGGGCGAGCGGCTGGTCTGGCATACCGGCGGCTGGCCGGGGCAGGTGTCGCGGCTGACCCTGGTGCCCGGCGAGAAGATCGGCGTGGTCGTGCTGACCAGCGGCGAGATCGGCCAGGCCTTCCACGCAATCACCTACGAAGCGCTGGACATGATGCTGGGGCGCAGCGGCAACGACTGGTTGCAGGCGTACGCGGAGTCGTTCGCACGTGCGCAGGGCAATGCCGACGAGGACTGGCAGAAGCATGTGGCCGCACGCGATGCGACATCGAAGCCGTCGCTCGCGTTGGCGAAGTACGCCGGCACCTACCGCGACCCGTGGTACGGCGATGTGCTGGTACGCAATGGCGCGAAGGGACTGGAGATGCAGTTCGCGAAGACCGCCGAATTGCTGGGCGATATCGAGCACTGGCAGCACGACACGTTCATCGTGCGCTGGCGCGATCGCGGCCTGAACGCGGATGCCTTCGTCAATTTCACCCTGGATCCCGATGGCAGGATCCGCGAGGTGCGGATGGAGCCGATCTCGCCGCTGACCGACTTCAGCTTCGACTTCCAGGATTTGCGGCTGGTGCCGGTCGCGGCCGAAAAGAAATAAGCGTCAGGCGGCGCCGCTGTCGGCGGCAGCGGCCGCTGCCTCGGCGCGCGTGCCCGGTTTGCTGGCGTGGCGCGGCACGCCGTCCTCGTCCAGCAGCAGTTCGATGCGGTTGAACACTTCGGCCCGCGAGAACGGCTTCTTCATGAAGTCGTCGGCGCCGATGCGCTGCACGTAGAACTGTTCGGTGGCCTGGGCATTGCCGCTGATCATGATGATCGGCAGATGCTTGGTGGCGGGGTCGCGGCGCAGGGTGCGCAGCGCGTTGAAACCGTCGATGCCGGGCAGGACGATGTCGAGGAAGATCAGGTCGGGCACTTCGCGGCGGGCGATCTCGATGCCGGATTCCCCGTCGAACGCTTCCAGCACGCTCAGCTGGTTTTGCTGCAGCATGCGCTTGAGCAGGGCGACGATCGTCGGCGAGTCGTCGATCACCAGCACGCGCAGGCCGGCGCGTGCATGGCGGCGGTTGCGCTCGCGGCGTTCGGGGCCGTCGTGGTTCGGCGGCGCGGGTTCCGCGGGCGGCGTGACGACCTCGGCCTCGGCCGCGATCTCCGCGGGAATGTCGGCCGGAACCGCGGGAGCCGGCTCGCGTGCGGCAGGCGCCGGAGTCGGTGCGGGCGCCTGGTTCGGCACCAGCCCGGGCGGCATCACGAAGGGTTTTGCGGGCGACTTGGCGGGTGGTGCCTTGCGCTTGAACAGATCGAAGAAGGCCACGCCGTTCCCCCTGGTTGGCTTGCCGCCATCTTAACCGAACGGTGCGACCGGTCGGGCCGATGGCGGCTCCGGGCGGGCGTCAGCGACGCGCGTGCATGTCCCCGGCGAGCGCCGACATCGCGTACAGGCGCGCGATGCGACCGAACGCCAGGCCCGCGGCGATGCCGCATCCCAGCAGCATCGCCAGCAGGAAGCCGCCAACGCCGGCGCCGCCTGCGAACTGGCGCAGCCACACGAACAACAACGCCACTGCCAGCCCGAGCAGGGTGGTCGCCAGCCAGGCCAGCAGGACCGCGACTGGGCGCCGGCCCAGCAGCCTGACGCCGCGCCACCAGGCCTTGATCGCCGAACGCAGGCGGCCATCGGTGGCCAGCCAGCCACGGCCGGCCTCGACGCTGGCATGCGCCAGCACGAACAACACCGCGCCGATCGCGAAGGCGATGTTGCGGCCGGTGGCGACCGCGGAACCCTCGATGGCGTGTTCGTGCGCCGACTCGTTGGCGCCGACGATCGCCGACATCACCAGCAGGGCCAGGCCCAGCGGGATCGCCGACCAGACCAGCATCCGCAGCATCGGACCGTACTCGGCGATTGCGCCACGCAGAAGGTCGCCGAAGCCCGGGCGGCTGCGCGAACGGATCGCGGCGATGGTGGCACCCGCCAGCAGCGGCGAAAGCAGCAGCATCAGGATCGCGCCAACCATCGTGCTTTCGCCGAGCACGCCATGCGGCGCGTCGCGCGACAGCAGCAGGTCGAGCAGCAGGGTGGGCGCTTCGCCATTGGCGATCGCCTTGGCCTGCACCGAGTGGTTGAGCGATTCCGCCAGCCAGTTCCAGGCGGGCAGGGCGGCGATCAGTGCGCAGGCCAGGCTGGCACCGATCCACAGCAACCAGAGGCGCCATTGCATGGCACCGTGCAGGCCGTCGCGAAGCGCGGAGCGGACGGGAAGCGAAGTCGGACGGGTCGTGGACATGGTCGGCGCCTCAGACGAAGGACAGCAGCGCGAACAGCGACTGCAGGAACGAGGTGAAGTCGCCGAACCAGCGGCGCGCGGCGCTGCCGTCGGCTTCGACGGTGCGACTGTCGTTGAGCTCGGACAGGTCGGTGCGGATCAGGTCGTCCGGATCCAGCTGCGCCGACACCGCTTTCGACGCGGTCACGAATTCGAAGCGCTGCCAGCTGCCGGTCGCGGTGACCGGCAGGTCGCGGTGACTGCCGTCGGCGAAGCGCACGCGCAGCACCTGCGGCACCGCCTGGCCATCGCGGCGCACGACCACGATGCTCCGGTACGGGAATGCGCCTTCCCATTCCTTGGCGTTCGGATGCTTGGCCTTCCAGGCCTTGCGGCGATCCTCGATCGCCTTGTCCAGCGCCTTGCTGCCGACCAGTACCTGTTTGCCGGCATGCGTCAGGTAACCGGGCAGTGGCAGCAACTCGCGACTCTGGATGCTCGCCACGCGGTCATCGACACGGCCGGTGGCGTAGATGAACGCATCGAAATTGGCTTCGACGATGTCGCGGCGGCCGGTGCCCTCGGCCAGCGCTTCGCGCAGGTCGGCCAGCGACGGGTGGCGGAACTTCCAGCGCTCGTAATAGAGCTTCATGCCGCGCTCCATTGCCGGCGTGCCCACCAGCGCCTCGATCTGGCGCATCACCGTGGCGGTGCGCGAATACACCGTGCCGTAGCTGCCGCTGGACAGGCGCGCCCAGCTGTTGTCGCCCAGCGGATCCGCCGGGTCGCCCAGGCTGGCACCGAGCCGCTCCATCTGGAACGGGGTCATCCGGGTGCCGATCCCCAGCGCCTTCAGCCACGGCGTGGTCAGGATCAGGTCCTGCTTGCGCGCGGTCATCATCCGCTGGTCCCAGTACTCGTTCATGCCCTCGTCGAGCATGGGTTCCTCGAATTCGTTCGAGGCCAGGATCCCGTAGAAATAGCCGTGACCGAATTCGTGCACGGTGACGAAGTCCAGGGCGAAGCGGCCCAGCGTGCCCGGTTCGTCCTGGCCGGTGCTGTCGGCGGTGAAGAAGGTCGGGTATTCCATGCCGCCGGCTTCGTCCGCGCCGTAGGGCGGAACCACCGCGGTGGCGGTGCCGTAGGGATAGCCGCCAAGCGTCTTCGAGAAGTAATCGAGCGAGTCGATGGTGGCCTGCAGCACCGGCTCCGCGTTGGACGCGTAGTCCGGGGTATACAGCACGCTGACCTGCACCGGCCCGTTGGGCCCGTTCCAGGTCTTCACCAGCGGCTTGGCGTAGCGGTTGTCCGCGGTCCAGGCGAAGTCGTGCACGTCGTGCTGGACGTAGCGATGAGTGACCTTGCCGGCCTTCTCCACCGGGGTGCCGGTGAGCGCGCCGGTGGAACCGACGGTGTAGCCCTTGGGCACGGTGATGCGCACGTCGTAGCTGCCGAAGTCGGCGTAGAACTCGCTGTGCAGGTGGAATTCGTGGGCATTCCAGCGCGGGGCGGTTGCACCGCGCTCGCCCGGGAGTTCCAGCACCGCGACCTTCGGGAACCACTGCGCGACCAGATGGAAGGTGCCGTAGTAGCCGGTACGCGCGACCACGCGCGGCAACTGGTTGAAGAAGTCGATGTCGAGGCTGGTGGTGGCGCCGGCCGCGACCGGATGCGGCAGGTCGATGCGCACCACGCTGCGGTCGGTCTTCGGGCCGCCGTCTGGCTGCACGAAGGTCCACTTCGCCGCCGCGCCGTCCTGAACGACCTTGTCCAGGCGGATGAAGCCGAACTCGCCGTCCTTGGTGTCGACGTTGCTGCGGAACCCGCTCTCGCTGGCCCGCTGCTCGGTCATGAACGTGCTGCCGGGACCGTCGAACCCGTTGAGGTACAGGTGCAGGTAGAGGCTGCACACCGGTTGGGCGCTGCGGTTGCGCCAGGTCAGCACCTGCTTGCCGTCGATGGTGTGCTTGACCGGGTCGAGCTCGGCATCGATCGAGTAGGACGCGGTGCGGTTGGACAGCGTGGCTTCCTTGCCGGTGCGCGGACCACCCCAGGCATCCGCCGCGCTGGGCGTGCGAACCGCTGCGGCATTGGCACCGGCCAGCGCGATCGCGGGACAGGCCCCGGTGGTGGCGATCGCGCGGGGCGTCGTGGGTGCCTGCGCGGCGGACGGGAGCGTCCAGGCGGCAGTGAGCGCAAGCAATACGGCGGCGGCACGGGAGCTGTGCATGATCGGGATCCGGCGGGAAGCGAAGCAGAATCCCTAGCGTGTGCGATCCCGGGGGGCATGGCAACATGCCGGCAGTCACGAGCAGGAGAGGGCGGCACCATGGCGATCCACGAAGGCGGCTGTCACTGCGGCAACATCGCATTCACCGTGGAGGGCGACATCGACTCGGTGATCGACTGCAACTGTTCGATCTGCCGCAGGCGCGGGCACCTGCTGGCGTTCTTCCCGCGCAGCGCGCTGGTGCTGAAGGACCCGGACGCCGACATCGCCACCTACACCTTCAACCGGCATGCGATCCGGCACCGGTTCTGCCCGACCTGCGGGGTCGGCCCGTTCGGCGAGGGCACTAACCCGAAGACCGGCGAGGCGACCGTCGCGGTGAACGTGCGCTGCCTGCCCGGCGTGGACCTGGCCGGCCTGAAGGTCATTCCGTACGACGGCGCGAGCATGTGACAACCCCGCCCGGGGCGGCCGGGCGTTGGCGGTTCGACCGGGCCGATGCCCTTGCCGTGGAATGACGATGGCGACGATGCGACTGCGATGGTGCGTGATCCTGCTGGCGTCGCTGGCAGGCTGCAGCAAGGTGGAAGCCCCTGGATTCGCCGCCGATGCCGCGGCTGGGGCGCCGCCGATGCGAGTCTTGGCGGAGCAGCGGGAGACAGCGGCGGAACCCCCGGCGATGCTGGCCTACGAGCATGACGCGCGGATCGAACTCGAAGCCGACCTGATCGTTGCGCGCCTGCAAGCCGTCCGCGAGGCCTGCACGGCCAGGCGTTTCGGCGACTGCGTGATCCTCAACGTCCAGCAGCAGGGCGGCGAGCAGCCGTCGGCCACGCTGGGCATGCGCCTGGCACCGGCCGGGGTGGAACCGATGATCGCCCTGGCCGGGGCGGGTGCACGCCTGGGAAGTCGGAGTACGCAGGCCGAGGATCTCGCGGTCGTGGTGCGCGACAACGCGCATGCACAGGACCGCTTGCGCAAGGAGCTGGCGCGCTTGCAGGAATTCCAGCAGCGCCGCGACCTGGCGGTGGCGGACATGATCGCGCTGTCGCAGCGCATGGCCGAGGCCGAGGCGCAGCTGCAGTCCGCCGAGCAGGAAGGCGCGCAGCACCGCCGTCGCATCGACACCCAGTTGCTCACCCTGCATTTCCAGCCGCCGGGCAGCGAGGCGGGACGCAACGAAGTCGTCCAGGCCCTGCGCGACTTCGGCGGCATCCTCTCGCTGGGCACCGCCTGGCTGATCCGGGCGGCGGCCTTCCTCATTCCGCTGGTTCTGGTCATTGCCCTGGTCGTGGCCGGCGTGCGCAGATGGCGCGCACCACGGAAAACGAAGGGGTAGGCAATGCGGCGACATGGTTGGCTGTTGGGTTTGGCCCTGCTCGGGAGCGCACCGGCGATGGCGATGTGTCCACCATCCGGATACGACAAGGCGGGATTGCAGGCGTTGAAGTCGGCCGGCTTCGCGGTGGCCGATCCGGCCGGCAAGCAGGCCCTGGCGATGGGCCTGGTCGACTGCCTGGGCGATCCTGATCCGCTGCTGCGCGATGGCATCGCCTACGAGGCCCTGCAGCACTGGATGCGCGCTGGCGATTTCGATGCCGCGTTCCTGCGCCGCCTGCGTGATGCGTTGTACGCCGGGCTTGATGCCGACGACGCCAGCGGCGTTCGCCGCCCGTTCGCGGCACTGGTGTTGTCGGAAGTGGCGCGCACCGACCGCGTCGCGCCCTGGATGTCGCCAGTCGAGCGTGAGGCGATGCTGGCACGCGCCACGGCGTACCTCGGTTCGGTCGCGGACTATCGCGGTTTCGAACCCGCGGTCGGCTGGCGTCACGGGGTCGCCCATGGCGCCGACTGGCTGTTGCAGCTGTCGCTGAACCCGGCGCTCGAGGCGCCGCAGCTGCGACGCATCCTCGATGCGGTTGCGTTACAGGCCGTGCCCGCGGCCAGCCATGCCTACGTGTTCGGCGAGCCCGATCGGCTGGTCCAACCGGTGGCCTACGTCGCCCGCCGCGGCGTGCTGGCAGCGGCCGACTGGCAAGCATGGCTGGACGGGCTTGCGACGCGGTTGGGCCCGATGCCGGCAAGCGGCGACGCGGCATGGCTGGCGCGTCGCCACGATCTGACCGCGTTCCTGTCGGCGCTGTACATCCAGACGGACGCCAGCCAGAACGAAGCGCTGCGCGCGCTCAAGCCGCAGGTCGCCAAGGCCCTGCTCGGCGGCGGCTAGCCGGCGTCAGGCTTCGTCGGCGTCCTCGAACTCGACCAGCGCGTCCAGGTCGAAGGCGAGCGCCTCGACCGCCTCGCGCACCCGGCGGGCGGTCGATTCGTTGGGCGCGTCGATTTCGATCTCGTGCGCGCTTGGGCCCTGCAGATCGCTCAGGCCGGCGGAGCTGGAATCGGCATCGTCCATGCGCGGCATCAGGTCGGCGACTTCCTCGACGTGCTCGATGCCGTCCAGGCTCTGCAACAGGTTGGAGATCGCGCGGACATCGTCCTCGCTGCCGGTCAAACGCATGCGCAACAGGGGCATTGGCGTGGTCTCGCTTGGGGGAACGGCAGGCTAGGCGGCGGCGGGCGAAGGTCGGGTGATGGCGCTGGACGCTGGCGCATGGCGGCGAGTAGATTGCGCTGGCCGTGTAGGGGAACGCGGTTTCCGCAAAAACCGCAGCCAAGGGCGTCAATGAAGACCAGTTCACCGACCGTCAGCGTGGAGGCCGCGCTCGCGCATGGCATGCGCATGCTCGAGCATGACCCGCTGATGGCCTCCGAGCAGGCACGGCAGATCCTGCATGCCTCGCCGGGCGACCCCGTCGCACGCCTGCTGCTCGGGATGGCGCACAACGCGCTGGGTGAGCCCGCGCGGGCGCTGGAGGTGCTGCAGCCGCTTTCGCTGGAGCAGCCGTCCGCACCGCGGGTGTGGATGGAACTCGGAGTAGCGCACGCGGAAAACGGCGAGCGGCCGGAGGCGATCACGGCCATCGAGCAGGCCGCACGCCTGCAACCCACCCTGCCGCGGGTGTGGTTGAACCTGGCAGCGTTGCTGGATGCCACCGACCAACGCGCACGCGCTGCGCGCGCCTATCTGTTGCATGCACGCACCGGCATGCACGATCCGCAGTTGCTCGCCGCCGGCGAGGCCTTGTCTGGCGGTCGCCTGCCCGAGGCCGAGGCCATGCTCCGCGACCGCCTGCGCGCCTTCCCGGCCGACATCGCGGCGTTGCGGATGCTGGCCGAGCTGGCCGCCCGCGTCGGTCGCAACGAACAGGCGATCGCCTTGCTGCAGCGCTGCCTGGAACTGGCGCCGGGCTTCGCGATGGCGCGCCATCACTACGCATTGATGCTGGACCGAGGCAACCGCCACAAGGAGGCGCTGGTCGAGCTGGAGGACTTGCTGGCGGAAGATCCCGACAACAACAGCCTGCTCAACCTCAAGGCGGTGGTGCTGGGCAAGCTGGGCGACTACGGCGATGCGATCCGCCTGTACGAATCGATCCTGCGCGACCGCCCCAAGGACGCACGGGTGTGGATGAGCCTGGGGCATGCGCTCAAGACCGAAGGCCAGACCGAACGCGCGATCGCGGCCTACCGGCGTGCGCTGGAAATCGATCCCGGCTTCGGCAGCGCCTGGTGGAGCCTGGCCAACCTGAAGACCGTGCGTTTCGATGCGCGCGATGTCGCCACCATGCAGGCGCAGCTGGAGCGTGCCGGGCTGGTCGACGAACAGCGCCTGCAAGTCGAGTTCGCGCTGGGCAAGGCGCTGGAGGACGCCGGCGAGTACGAGGCCTCGTTCGCCCACTACGCGTCGGCGAATGCATTGCGCCGCTCGCAGCTGCCGTACGACGCCAGCCAGAACACGCAGCGCCGTCGCCGTGCCCAGTCGGTGTACACGCGGGAGTTCTTCGGGGAACGCGCAGGCAGCGGCGATCCCGACCTGGCGCCGGTGTTCATCGTGGGCATGCCGCGCGCCGGATCGACCCTGGTCGAGCAGATCCTGTCCAGCCACCCGCAGGTGGAAGCGACCATGGAGTTGCCGGACATCATCGCGATCGTGCGCGACCTGCGCGCGCGCAGCGCGCAACCGGAGAGCACCTCGTACCACGACATCGTCGCGGAGATGGATCCGGCCGAATTCCGCGAGCTCGGCCGCCGCTACCTGGAGACCTCGCGGGTGCAGCGCAAGCTGGGGCGTCCCTTCTTCATCGACAAGATGCCCAACAACTTCGCTCATGTCGGCCTGATCCAGCTGATCCTGCCGAACGCGAAGATCATCGACGCGCGGCGCCACCCGATGGCCTGCTGCTTCTCCAACTTCAAGCAGCATTTCGCCCGCGGCCAGGCTTTCAGCTACGACCTCGAGGACATGGGGCGCTACTACGCCGACTACGTGGCGCTGATGGCGCATTTCGACTCGGTGATGCCGGGACGCGTGCACCGCGTGGTCTACGAGGACGTGGTCGCCGACACCGAAGCGCAGGTGCGTGCGCTGCTCGGCTATTGCGGGCTGGATTTCGACGAACGCTGCCTGCGCTTCTTCGAGAACGATCGCCCGGTGCGCACCGCGAGCTCGGAACAGGTGCGCCAGCCGATCTACCGCGACGGCGTGGACCAGTGGCGTCATTTCGAACCCTGGCTCGGGCCGCTGGAACGCACCCTGGGTCCGGTCTTGCAGCATTACCCGGCACCGCCGCCGGGCGTTCCAAAACCATAAGGCGGAACCACCGTCATTCGCAGCCACCAACCCGGGGAGCACCACATGAACGCCAGCAAGCGCAGGACCCGCAACACCGTTCCATCCTGGAGCCTCCGACGCCTGCCGCTGGCCGCGGCGGTCGCCATGGCGATGTGCGCACCGCACGCCTGGGCGCAGGACGCCTCGCAGGACGGCGAGAAGAAGGACGCGCGCACCCTCGACACCATCACGGTGACCGCGCAGAAGCGCGAGGAGAACCTGCAGAAAGTGCCGATCAGCCTGCAGGTGCTGGGCAACACGCAGCTCGAGCAGCAGAACGTCTCCGACTTCGAGGACTACGCCAAGCTGATCCCCAGCCTCACCTTCGGCACCGCCGGTGGCGGCGTGTTCTCCGGCCCGGGCTTCCTGCAGGTGTACATGCGCGGCGTGGCCAGCGGCGGCGATGGCAACCATTCCGGATCGCAGCCGAGCGTCGGCATGTACCTGGACGACCAGCCGATCACCACCATCCAGGGTGCGCTGGACATCCACATGTACGACATCGAGCGCGTCGAGGCGCTGGCCGGTCCGCAGGGCACGCTGTACGGTGCCAGTTCGCAGGCGGGCACGGTGCGCATCATCACCCGCAAGCCGGACACGTCCGGTTTTTCCGCCGGCTACTCGGTGGAGGCCAACGGCATCGACGGCGGCGGCTTCGGCCACGTGCTGGAAGGCTTCGTCAACATCCCGGTCAGCGAGCGCGCGGCGGTGCGCCTGGTCGGCTGGCAGAAGCACGATGCCGGCTACGTCGACAACATCCGCGGCACGCGTACCTACCCGACCTCCGGCATCACCGACAGCAACGCCGACGTGGCCGAGGACAACTACAACACCGCCGACACCATGGGCCTCCGCGGTGCGCTGCGCTTCGACATCAACGAGAACTGGACGATCACCCCGCAGCTCATCGCGCAGAAGCAGAAGGCCTACGGCAGCGCCGGCATCGATCCCAACACCGGCAACCCGGACATGGGCTACGACGCCTCCAGCGGCGAACTGGCGGTGAAGCACTTCTACCCGGAGTCCTCGGACGACCGCTGGCACCAGGCGGCGCTGACGGTGGAAGGCAAGATCGGCAACTTCGACCTCACCTACGTCTTCTCGCAGATGAAGCGCGATGTCGATTCCGAATCCGACTACAGCGACTACGGTTTCTGGTACGACACCCTGGCCGGTTACGGCGCGTACTTCTACGACGACAACGGCAACCTGATCAACCCGGCGCAGTACATCCAGGCGACCGACGGCTACAAGCGCACCAGCCACGAACTGCGGGTGTCCTCACCGCAGGAGAACCGCTTCCGCATGGTGGCCGGCCTGTTCTGGCAGCAACAGAGCCACGACATCTTCCAGCGCTACAAGGTCGACGGGCTTTCTTCGGACACCCAGGTCAACGGCTGGGACGACACCATCTGGTTGACCGCGCAGCAGCGCAAGGATCGCGACGAGGCGGTGTTCGGTGAACTGGCGTTCGACATCACGGATGCGCTGACCCTCACCGGCGGCATGCGCTGGTTCAAGGCGAACAATTCGCTGAAGGGCTTCTTCGGTTACGGCGATGGGTTCAGTGGCAGCACCGGCGTGTCGCAGTGCTTCTCCGACGAGGAATTCCACGGCGCGCCGTGCACCAACCTCGACAAGCGCGTCAGCGAGCGCGATTCGCTCGGCCGGGTCAACCTGACCTGGCAGATCGACGACAACAAGATGGTCTACGCGACCTGGTCGGAAGGCTATCGGCCCGGCGGCATCAACCGTCGCGGCACCCTGCCGCCATACACCTCCGACTTCCTGACCAACTACGAGATCGGCTGGAAGACCACCTGGAACAATGTCTTCGTGTTCAACGGCGCGTTGTTCCGCGAGACCTGGGACGATTTCCAGTTCTCCTATCTCGGCCAGAACGGCCTGACCGAAATCCGCAACGCCAACAGCGCGCAGATCGACGGCCTGGAACTGGATCTCAGCTGGGCCGCCAGCTACAACCTGCAGCTGTCCGGCGGCTTCGCCTGGTACGACGCCAAGCTGACCCAGAACTACTGCGGCTGGATCAAGCCGAACGGGGAACCGGAAACCGTTTGCCCGCCCGGATCGTTGAATCCCAATGGCGATCCGGTCACCGGCCCGCAGGCGGCCTCCGGCACCCAGTTGCCGATTACCCCGAAGTTCAAGGGCTCGGTCAACGCGCGCTACACCTGGGACATGGCGGGCGGGGAGGCCTATTGGCAGACATCGCTGTCGCACGCCGGCCGCCGTCGCGTCGACCTGCGCGAGGCGGAAACCGCGTTGCTGGGTTACCTGGACGGCTACACGCTGACCGACGTGTCGGTGGGCTGGCGCAAGGACAGCTGGTCGATCGACCTGTTCCTCAAGAACGCGTTCGACGAACGCGCGCAGATGAGCCGCTTCGCCCAGTGCGCTGCGCTGACCTGCGGCAACCAGCCGTACACCGTGGTCGCGCAGCCGCGCACATTCGGGATTCGTTTCAGCCAGGCGTTCTGATCCGGTAACGACGCTGCAAGCAGGAAGGCCGCCGAAAGGCGGCCTTCCCTATTCGGCGATGACGGGAAAGGTCAGAAGGCGACCGCGGTTGCGGTGTCGACATCCGGATGCAGCTGCCGTTGCGCATGCTCCACCGCCATGCACAGCATCGCCGGCGAGACATAGCGGCGATGCACGCCTTCGATGCTGGCCATGTAGGCGCGACCGAACAGGTTGCGCGCCTGCACGCGGGTTCCCAGGGTGATGCGCGCTTCGTTGCCGGCGATGCGAACGCCGACGCAGGAGCGGAAACGCAGATGCGGGTCGTCTGCGCCCAGCAGGACCTGCGCTTGCAGGCCACGCGGATCGATGGCTTGGTCGAGCACCGGATAGCGATCAGCGAAGAAGTTGCCGCGATCCGGCGACAACAGCGACGACACCGGGCAGCCCAGCGGCGACGTGCGCAGGCGCAACGGCCGCACAAGCACGTTGCGCAAGCCCATCAACCAGCTCACGCCGGTCGGCCGGTTGCTGAGGAATCCCTGCAGCACATCGGCCAGCAGATCCTGCGCCAGATGGCCACCCAGGTTCGATGCTCGAAGCACCAGCTCGAAGCTGTCCTCATGCTCGAATCCTTCGCTCAATTGCGAGGACAGCAGCGAGCCCGAAGGCGGTGCTGCGAGTTCGGTGACCGCATGCCCGCGACGGGCAACGAAACCGCCGGCGGTACGCAACGAATCGGCAATACCGCGCAGCCGCCCGCTGAACCGGCGAAATGCGTTGCAGGCAAGGTCGCGCGGCCCCCCCGGTGGGCTCTCGAGGGACAGCGCGATGGTCGGCACGCGCTCGAAGCAAGTTGGGTTCGCCTGCAAGTGGGCGAGCACCGCATCGGGCAGCAGCTCGGTCAGGCTGGGAATGTCGGCCTTACCGGAGGTCACCAACGCGGCCAGCGCGGGGTCGTCGATGCCGCCACGCTCATCGGTGTGGCAGGACACCGCGAACAGCGCAGGATGGCCGGGCTTCGCGGGCATGAACCGGTGCCAGGTGCCGCTGCCGAAGCGCACCGTGAACAGGCAGTCCGGCGGGATGTCTACATGGTGCAGCGCATCCACGAACGCCCTTGGTGAGGCCTGCATCGCCGCAGTCGAGGCGGTCGAGAAGCACAGTTGCGCGCCGCCGCTGCCGGAGATCGCGGTGAACACGCGGTGGCCTGCGTGGCGATGGAACGGATGGCCCTCCGCACCGACCGAGAACGAGAACAGCGCGGTGGATTCGCCGCGTGCAAAGTCGGTGGCAGCGATGCGCGCGGAGGGTTCGTCAAGCGCATCGATGAAGCTGGCCTGGCCACGCTGGCGGATGCCGGTCTGGCGGAACAGCGCATCGCCCGCACCATGGCCGAGCTGGGCGACCAGACTGACTTCGACAGGCAGGCCGCCGCTGCGGTGTTCGATGCGGGCAGTTGGGAATCCACGGGCCGGGCGGGAGACGGTGGGCATGGTGTGCTCCTTCGGGAGAATCCTTCGATCAGCGCGCCTTTGCCTTCGTCTTGGCGCGCGACTCGCGTTTCAACGGACCCGCCGTCGGGCAAAGCTCGAAGGCGAAGCCGGTCAGCGTGTTGACGAGGTTGTCGCCGTTGAGGCGATACACGATGAACTGGCCGCGGCGCTCACCCGAGACCAGTCCGGCGGCTTCCAGCAGGGACAGGTGCCGGGAGATCGCGGGCGCGGTCATCGAGAAGCGCTCGCCGATCTCCCCGGCGCTGAGTTCGCCTGCAGACAGGTAAGCAAGGATTTGCCGGCGTGCCGAGGACGAGAGGGCTTCGAAGATGCGATCCGCGCTCATGTGCAATTCAATGATTAACTATTTCGTTAAATATTGAAGCATCGGACGTGCTTGTCAAGCCCCGGAAACAGGAGGGCCGCCCGGAGGCGGCCTTCGTCCATCAGTGCCTGGGCATCATCACTTCGCCGGCGGTGCCCGCACCGGCAGCGGCACGTTGCACAGGTCGATGTGGCCGACCGGGATCGTGTAGAAGCCGTCGACGCGATTGCGCCGGGCCTCGGTGGCGTCGATGAAGGCCTGGCTGTCGGTGCGCAGCAGCTGCAGCGGGGTGCGCTGCGCTTCGGGCAGGTCGCTGGCGAGCTTGATCGAGACGATCGGCGCGCGCTGCTCCGGCTTCTCGTAGAAGCCCATCGGCTCCGGACCGCGCGGGATGACGCTGAGGAATTCCATGCCCTTGACCACGCGGCCGACGGCGCTCAGCTGGCGGTCGAGGCCGCGCGGCGATTGGCCGGTGACCACGTAGAGTTCCGCGCCGATGCTGCTGTCCGGGGCATTGTTGCGGCCTGCGCCGAGCATGCCGTAGCAGTGCGCCATCCACGCCTTGCCCGCCTTCGGGTCGCGTGCGCTGGGCATGCCGTCGATGAAGCCGACTTCGGGCGCCCAACCGTCGATGTCCGGGAGCTTGTCGAAGCGCGCACCCTTGGCATCGCGGGTGAATTCGGCGGGCAGGTGGGTTTTCGTCCCGGCCGGGTAAGGCTTGGCCTTGCCGGCCTCTTCGCCCTCGGCATCGCCGAACTGGACCACGAAGTTGTCCTGCGAGCGATAGATCGCCAGCCCGTCCCAGAAGCCGCCCTTGGCCATGGTCTTCATGTTGGCCACATGCTCGGGCGCGAAGCCCGGGGCGAGTTCGATGACCACGCGGCCGGCCGGCAACTCCATGTACAGCGTGTTGGCCGGATCCAGGTCGCGCCAGGCACTGGCCGGCGCGGCGTCGATGATCTCCTTGGCGCTGCGGTACTTCGGCTTGGCGGCGTCCTGCGCGAGCGCAGGCGCAACGATGGCGAACGACAGGGCAATGGCGAGCAGGGCAGGGCGCATGGGGCATCCGGGTCACAGGGAAGGCCGAAGCATAGCGTCCGCGCCCGGTCGGGTAACGAGTGTCCTGGTCAGCTTCTATGGCGATGACGTGACTATTGGCACATTCGCTATATCGAATTGAATAATAGTGTTCGTTCCAACATAGACCAAGGCAGATCCGCAGATGGACGAAGCCCTGTTACGGAAATTCCACAAGGAGCTCAGCGCCGGCACGGTGTCGCTGGCGTTGCTGGCGGTCGTGGCCGCTTCGATCGAGCCGATGTACGGCTATCAGATCGCCAAGCGGCTGGAGCAGCTCGGCGACGGCGTGCTGGCCGGCAAGCAGAGCGCGCTGTATCCGGTGCTGCGCAACCTCGAAGGGGCAGGCCTGCTGGACAGCTTCGTCGAGCCATCGGTCAGCGGTCCGCCGCGCCGCTACTACCGCGCCACGCCAGCTGGCCGCGACGCCCTCGTCGACTGGACCGCCGCTTGGCGCGCCACCCGCGATTCCCTCGATGCCGTGCTCAAGGAAGCCAGCGCATGAACGCCATCCACGACCTGCCCACCACCATTCCCGCCTACCTGGAACGCCTGCGCCGAGCGCTGGATGGCTGCGACCCGGCTCTCGCGCAGGACGCGCTGTACGACGCCGAGGACTACCTGCGTTCGGAATTGGCCGCCAACCCCGGCAAGTCCGAGGCCGAGGTGATCGCCGCGGTCGCCGGCAGCTATGGCGCGCCCGATGAAGTCGCCGACATCTACCGCGACACCGAGACCCGCGTGCAGACCGCGTTGCGCGCGCCGTCGCCGCCGCCGCGCAAGTCGTTGCTGGGCCGCTTCTTCGGCGTGCTGGTGGATCCGCATACCTACGGTTCGCTGTTCTACATGCTGCTGGCGCTCGCCACCGGCACGTTCTATTTCACCTGGGCGGTGACCGGACTGTCGCTCTCGCTTGGGCTGGCGATCCTGATCATCGGCATTCCGTTCGCGATCCTGTTCATCGGCGCCACCCGCGTGCTCGCGCTGGTCGAGGGTCGCATCGTCGAAGTGATGCTGGGCGAACGCATGCCGCGGCGCCCGGTCTACACCGACCGCAGCCTGCCGTGGCTGCAGCGGATCGGCGCGATGTTCACCGACCCGCGCACCTGGGGCACGGTCGGTTATTTCCTGGCGATGCAGCCGCTTGGCGTCGCCTATTTCGCCGTCGCGGTGACCATGCTGGCCTTGGGTGCTGCCTTCATCGCGATGCCGTTCGCGCACTGGTTCGGGTTCGACGCCAACATCCACCTGGACGGACACGGCTGGATCGATTGGTCGGCCCCGTGGGCATGGGTGCTGAGCATCGTGATCGGCATCGTCCTGATCATCGCGATGCTGCACCTGGCGCGCCTGGTTGGCTACCTGCACGGCAAGCTGGCGAAGGCGTTGCTGGTGAGCAATCGCGCCTGGTAAGCGAGTTCGATCCCGCGGCGACGCGCCCGCGCCAGCCGGCACGCAAGCCGGCTGGCCGGGTACATCAAGTTCGCGTCAGCGTTTCTTCGATGCCGACTTGGTTGCCAGCTTCTTCGCTGCAGGCTTGGACACGGGCACCTTCTTTGCGGCGACCACGTTCTTCGT
Source organism: Thermomonas sp. (assembly GCA_036666995.1). Taxonomy (GTDB): domain Bacteria; phylum Pseudomonadota; class Gammaproteobacteria; order Xanthomonadales; family Xanthomonadaceae; genus Thermomonas. Next base: position 26,147 of record JAVWUU010000002.1, read on the forward strand.
CACGACCGCTTTCTTCGTCACGACGGCTTTCTTCGGTGCGCTCGCTTTTTTCGCGGCAGGCTTGGATGAAGCTGACATCTTGAGCGCGAACAAGGCGTGCTGCACGGGCTGATCGACCGGCTTGGCCGCGTGGTCGGCGATGAACGCACGCACCTGCGGATAGACCTGCGTGCGCCAGCGGCGTCCGCTGAAGATGCCGTAGTGGCCGGCGCCTTCGACGGTGAGGTGCTTGCGGTCGGCGTCGGGGATCCCGGTGCACAGCTTGTGCGCGGCGCGGGTCTGGCCCTGGCCGGAGATGTCGTCGAGTTCGCCTTCGATGGTCAGCAGCGCGCAGTCGCGGATCTTCGACGGATCAACGCGCTCGCCGGCCACGTTCCAAAGGCCGCGCGGCAGCAGGTGTTCCTGGAACACGGTGCGGATGGTGTCCAGGTAGTACTCGGCCGGCATGTCGAGCACGGCGTTGTATTCGTCGTAGAACTTGCGATGCGATGCGGCGGAACTCAGGTCACCCTTCAGCAGGTCCTGGTAGAAATCCCAGTGCGAGGTCTGGTGCCGCTCCGGATTCATCGCCACGAAGCCCATGTGCTGCAGGAAGCCGGGATACACGCGACGGCCGTGACCGGGATAGTTGGTCGGCACGTTGTGGATGACGTTGTTCTCGAACCACGACAGCGGCTGGCGGGTGGCCAGGTTGTTGACCGAGGTCGGCGATTCGCGGGTGTCGATCGGCCCGCCCATCATCGTCATCGAACGCGGCAGCGGTTCACCGCGCGCAGCCATCAGCGAGATCGCCGCGAGCACCGGCACGGTCGGCTGGCAGACGCTGACCACGTGCAGGTTGTCGGTGCCGATGTGGCGGATGAAGTCCTGCACGTAGGCGATGTAATCGTCGAGATGGAACGGTCCGACATCGGCCGGCACCATGCGTGCATCGGTCCAGTCGGTGATGTAGACCTTGTGGTCGGCGAGCAGGGTTTGCACGGTGTCGCGCAGCAGCGTGGAGTGATGGCCGGACAACGGCGCCACTACCAGCACGCTGGGGTCGTCCTTGAGGTCGCGCAGCTTGTCTTCGTTGTCGGTGAAGCGCTTGAAGCGCAGCAACCGGCAGAACGGCTTTTCCACCGCCACGCGTTCCACCACCGGCACGGCCACGCCATCCACATCGACCTGGTGGATGCCGAATTCCGGCTTCTCGTAATCCTTGCCGAGGCGATACAGCAGTTCGAACGCAGCGGCAGTGCGCTGCGCACCCGGCACCGAGGTCAGCCAGCTGTCGTTGGCCGAATACATCTTGGCGCCGGCATCGGCGAAGTAGGTGTAAGGCGCCAATCCGGCGCGCCAGAATTCGTGCAGTTGGTAAAGCAACATGCGATCGCCAGCCCCTGTGGTGCATCGAGTGATGCCGCAATGCAGCATAGCGTATCGGCCGAAAGGGGCCGTGACCGGGGTCGCGCTTCGGCTCAGCCCGGCAATTCGAGTGCCGAGGCGGCCTCGACCCGCGCTGGCGACAACCAGCAATGCGAGCCCAGCGGATGCAGCCCGAGGGCACGCAGCCGGGTCGTGTAGAACGCGGCCGGGCGTGCCTTGAACTCGTGGTCGTCGCCCACCGCTTCGTCGCCGCGGGCGAAGGCTTCGATGAAGGCCACGCCGCCGCAGAGTTCGGCGAGCGCGGGCAGGCCGCGATCCAGTTCGCGGGTGGGCAGGTAGTGCAGCACGTCGCTGCAGACCAGCAGGTCGGCGGGCGGGCAGGGGCGCAGGAATTCGAAGTCGCCGAAGCGCGCCAGGTGGAGGTTGCGACGTCGCCCATGGCGGGCGATCGCGTAGTCGCTGGCATCGAATCCCAGGTACTGCACCTTGGGCCGCAGTTTCAACAGCGGCGCACGCCAGGCCCCCTCGCCACAGCCGATGTCCAGCACCGTGCGGATCGGTCGCTCCAGGTGGTATTCGGCGGGGGCCACGGCCAGCGCGACCTTGCGCGCCAGTCGCGCGGCCCCGCCGATCTCGCCATTGCGATACCAGCGGTCGAAGTAGGCGCGGTCGTAGGTCTTGGTCATGGCGTGCCTGTCATCCTGAGCGAAGCTCTTGCTCGTCACTCCCGCGAAGGCGGGAGTCCAGTGTCTTCAGCTTTGGCAGTATGCCGGGCAAAATCAAAGTCACTGGATCCCTGCCTGCGCAGGGATGACGATCGAAATCCTGGAGCACACCGATGGCCTACCTGTTGACCAAGACCGCACACCTGGTGTTCGTGATCGCCTGGATGGCCACGGTGTTCTACCTGCCGCGGATCCTGGTCAACATCGCCGAGGCGGGCGACGAGCCCGCGGTACGCGCACGACTGGTGTTGATGGGTCGCCGGCTTTACGGGTTCGGCCACACCATGTTCGGGATCGCGGTGGTGCTCGGCACGATCCTGTGGCTGCACTTCGGCATCGGTGGCGGTTGGCTGCACGCCAAGCTCACCCTGGTCGCGGCGTTGCTGGCGTACTTCATCGTCGCCGGGCGCTGGCTGAAGGGGGTCGACGCCGGCAAATCGTTGCCATCGCCGACCGCGCTGCGCTGGTTCAACGAAGCGCCGGTCGTGGTCCTGTTCGCGATCGTCTACCTGGTGCTGGCGAAGCCGTTCTGACGGGTTAGTCGCGCCAACCGTCGCTGATCGAATTCAGCGCGGCTTGAAATCGTCGACCTTGGGCAGTTCCACCGGCACTCCGTTCGCGTCGCACAGTCCCTTCGCGCACAGCGCTGCGCGCATCCGCGGCGTGGCCTGCGCAGCGAAGTGGAAGATCGCGTTCTGTTCCACGCTGCCGCGGATCGCGTCGCTGCCCGGGCCGCGCGCCCAGATGCCGACATCCTCGCCGCCGTGGGTTTCGTTCGGTAGCGGCACGGCGGATTCCTGCATGTAGTCCGGGTGCTCGGTATCCACGTTGCGCAGGTCGGGGCGTCCCTGGGCGGCTTCGTATTCCTTGCCCATGTGCGGGTACTTCTTTGGTCCCGCCGCCTGCGAACTGCTTGCTCCGGTGTAGCCAGGGCCATTCGCATAGGTGAGCGTGGTGTACGGCAGGCCGAGGCCGTCGTTGACCAGGCCGCCCTCGTCGTCCTCGCCGCTGCCGCCGCGCACCTTGCCCAGGATCGGGTTGCCGCGCTTCGGGTAGCCGACGAAGTTCAGCACGTGGGAATGATCGGCAGTGACGATCACCAGAGTGTCGTCGGCCGACGTCGCCTCGGTTGCAGCGCGCACGGCATCGCTCATCGCCACCGTATCGCTGAGCGCGCGATAGGCATTGCCGTAGTGATTGGCATGGTCGATGCGGCCGCCCTCGACCAGCAGCACGTAGCCGTTCGCCTTGCGCGACAGGCGCGCGATCGCGGCGCGGGTCATCTCCGCCAGCGAAGGCTCGCCGGCCTTGTCGCCGGGCCGCTCGTGTTCGAATTGCATGTGGTCCGGCTGGAACAGTGCGAGCAGGGGCGTGTCGAGCGACGCGGCGTCGAGCTGCGCCTTGTTCCACGCGTACACGCCACCGGCATGGCGCTGCTTCCACTCGGCGATGAGGTCGCGTCCGTCGAGGCGCTCGCCGACCTTGTCGTCTTCCTCCGGATCGCGTTGTGTCGCCGGCATGAAGTTCTTGCGGCCGCCGCCCATCAGCACGTCGAAGCCGCGACCGAACGGCGTCTCCACCAGTTGCCGGGCGATGTCCGCGCATCCTTCGCGCAAGGCTTGTTCGGGGAGGTCGGTGTCGTTCTCCCAGTTGCGTTCCGCCGAGTGGGTAAACGTGGCGCCGGGCGTGGCGTGGGTGATGCGCGCGGTGGTCACCACGCCGGTGGCCATGCCGCTGCTCGATGCGAGTTCCCACAAGGTCAGCATCGGCGCGGCCAATGCTCCGGTGCAGTCCTTGCGCTTCGCCGACTGGCCGATGCTGAGCACGCCGGCACGGGTCTTCACCCCGGTGGCGATGGCGCTCATCGTGCCCGCCGAATCCGGCGTCTGCGAATCGGTGTTGTAGGTCTTGCTCAGCGCGGTGGCCGGGAAGGTTTCCCATGCCAGCCGGTTCTCCTCGCCGCTGCCGCCCTTGCGCTGGCCTTCGAAGATGCGCGCCGCGGCCACCGTGGTCAGGCTCATGCCGTCGCCGAGGAAGATGATCACGTTCTTCGCGCGGCCGTTCATCGCACCGCGTGCCGCGGCCTGCGATGCGCCGTCGCGGAACCACCATGCGGCGGTTTCGCCGTCCGGATGCGCGATCGACGGCACTGGCACTTCGATGCTGGATGCAACGTGGGGCGTGGAGCGTGTCGGGGCGCCTGCGCAGGCGGTGAGTGCGAATACGCAGGCGAGCGGAAGCAGGGGACGGCGTCGGGGGAAAGGCGTCATCCGCCGATTATGAACGTTCTGCATGTCGCTCGTCCTTCAGTGTTGCACTCCGGGCACTGACGCCGACTACGGGGCTCGGGTATGGTCGCGGTCTGCCTCGCTGGGTGATCCGCATGTTCGATTGGTGGTTCCGCATCAAGTTCTGGAAGCGCGTGGTCGCCGGCTTCGTGCTCGGGGCGTTGGCCGGCTGGGCGTTCGGTCCGGATGCGGAAACCTGGTTCGGGCCGCTGGGCGATCTCTACGTCACCCTGATCAAGATGATCGCGGTGCCGCTGGTGTTCTTCGCGGTGATCAATGCGGTCGCCTCGCTGAGCGGACAGAAGTCGATCGCCGCACTCGCCGGGCGCACCTTCCTGTGGTTCGCGATCACCGCGGTGTTGGCCGTTGGCGTGGGCCTGGCCTTCGGCTGGATCCTCAAGCCGGGTGTCGGCGTGGGCGTGCTCGAAGTCGCAGCCGACTACAAGGCGAAGCAGGTGCCCGGCGTGGTCGACATGCTGCTCAACCTGGTGCCATCCAATCCCTTCCAGGCCCTCGGTGGCGCGGCCAGCGCCAAGACCGCGGACGGCATGACCGTACTGGTTCCGCGCAATGGAACGGTGCTGCAGGTGATTTTCTTCGCCGGCCTGGTGGGCTTCGCCATCGTCAAGCTGGGCGAGAAGGTCGCGGGCATGCGCAAGCTGGTCGGCGAGGCCAGCGAGATCATGATCCAGGTCACGCGCTTCGTGCTGGAGTTCACCCCGATCGGCACCTTCGGCCTGATCGCGGCGCTGGTCGGCGGTTACGGTTTCGAGCAATTGCGACCGCTGCTGATGTTCGTGGTCGCGCTGTACGCAGCCTGCGCCTTCCACATCGTCGTGGTCTATGGCGGCCTGCTGCTGGCGCATGGCCTCAATCCTCTGAAATTCTTCCGCGGCGCTGCACCCGGCATGCAGGTGGCGTTCGTCGCATCGAGCAGCTTCGCGGCGTTGCCGGTATCGCTGCGCAGCGCGACCCACAACCTCGGCGTGGACAAGGACTACGCCGCGTTCGCGGTGCCGCTGGGTGCGACCATCAAGATGGACGGCTGCGGCGCGATCTACCCGGCGCTGGCGGCGGTGTTCATCTCGCAATACGCCGGCATCGAACTGTCGTTGTCGCAGTACCTGATCATCGCGCTGGCCTCGGTGCTGGGCAGCTTCGGCACCGCTGGCGTGCCGGGTACTGCGGTGATCATGGCGACGGTGGTGCTGTCCGCCGCCGGCCTGCCGCTCGAGACCATCGGCTACCTGTACGCGATCGACCGCATCCTCGACATGATGCGGACGATGACGAATGTCACAGGGCAGATCCTCGTCCCGACCCTGGTGGCGAAGCAGACCGGGTTGCTGGATCGCACGATCTACGAAGCGGCATCCACCGACATCGCGCTGGACGAACACAAGGCGTGAGCACCGACGATATCGTCCTGGTCGAGCGCTTCCCGGAGATCGACGACTACCGCCGCATGCGCGTGCTGACGGGCTTGTCGGCGAAGTCCGCCGAAGCGGCGGAGCGCGGCCTCGCCAACACCACCTACGGCGTCAGCCTGTTACGCGGCGATGCGGTCGTGGGCATGGGCCGCATCGTCGGCGACGGCGGCTGCTTCCATTTCGTGGTCGACATCGCCGTCGATCCGGAGTTGCAGGGCCGCGGCCTCGGCAAGCGGATCATGGACGCGCTGGATGCGTGGCTGCGCGCGAATGCAGCGCCGACCGCGCATGTCTCGCTGTTCGCCGATGGCGACGCCAAGCATCTCTATGCGCGCTACGGGTTCGCACAGTCGGAAAAATCCGTGGGGATGTTCTACCGGGTCTGAGGCTGCGCACGCCGTCCTCGCAAGCGCGGCGTAGGATGGCCGCTCCCAGCGGAGACCACGATGAGCGGACGCCAGCGACAGTTGACCATGCGGTTCCTGGCCGAACCCACCGACGTGAACTACGGCGGCAAGGTCCACGGTGGACAGGTGATGAAGTGGATCGACCAGGCCGGCTACGCGGCGGCGGTGGGCTGGAGCGGCAAGTACAGCGTGACCGTGGCGGTGGGCGGGATCCGCTTCGTCGCGCCGATCCGGATCAGCGACCTCGTCACGGTGGAAACCACCCTGGTCCACACCGGCACCAGTTCCATGCACTTCGCGGTGGACGTGCGCGCACGCGACCCGATGCAGGACGACGGCGAGCGCCTGTGCACGCATTGCGTGATCGTGTTCGTCGCGCTGGATGGCGTGGAGGGCACGCCGGTGGCGGTGCCGGCCTGGACCCCGGACAGCGACGAGGATCGCCGGCTCGCGGATTACGCGCTACAGGTGATGGCGCTGAGCAAGGACATCGAGCAGACCGTGGCGCGTTATCGCCAGGCCGGCGGCAAGGCCTGAAACGGAAAACGCCGCCCGAGGGCGGCGCTTCCCGACGAGTGCGGTGGATCGGGTCTCAGCTGCCGGTGGCGAGACGCCGGGCCTGCAGGTACTTCTGGCTCCAGTAGCCGCTGTCCATGCTGGACACGGTGACGTCGCGGCCGGTGCGCGGGGCATGCACGAACTTGCCCTCGCCGATGTAGATGCCGACGTGGTCGACGCGGCCACGTTTGCCGAAGAACACCAGGTCGCCCTCGGTGAGCGAGGTGCGATCGGTGACGGCGGTGCCCTCGTGGGCCATCGAGCGCGAGACGCGCGGCAGGTCGATGCCGATGGTGCGGAACACGTAGCCGACCAGGCCGCTGCAGTCGAAGCCGCCTTCCGGGCTGGTGCCGCCCCAGCGATACGGGGTGCCGAGCAGGGTGAAGGCGCGTTGCAGCACGGTCTTGATGCGGGAGGAGGTGCTCGGCGCGGCTTGCGCGCTCTGCAGCGCTGCGATCTGGGCGAGCAGCGGCGCGTTGTCCGGGCTGGCCAGGTCGACCGGGGCCACGGCATCCAGCGGTGCCTGGCTGGCGACCGTGACCGGATCGGTGTCGGCCGGAGTTGCAATGGGATTGATCGCCATCGCCGGGGCGGCGCAGGCGGCGAGCGCCATGGCGAGAACAAGCAAAGTTCCCCGGCGGGCGGGGCGGGCGGCGGTATGGCCGTGGGGCAGGGTCGCTGTCGTCACGCGGTCATCACGATTTGAAACCAGCGGCGACTATGCCCGTGACAGCCGGGTGAAGGGTTCAAAAAACGTTAGCTGGACGCAAATGAATGCGACGACCGGTCACAAAAATGGTCTGTCCACCTATTCATCTTGATGAAATCCGATGGGCGGTCATGCCTGCGCAAGTCATTGAATCAGTTCAGCAATCGCCGCGCGCCGGTGTAGTGATCGCGCCACCACGCCCCGTCCAGCCGATCCAAACGCACCGTGCCGCCGCTGTTCGGGGCGTGCACGAAGCGGCCCTCGCCGACGTAGATGCCGACGTGGCTGACCTGTCCGTCATTGCCGAAAAACACCAGGTCGCCACTGGCCAGCCGGCCCGGTGCGATGCGTGGCCCTTGGGTCGCAGCGAGCTCCCGCGAGGTCCTGGGCAGGCGCAGGTCGAGCATGTCGCGAAACACGTAATTGACCAAGCCGCTGCAGTCGAAGCCGCCTTCCGGGGTGTTGCCGCCATAGCGGTAGGGGGTTCCGACCAGGCTGATCGCCCGCATCAGCACGGCATTGGCCTTGGCCGGGTCCGCGGGTGGGACGACGGGCCAATCGCGCTGGACCGGTTCGCGGTGCGCGCCTCGTCGGACGTTGTCCTTGCCGCCACAGCCGGCCAGCAGCATGAGCATCGGCAAGGCCGTCGATAGCGCCAGCAGGGCATTGCGCCGATAATGCGCGCCCGGTCGCTGCTGGCAGTCGGCTGGTCCAATCATCCGCGCAGTGTTCCCGCATCGGATCGCGGCGACAAGCGCCCGATCGCACGCACAGTGCAATAAACCGAGAGACCCCATGAAGATCGAGAAAGACCGCGTCGTCCGCTTCCACTACGCCGTTGCCGAAACCGGGCAGGCATCCGTGGAGAATTCCAAGGACGGCGGCCAGCCGCTCGCCATCCTGTTCGGCCACGGCAACATCATCCCCGGCCTGGAGAAGGTCATGGACGGCCGCGAGGCCGGCGAGAGCTTCAAGACCACGGTCCCGGCGGCCGATGCCTACGGCGAGCGCCGCGATGGCCTGACCCAGCGCGTGCCCAAGAAGCATTTCGGCGCGCAGAAGCTGGAGCAGGGCATGCAGGTCGTGCTGCAGACCAACTTCGGCCCGCGCGCAGTCACCATCCAGAAAGTGGGCATGAGCGTGGTCGATGTCGACCTGAACCACCCGATGGCCGGCAAGGACCTGGACTTCGACATCGAGATCGTCGAAGTGCGCGAGGCGTCCGCCGAGGAACTGGCGCACGGCCACGTCCACGGCGATGGCGGCCACGCGCATTGACCATGCTGCGCATGGATCAATCCCAAAGTTTGCTGCGCAAACTTCGGGCCCCGCTATGTGCTTCCAAACCCCCATTCGCGCCTGCGGCACGAATCGCCCCCTGACTCAGGGGGCTTGAAGATCACCTTGATGGCCCGCGCAAGCGGGCCATCTTCGTTTACAGCGGCGATGCGCTAACCTGCGCCCACGCAACTGGGGAGGGGCGTTCCATGTCGGACACACAGGCCGTCGCGCCGATTGGCGCACGCGAGCGGGTCGAGGTGATGGACGTGCTGCGCGGGGTGGCGCTGCTCGGCATCCTGCTGATGAACATCGAGGCCTTCGTCGGGCCGATGATGGAGGCGATCACCGGGGTCAACACGCGTTTCAGCGGTGCCGACCGCACGGTGGATGCGGCGATCTACGTGCTCGTGCAAGGCAAGTTCATCACCATGTTCTCGCTACTGTTCGGCATGGGCTTCGCGGTGATGCTGGAGCGCGCGAACGCGACCGGCACCAATGGCACGTGGTTGTATGCGCGGCGCCTGCTGGCCCTGCTCGGCATCGGCCTGGTGCACACATTGCTGATCTGGTCCGGCGACATCCTGCTGGCCTACGCGCTGATCGGCTTCGTGCTGCTGCTGTGCTTCCGGCGCACGCCGGTGTCGCGCCTGCCGAAATGGGGCATCGCCCTCTACCTGCTGCCGTTGCTGCTGACCTGGGCGATGGCGGGTTTCGCAGCCCTGTCGCAGCAGGATCCACAGGCCGCCGCCGAGTTCCAGAAGGGCATGGCCGCGCAGGCGCAGCAAATGGCAGCGCTGGTCGATGGCGAGCGCCAGGCGTTCGGTGCGGGTACTTATGCCGAAGCCGTGGTGCAGCGCGCCACCGTCACCGGCGCGATGCTGGGCTTCCTGGTGTTCTTCGGGCCGACCCTGCTCGGCGTGTTCCTGATCGGTGCGTGGTTCATGCGCAGCGGCACGATCCGCGACAGCGCCGCGCACCTGCCGCTGTTCCGGCGGCTGCGCAATGTCGGCTTCGGCATCGGCCTGCCGCTGATGCTGTGGTCGGCATGGACGCATCCCACCATGAGCTTTTCGGAGATGAGCGTGGGCAGCGCGGCCGCGCAGACCGCGGCGCAGGTGGCCAACCTGCTGATGATGCTGGGCTACATGTCGGCGATCGTGCTGGCGATGCAGTTGCCGGCGTGGGCGGCTCGCCTGCGCTGGTTCGCGCCGGCCGGGCGGATGGCGCTGACCAACTACCTGCTGCAATCGCTGGTCTGCACGCTGGTGTTCTACGGTTACGGGCTTGGCTATTTCGAGCGCCTGCCGCGCGCGTGGCAGCCACTGTTCGTGGTCGCGTTGTTCGCGCTGCAGGTCGTCTTCAGTCGCTGGTGGCTGGCACGTCATCGGTTCGGGCCGATGGAATGGCTGTGGCGCTGGATGACCTACGGCAGTCGCCCGCCGATGCGGCGCGAACAGGTCGCCTGAGGCGGAAACCGGCACGACGCGGCATCCGCCCCGGGTACCGCCGGAAGATGCAGTGACTTCCGGCCCGCGAGGGGCATGGCCGCACGTGTCCCAATGCAGCCATCGCAAGGGGGCTTTCGATGGGCAACGACTTCAGGCCGGTCGCCGACGCCGACCGCATCCACGTGCTGGACGTGATCCGCGGCATCGCGCTGCTCGGCATCTTCATGATGAACGTCGAGTTCTTCAATCGCCCGCTCGCGGATCTCGACGCGGGCCTTGCGGTGGGCGCGACCGGCATCGATGCCTGGGCCGGATGGTTCGTCCACGTGTTCGTGCGCGGCAAGTTCTGGACGATGTTCTCGCTGCTGTTCGGGATGGGCTTCGCAGTGATGCTGGGTCGTGCCGAGCAGGCCGGGCGCGCCTTCCTCGGCACCTATGTGCGCCGCACGCTGGCGCTGGCCTTGTTCGGCACCCTGCATTTCATCTTCGTCTGGTCGGGCGACATCCTCTTCAGCTATGCGATGGGCGCCGCGGTGTTGATGGTGGTCTTCTACACGCGGCCGAAGGTGTTGCTGCTGATCGCGCTGGGCTGTGCCGTCATCGCGGGCGTGCTCGCGGCGCTTGCGGCCACGGTCACCGGTCCGCTGCCGTGGCAACCGTTCGCGGCGTTCGCGGTCCCCCTGCTGATCCTCACCGCAGTGGCGGCGGCATTGCGGCGCTGGCCGTTGAAGGGACTGCGCAACGCAGGCCTGGCGCTGTACCTGGTGCCGTTCCTGGCGATGACGTTGGGCGGCGTTGCGCAGATGCGCCAGGCACCGGAGGCCGAGCGTGACCGCGTTGCGCAGGCCGCCGCGGACACACCGGCCAAGCGCGAGGCGCTGGCGAAGCAACTGAAGCAGCGCGCCGACAACCGCCGCGAGCATGCGCAGCGCGTCGCCGAGGAAACCGCCGTCATGCGTGGCGGCACCTATGCGCAGGCGGTGGTGCTGCGTGCCAGCGAGTTCGTGCGCCACCTGGGCAGCAACATCGGGTTCGCGATCATCGTGCTGGGCATGTTCCTGCTCGGCGCGTGGTTCGTCCGCTCGGGGGTGATGACGGAGCCCGCCAAGCACCTGCCGCTGTTCCGGCGATTGGCATGGGTCGGCCTGCCGGTCGGCGTCGGGCTGGGGTTGTGGGGCACCAGCATCGCCAGCACCCATGTGCCGGGCGTCAATGACGGCCTGTTCCAGCTGGCGATGGGACTTTCGATGCTCGGCAACCTGCCGGCCTGCCTCGGCTATGTGGCGGTGATCGTGCTTGCCTGGCACGGCGCGGGGCGCACCCTGTTGTCGACCTTCGCGCCGGCGGGACGCATGGCGCTGACCAATTACCTGTCGCAGTCGCTGATCGGCACGCTGTTCTTCTATGGCTACGGGTTCGGCCACTGGGGCCTGGGCCGCGCGTGGCAACTGGTGTTCGTGCTGGTCGTGTTCGGCCTGCAGCTTGTCTTCTGCCGTTGGTGGCTCTCGCGACATCGTTACGGGCCGATGGAATGGCTGTGGCGCTGGCTCACCTATGGGCAGCGACCTGTCATGCAACGCGCGCCGGCGTGACGCGGGCTGACGAAAGGGCGCGCAAGCCCGGATAATCCCGATTCCCCAATGCGGATCGGGCCATCGTGAGCGCAAGCAGCCAACCGACTTCCACTGACTGCCTCGTCATCGGTGCCGGCGTTTCCGGCCTGGCCACCGCGCTGGCGCTGTTGAACGATGGCCGCGAGGTCACTGTCATCGATGCCGGGCGCATCGGCGGCGGCGCTTCCCACGGCAATTGCGGCACGCTCACGCCCAGCCACGCGCCGCCGCTGGCCGCGCCGGGCACGATCGCCAAGGCGATGCGCTGGATGTTCAAGAAGGACGCGCCGCTGTTCGTGCCGCCGCGCTTCGATCCCGCCTTGTGGCGGTGGATGGCCGGGTTTGCCCTGCGTTGCAACGTGCGCGACTGGGAGGCCAGTGCGCGCTCGAAGTACACGATGTTGTCGGACTCGCGCGCTCGCATCCAGCAGTGGATCGGCGAGTACGGCCTGGACTGCGACTTCGTCGAGAGCGGCGAGGACTACGTGTTCCGCGACGGCCGCACGATGGATGGCGAGATGCACGAGATCCCGCTGCTGCGCGAACTCGGCATCGATGTCGAGATCATCGACGGCGCTGCCTATGAAGCGCAGGAGCCTGCGCTGAAGCCCGGCGTGTTCGGTGCGATCCGCTTCAGCGGCGATGCCGCGTTGCGGCCCGATCGCTACGTCGCCGAACTTGCGCGCGTGGTGCGCGAGCGCGGCGGCCGCATCATCGAGCACTGCGCGCTGCATTCGCTCGATTCCGATGCGCACGGCGTTTCCGCGATGACCGCGCAAGGAAGTATTCGCGCGCGGGATGCGGTGGTGGCGACCGGCGCATGGTCGCCGCGCATCGCCGAGGCGATCGGAACGCCATGGCTGCGCAAGGCGATCCAGCCGGGCAAGGGTTATTCGATCACCTACAGTCGCCCGGCACTGGTGCCGCAACGTCCCTTGATCCTGTGCGGGCCGTCGGTCTGCGTCTCGTCCTGGCCCGGCGGCTACCGCCTGGGCAGCACCATGGAGTTCTCCGGCTACGACGACAGCCTCAACGAAGCCCGGCTGGGCGCGCTGGAACGCGGCGCTCGCCAGTTCCTGCGCGAACCGGTCGGTCCCGAGCTGCGCGAGAAATGGTTCGGCTGGCGACCGATGAGCCGCGACGACATTCCCTTGCTGGGCCGCGCGCCGGGCCATCCGCATCTGTGGATGGCGGTCGGCCACGGGATGATGGGCGTGGGCATGAGCGCCGGCACCGGCCAGCTGATGGCCGACCTGATCGCCGGGCGCGCACCGGCCATCGACCCGGTGCCGTTCGATCCCGCGCGCTTCGCATGAGGTCGTCATGAGCGACCTGCATTCAGGCAACGTGTTCACCCTGCATCGCGGCAACGCACCGCTGCTGCTCAGCCTGCCGCACGACGGCAGCGCGATCCCGGATTCACTGAAGGCGCGGATGACGCCGGCCGCGCGACATGCGCCGGATACCGACTGGCATGTGTCGCGGCTGTACGACTTCGCGCGCGCGCTGGGTGCATCGATCCTGGTGCCGGCGTATTCGCGCTACGTGATCGACCTCAACCGCGGCGAGGACGACACCAGCCTGTATCCCGGCCAGAACACCACCGGCCTGGTGCCGCTGGTGCGCTTCACCGGTGAGCCGATCTACCTGCCGGGCGCGGAGCCGGATGCCGACGAGGTGGCCGCGCGCATCGATACCTGGTGGCGGCCATACCACCAGGCATTGCGCGGGGAACTCGATCGCATCCGCGCAGCGCATGGTCGCGTCGTGCTCTGGGAAGGGCATTCGATCCGCGGCAGCCAGTTGCCCTTCCTGTTCGAGGGCCGCCTGCCGGATCTCAATCTCGGCACCGCGAGCGGCACCAGTTGTTCACCTGCATTGCAGGCGCGCCTGGAAGCGGTGCTGGCGGGGCAGGGCGACTACGACTGGGTCGCCAACGGGCGCTTCAAGGGCGGCCACATCACCCGCCACTACGGCGCACCGGCCGGGGGCATCGACGCGGTGCAACTGGAACTCAGCCAGCGCACGTACATGGACGAAGACAGCTTCGACTACGACGCGGCGAAGGCCTCGCACCTGAAGCCCTTGCTGCATCGCCTGCTGGCGGCCGCGCTGGCGGCCTGAAACAACGAAGGGCGGCTTGCGCCGCCCTTCGGAGAACCGGCGAACCGGTGCTTACTTCGCGCCGGGGCCGATGTGCTTGTCGAGGAAGGCCTCTAGCTTCACATACAGCTGGGTGATGTTCTCGGGCTTCGAGAACCCGTGTCCTTCGCCAGCCGCCAGGAAGGTCTCCGGGGCATTGCCGACATCCTTGAGTGCCGATTCCATTGCCCGGAACTGGTTCATGCGCACGTTGTCGTCGGCCTTGCCGTGCACCAGCATCACCGGAACCTTCACCTCACCGGCGCGGCGGGCCGGCGAGTCCTTGGCCAGCTTGGCCATGTCGGTGCCGAGCGAGCGCGCGTACCAGCGTTCGATCGCTTCCGACGACGATTCCTCGTTGCGGATTTCCATGGGCAGGTCGTAGACCCCGACATATCCGACCGCGCACTTGTACATGCCGGGGTTGACGATGGGCTGCATCAACGCCGAGTAGCCGCCGAAACTCGCGCCGAACATGCAGATCCGCGAGGGATCGGCCAGTTTGGCCTCGATCGCATACTTGACGCCATCGGTGATGTCGTCCTGGATCATCCCGCCCCACTGCTTGTAGGCCTGGCTCGTGAAGTTGTCGCCACGGCCGCTCGAGCCCCGGTAGTTCACCTGCAGCACGCCATAGCCGCGGCTGGCCAGGAATTGCACCTGGGGATCGAAGCTCCAGCTGTCGGCGACGCCGAACGGGCCGCCGTGCGGCATCACGACCGTCGGCACCGGACCCTTCGCGCCGTTCGGCGCGGTGAAGAAGCCATGGACGGTGGCACCACTACGGGTCTTGAAGGAAATGGGCGTCATGCCGGCCATCTGCTTGCCGACGAACCAGGGCTTCCGCGAGCCGAGCTGCAGGATCTTGTTGCCGTTCGCACGATCCAGGATGTAGTAGTCGCCCGGGACCCGGTCGCTGCTGGTCCAGAACAGCACCTTGTTGTCGTCCCGCGAAAATTGCAGGAAATAGACCATCTGCCCGGCGAATCGCTTCATCAGCCCGGCATGCAGCTGCGCCCACGGGGATGTCGGGTCCAGGTACTGGATGCTGGGGGCCGTGGCGGTATAGGCAATCGCGAACGGCACGCGCTCGCGGCCCGCGGTCATGATGCTGCCTACCTCGACGTCTTCGCGGCCCTGCAACTTGGTCCGCGTGCCTGCCGCCACGTCGATGCGATAGAGCTGCGTCGGACCACCGTCATCCGAGACCAGGCCGTAGAGGATGTTGTTGTCCGCGGCGAACACGCCGCCGGCGATCTCGTAGCCGGCGATCGACTTCGGGAGCGGTTTCCACGCGGAAGTCGCCGTCGGGCGGTAAGAGATCTTCGGCGTGCCATCCATCTCTTCCGAGTAGGCCAGTCGTGCGATTCCGGCGTGGTCGAACACCAGCGCGCTCTCCACGTCGCCATCCTTGATGCGCTCCACTTCCCTGCGGGTGCCGGTTTGCGTGTCCACCTTGTAGACCACGGTGTCCCCGTCCTCACCGCATTCGCTCGGGTAGCAGTAGAACTTGACCAGGGCCATCCCGGGCTCCTTGTCGATCACCTGTTGCATGAAGGCCCAGCCAGGGTCGCGGTTGCGCGTACCGGAAACGTTGGCGAACAGCGTGCGTTGCTTGTCCCCGGTCAGGTTGGTGGACATCAACTCGCCCATGGAGCGGGTGAACTCTTCCATCGGGAAACGCTTCGACCGCGCCACGGTGACACGTTCGTCATCGGTCCATGTCACGTTGGTGACATGCATTTCCTGGCCGAAGCGGAGGGTCTTGACCGTGCTGCCGTCGGCCAACTTGACGATCTGCAGGTTGGTTTCCTTGCCATCCGGCTTGGGGATCGCCATTGCCACGTATTCGCCTGTCGGCGACAACGCGACCTCTTCGATCTCCGCGTACCTCGCGAAATCGCTCGCGGGCATCTGCTGCGCGCTCGCCGTCGCCGAAACGAACACGGACAGTGCGGTGAGGGAGCGGAGGAGGCGGGTGGGCTTCATCGTCGATGTTCTCCTGGAACCTGAAGTGTGGGGCGGCCGCAATCCGGTGCTGCCGCCTGCGCGCTTGCAAAGGATACCGGCCACTGCCGATCCTGCCCACGCAGTGCCGTTCAGCGGGGTGAATGAACGTCACAAATTGCCGGCCTCGCCGTTGCACAGGTCGGGATGGATCCCCGGCCATGGACAGCGTTACACCTCGAGCGTGGCCAGGTCGCCCTTCTGCTCAAGCCAGGCCTTGCGATCGCCCGCGCGCTTCTTGGCCAGCAGCATGTCCATCAGTCCGCGGGTGGCATCGTTGTCGTCCACGGTCAGCTGGACCAGCCGGCGGGTGTCGACGTGCATCGTGGACTCGCGAAGCTGCTGCGGATTCATCTCGCCCAGGCCCTTGAAGCGGGTGACGTTGACCGTGCCCTTGAGCTTCTCGCGGGCGATCTTCTCCAGCAGCAGGCGCTTTTCCTCTTCGTCCAGCGCGTAGAACACCTGCTTGCCCACGTCGACGCGGAACAGCGGCGGCATCGCCACGAAGACGTGGCCAGCCGCGACCAGGGACGGGAAGTGCTTGAGGAACAACGCGGAGAGCAACGTGGCGATGTGCAGTCCGTCGGAATCCGCATCGGCCAGGATCACCACCTTGCCGTAACGCAGACCGTCGATCGCCTCCTTGCCCGGATCGCAGCCGATCGCGACCGCGAGGTCGTGCACTTCCTGCGAAGCCAGCACCTGGCCCGATGCGACTTCCCAGGTATTCAGGATCTTGCCGCGCAAGGGCAGGATCGCCTGGAAATCCTTGTCGCGGGCCTGCCGCGCGCTGCCGCCTGCGGAATCGCCTTCGACCAGGAACAATTCGGTGCGCGAGAGATCCTGCGAAATGCAGTCGGCCAGCTTTCCGGGCAGGGCGGGGCCTTGCGTCACTTTCTTGCGGACGATCTGCTTTTCGGTCTTCAGTCGCGCCGACGCGCGCTCGATCGCGAGCTGGGCGATCTTCTCGCCGTATTCGGTGTGCTGGTTCAACCACAGCGAGAACGCATCGTGCGCGGCGCCTTCCACGAAACCGGCGGCCTGGCGCGATGACAGGCGTTCCTTGGTTTGCCCGCTGAATTGCGGGTCGGTCATCTTGAGCGACAGCACGAAGGCGACGCGGTCCCACACGTCCTCCGGTGCTAGCTTCACGCCGCGCGGCAGCAGGTTGCGGAAATCGCAGAACTCGCGCAATGCATCGGTGAAGCCCGTGCGCAAGCCATTGACGTGTGTGCCGTGCTGCGCGGTGGGAATGAGATTGACGTAGCTTTCCTGCACCAGCTCGCCGTCGGCGATCCAGGCCACTGCCCAGTCGACGATCTCGGTGTCTTTCTTCAGCGATCCGACGAACAATTCCGGCGGCAGCAATTCGCGCTCGCTCAGTTCGCCCTTCAGGTAGTCACGCAGGCCGTCTTCGTAATACCACTCGTTGCGCTCGCCGCTGGCCTCGTCGAACAGGGTGACGGTCAGGCCGGGGCAAAGCACCGCTTTTGCGCGGAGCAGGTGGCGAAGCGCGCGCAGGTTGAATTTGGGCGTGTCGAAATACTTCGGGTCCGGCCAGAAGCGCAGGCGGGTGCCGGTGTTCTTCTTGCCCACGCTGCCGACGATCTCGAGCGGCGACGCACGGTCGCCGTCCTTGAAACTCATCTTGTATTCGTTGCCTTCGCGCTTGATGAAGACATCGACATGCTTCGACAACGCATTGACCACGCTGACGCCCACGCCGTGCAGGCCGCCGCTGAAGGTGTAGTTCTTGTTGCTGAACTTGCCGCCCGCATGGAGGCGGGTGAGGATCAGTTCGATGCCGGGGATCTTCTCTTCCGGATGGATGTCCACCGGCATGCCGCGGCCGTCGTCGGACACCTCGCAACTGCCGTCGCCGTGCAAGGTCACGCTGATGGCGCGCGCGTGGCCGGCCAGCGCCTCGTCCACCGCGTTGTCGATGACTTCCTGCGCCAGGTGGTTCGGCCGCGAGGTGTCGGTGTACATGCCCGGGCGGCGCTTGACCGGGTCCAGGCCAGAGAGGACTTCGATGTCGGCGGCGTTGTAGCGTGTATTCATCCGCCAAGGGTGGCGGCAATGGCAGTGGCGTTCAAGCCTTGACGCCGACCACGGTATGGAATTGCGCCGAGTCCCGGGACTGACCCGTGCCGTAATCCCAGGTGGCGTCCTCGATGCGCATACCTGCCCGTTCCATGGCCTCGGCGAGTTCCTCGGGCGTGCGCGGACGGATGCAGTCGACCGTGGTGAATTCCTCGCGCACATCGCCGCGTGCGTCGATCAGGCGATAGCGCCGTTCGATCCGGTTGCGGCCGTCCGACAGCGCCTGCACGCGCTTGGCGCGCTCCAGCGTGCCGTCGCCGAAGGGGCGTGCATAGTCGGGCTGGAAGTCCTCGCTGGCGCGAATCGCGCGCGGGACGAATGCATCCAGCACCAGCGCCCCGCCATCTGCGAGCAGGGGTGCAATGGATGCCGTCCACTGGTTGAGGTCGTCCTTTCCCGGCAGGTAGGTGACCAGCGAATACGGCGCCAGGATCAACGCGAAGCTCGCATCCAGCGCCAGTGCCTGCAGGTCCATCTGCGCGACGGCAGGTTCGAGGCCGCGCGATCGCGCCTCGGCACGCAAGCGTCGCAGCATCGGCAGCGAGCGATCGATGCCGATGATGTCGATCCCCTCCGCGAGCAGGGGCAGCATCACCCGGCCAGTGCCGCAGCCCAGTTCCAGCACACGCCCGCGATGCCGATCGCATTGGCGGCGGAACCAGCCGACATCGTCGAACGCCATGCTGCTGCCCATGTCCGCGGCATAGACGTCGGCGATGCGGTCATAGCTCCACTCGCGCCTGCTCATGCCCGCGGCTTCCCGCGGAGATCGCGATAGCGTGCGAGCAGGTGTTCGGCAGCGCCGTGCCAGCCGAGGGCGCGCGCCACATCCGGGGTTGGTCGTTCGCGGTGATGGCGGTCATCGGCGCGCAGCAACAACTTGGCCGTTGCATCGGCCATCGCGGCGACGTCGTCGACCACATGCAATCCGCTTGCGTCGAGGTCGGCGAATCCGCGTGCTCCTTCCAGGGTGGACACGCAGCAGCGGGCGGCAAGCAGGGATTCGGCCACCTTCACCGCGGAGCCGCGGATGCCGCGCTGCGGGTTGATGGTGACGGCGCACGCATCCAGCCATGGCGCCGGATCCACGTAGCGGTCGATGAGTTGCACGCCGGCCGATCGGTACAGCGGATCGTAGTGATGCGTGCTGGATTCGGTGCCGCCAAGGATGGTCAGGGTCGCGCCCGGCACGCGCTCGCGCAGCCGCGGCCAGGCCTCGCGCAGGAAGGCTTCGATGCCCTCGCGGTTCGGGGCGTAGCGGAATGGCCCCATGAACAGCACGTTCGCACCGCGCGAGGGACGTGCGCCCGCCAGTCGGTCGGTGGCGCCGTTGCGAACCAGCACTGCGCGGGGATCCGCGAGCTGCGCGACATCCTCGTCAGAACAGGCGCAGAGGACGTCGTAGCGGGACAGCAGCTTGCGCTGCAATGCGTCGTCGGCGCCGCCATCCAGGTACACGTCGTGCAGGTCGAGGCACCAGCGCGCATCGCCCTGCCGCAGCGCGACCAGGCCGGCCAGTTCCATGAACTCGACCTGCACCACATCCGGTTTGTACACCGCCATCAGCCGACGCATTTCATCGCGCAGGCGTTCGTGGACGTGTCGGCGCAACCGTGTCTCCAGGTCCTGCACCCCTTGCCCGGGCTGGTCGCCGCGGCCTTCGACCAGATGCACCGAAGACAGGCCCTTGCTCCAGCCGTCGGCGTCGTTGCCGTAGCCGCTGCACTCGTCGGACAACAGGATCACGTCGTACTCGCTGGCCAGTCGCCGCGCCAGTTCGACCACGCGCCGCGCGCCACCGTGCGAAGGCGGGTCGATGGCGAAGGGCGTGACCAGCAGCAAACGCGGGAAACCCTGGCGAAGCGGTTGCGGATACCAGCGGTGGGTGCGCGTGCGGAAGTCGAGGCCACGGTCCCGCGTGCGTCGCGCCGCGTACCGGCGTCGCACCACGCCCAATGCCGTGGCGAGCGAGCCGAGCTCGCGTTGGCTGGCGTCGGCCAGCCAGCCGATGACGCCAAGGGACGTCCTGCTGGTGAGCGGGGTCCAGTGCTGGCGCAGTTCGAACTGCATGCCGTTGCGCGCGAAGATGCGCTCCACCTCGTCATTGGCATGGAAGCGGTTGACGGTGCCGCGATGCTGGTGGATCGCATTCGATTCCGGGCAGAACAGCACTTCCCAGCCGTCGGCCCAGGCGCGTGCGCCCCACTCGGCGTCTTCCCAGTAGAACGGGTTGTAGACCGCACTGTCAGCGACATAGCGGCGCAGGACGTCGCGTCGGAACAACGACGCGCCACCGCCGGCATACAGGCTGCCGCGCGGGAACGGGGATGCGGGTGGCATGCGTTCGAACATTTCCACGCCGGCATCGTGGATGCGCGCGTCCGACCAGCCGGTTTCCTCGCGGCGTCGCGCGGGATCGGCGAAGTGGATCTGCGAGGCCAGCGCGAACACGCCGTCCTGTCGCCACGGCAGCAACTTGGACAATGCGTCCGCCGCCAGTCGCATGTCGCTGTTGAGCAGGTAGACCCAGTCGTGCGACGTCGAACGCAGGCCCGCCGAGATCGCGCCGTTGTATCCCAGCGGGTCGGCGTGGAACTGCCATTCGAAACGTGGATGGGCCTCGCGCAGCTGCGCGTACAGGGACGCGGCGGCGCCATTCACCACCACGATGACCTGCGCGGGTTCATCGATCGCCTGCAACGCGACGTGCAAGCCTGCCAAGGTGTCGGCCAACAGGTCCGGCGTGCCGCGTTCCGGGACGATCACGCTGATCCCCGGCCGCCAGGGCGCGCGTTGCTCGGGTTTCCAGCGTGGCTTCGGCGGCAGCGCCGCGGCCACGCCCGCTGCGCGCATGGCGAGGTACAACGGCAGGAAGCGCAAGACGCGCCGCCAACCGCTTGGTCCGGTTGGCTCAGACGATGTCATCGGCAACGAGTCCCGATCGTCCGTTGGCTTGCGTGCGCAGCCACGCGGCGAGCGCCTGCTCCGCGAACATCGCGCACCAGATGTTGCGTTCCGGGGCGGGCCGATCCAGCCGGAACGCGATGCCACCATCGCCATCCACCGCGTCGGCCAGCGCGCCTGCCATCCGCGCCATTCGCGCTTCATCGGCCGGGTTCTCGCCTGCATCCTGCAACCACAGGGCCAGTCGCAGCGTCTGGGCGGTGACGTCGCAGCGCATCAGGTCGGCCCGTGCTGTCTCCGGAAGGCGTCCACGCCCGTCTTCCAGCGCAAGCATGCTCGCCAGCGACGCCGCGATGCCGCCATGATCCGACTGCCTGCAGGCGATGCCTTCGAGGTGGTAGAGCGCGGGATGCAGCTCGACATGGCCGGGCTGGCCCGTCGGCGGATAGGTCGCCATGGTGATGTCGCAGGCTTCGCGCAATGCACCAGGCCCCGGATGCACGGCATCCAGCATGAGCAAGCGGCTGGCGGGCTTCGCCAGGAATGGTCCGGGCAATGTCGACCACCGTTGCAGCTCGGGGGGCTGCGCAACCGCACGCAATCCGCCGCGTTCATCGATGTAGCCAAGCGCCAGCTCCTGCAGGCGGGCGGCGAGTGCGGGAACCGGCGTGAGCAATCCGCGTGCCCACGCCGCGGCCAGTCCGCCCGCAAGCATCCCCAGATCGAACACGAACCGGTTGCGGTTGCGCCAGTCCTCGATCTGCGGAGCCAGGTGGACGCGGGTCATCGGCTCGGATGTCGCGTAGACGCGCTCGGCCCAGCCTGCCGCCGCCATGGCCCGCGTTCGCGCCTGGGGCAATGCGTGGATGTCGGGCGATGCCAGCCAGTGCAGGTAGTAGCCGGTGATTTCCGGATACACGTACTCGATGCGACCCTCTGCCGTGAGCGTCCCGGCGACCCCGCCACGTTGCGGGCCGTCCATGACCTGGATCGGCGCTGATAGAAGCCAATCGCGAAGGCGATGGTGCGCGTCGAGGATGCGGACGTGGGCCGGGGTGTTGCTCATTGGACGTCCTGCTGGAACGGAAGCTGGCCTGGCAAGGCCGCGGCCAGCACGCCGGCGATGCGAACGCCGCTGTGACCATCTCCGAACGGTGCCGTCGCATCGAACGGCACCGGTGTCGGGCGCGCCGCTGCCAGCGCGGCTTCAGCCGCTGCCAGCACGGAGTCGCCCTGTGGTGGGACCAGTCGCAGGCCGCCATAAGCCAATGCTTCGGGGCGCTCGGTCGCGTCGCGCACCACCAGCACCGGCACGCCGAGGTAGGGCGCTTCTTCTTGTATCCCGCCGGAGTCGGTGATGACCAGGCGTGCCGTGGCGATCAGCTGGATGAAGGGTTGGTAGTCGAGTGGAGGCATCAACTCGATCCGCGGATGTCCACCGAGCAGGCGGCGCATTTTCGCGCCAACCAATGGATTGGGATGCAGGGGGGAGACCACGCGCAATTCCGGATGGCGGGCCAGCAGTGCCAACACTGCATTGCAGACGTGGTCCATGCCATGGCCATAGTTCTCGCGACGGTGCAGCGTCAACACGACATGATCGCCAACGGGAAGCGGCATCGGCAGTGCCTGCAAGGTACGGCGCAGGATGTCGATGACGGTATTGCCCACCACGTGGACCGCGTCCGCCGGAACCCCTTCGGCCAGCAGGTGGTCGGCAGCGATGCGTGTCGGCGCGAAGTGCCAGGCGGCCAATGTCGCGATCCTGCGCCGGAACGGCTCCTCCGGGAACGGGCGAGACGGCGTCTGCGTGCGCAGGCCTGCCTCGACGTGGGCAACCGGAATGCCGGCCGCGTGACCGGCCAGCGCGCCGGCATACGCCGTGGCGGTATCGCCCTGCACCACGATCGCATCGGCTCCCCATCCGATCGCCGTGTCCCTGCAGTGGTCGCGGAGGTGGCGGACGGTACGCGACAGCGACGTGCCGGCTGGCACCGCTGCCAGCGCGAGGTCGGTCGATGACCCGAGGTGCTCCAGGGTCGAGGCCACCATCCGCGGATGCTGTCCGCTGGAGACGAAGCTGGTGATCACGCCGGGTTGATCGCGCAGGGCTCCGACCAGGGAGGCCAGTTTGATGGCTTCCGGGCGGGTGCCGACGAGCACCAGCACGCGCTTGGCGTGGCCGGCCATGATTGCTGACGTCATCGAACCCCGCAGGCGCGAGCCTGGCATCCCCTTTGCGGCTGCATTCTAGCCGCAACCATCTGCACGCAGCGCCCGCCTGCCGCGCGGCCATCGCCGATACAATCGGTGGAGGGCCAGGCGCGTCGCCGGCCAAGGGAGCTTGCCTGTGGTGGATGCCGCCATGCGCGCGGTCGGGGATCAACCCGGCGCGCGATTGATCGCCGCGGACGTGGGTGGAACCTATGCGCGGCTGGGACTGGTCGGCATCGATGTCGGCGGCTGCATCCGCGTGCTGTTCCATCGCCGCTATCCGTGTGCCAGCTTCGGCGGACTGGCCGCGATCCTGCGGCGCTTCCGCGAGGAATGCGAGGCCGGTGAGGCCGGCCCCTTCCCGGCGGGCTGCGTGGTCGCGATCGCCGGCGTGCTGCAGGGCGACCAGCTGCTCAACAGCAACCTGCCATGGAAGGTCTCGCTGGCCGATACCCGCCGCGAGGCCGGCATCGCCCGGCTGCACCTGATCAACGACTTCGAGGCATTGGCCTGGGCCTTGCCGCAGGTGCCGGTCGAACAGTTGCAGGTGCTCGGCGAGGGCGATGGCAACGGCCTGCGCCTGCCGGTCGTGCTGGTCGGGCCTGGAACCGGCCTGGGTGCCGCGCTGGTGGTTGACCAGGGCGGCCGCGCGGGCGTGCAGCCCAGCGAGGCCGGCCACGCGGCGCTGGCCGCCAACACGCCGCTGGAACTCGACGTGGTGCGATTGCTGCAGTCGCGGTTTGGCCATGTCGACAACGAACGCGTGCTGTCCGGTCCCGGCCTGGTCAACCTCTACTACGCACTCTGCGAATTGCGTGGCGTGCAGCCGCGTTGGCATGCGCCGTCGGAACTGGTCGATGCCGCGGACGAGGGCGGCGACCTGCTCGCCGCCGAATGCGCGGCGCTGTTCTGCCGCTGGCTGGGCAGCTTCGCCGGCGACCTGGCGATCACCTTTCGCGCGCGTTCGGTCTGCCTGGCTGGCGGCCTGGCCGGGCACCTCGACCACTACCTGCGCCAGGGCGGCTTCATGCAGCGCTTCCTCGACAAGGGCGTGCTCTCCGACACGTTGCGCGACGTGCCGGTCTACACCGTCGAACACGGCCAGCTCGGCATCATCGGCGCGGCCGCCTGGCACGCCGCCCACCATCCTTCTTGATCAGGACGTCCTGATGTCGTCGCGCCGCCGCTTCCTGCAGTCCTCGTTGATGGCCGCGGGTGCGGCAATGCTGCCGACCGCGCGCGCACTGCCCGCATCGCCCGGTGCGAAAGTCGTGTCGACCTGGGATTTCGGCGTGCCCGCCAATCGCGAGGCCTGGCAGGTGCTCGACGCGGGCGGTAATGCGCTGGATGCGGTCGAAGCCGGCGCGCGCTGGGCGGAGACCGGCCAGTGCAATTCCACGGTCGGGCGCTGCGGCTATCCGGATCGCGACGGGTTCGTGACCCTGGACGCCAGCATCATGAAGGGCGACGGCAGCTGCGGCGCGGTCGCCGCGCTGCAGGACATCGACCATCCGATCTCGGTCGCGCGCAAGGTGATGGAGAAGACCCCGCACGTCTTGCTGGTCGGCGATGGTGCGCGGCAATTCGCGGTCGCGGAAGGCTTCACGCCACGCAGCCTGCGCACGCCCGAGGCCGAAAAGGCCTGGCGCGATTGGCTGAAGACCTCGCGCTACGCGCCGGAGATCAACGCGGAACGCCGCGGCATTCCCGGCAATCGCGAGAACCACGACACCATCGGCATGCTCGCGCTCGGTGCCGATGGCCGCATGGCCGGCGCCTGCACCACCAGCGGCATGGCCTGGAAGATGCACGGCCGGGTCGGCGACAGCCCGATCATCGGCGCCGGCCTGTACGTGGACGACCAGGTCGGTGGCGCCACCGCCTCCGGCGTGGGCGAGGAAATGCTGCGCAATGCGGCAAGTTTCCTGGTCGTAGAACTGATGCGGCAGGGCCATTCGCCGGCCGATGCCTGCCACCTGGCCATCGAGCGCGTGGTCATGAAGCGCCCGCAGGCGAGCAAGTCGCTGCAGGTCTGCTTCCTGGCGATGAACAGGCACGGCGAGGTCGGTGCGTTCGCGCTGCACCAGGGCTTCGTCTACGCCGTTTGCGATGCGCAGCGGCAGGATGCATTGCTGGAATCGCCGTCGGTCTACGCCACGTCGAAGACCTGACGCATGCGGTCATCGCGCTTGCTGCTGGAGATCGCGGCGGGTTCGCTGGAGTCTGCGTTGGCCGCGCAAGCCGGCGGCGCGGATCGCGTCGAGTTGTGCGGCAGCCTGGAGGGCGGCGGCGTGACACCGTCTTTCGGAACGATCGCAACCGCGCGCGATCGCCTGCGCATCCCGCTCTACGTGCTGATCCGGCCGCGCGCCGGCGATTTCGCCTACTCGCCGGCGGAACTTGAATCGATGCATCGCGATGTGGAGACGTGCGTGCGACTTGGCTGCGACGGCGTGGCGATCGGTGCGCTGGATGCGCAGGGCGCGGTCGATGTCGCCGGGTGCCGCTCGCTGGCCGCGGCGGCGGGCGACCTGGACATCAGCTTCCACCGTGCCTTCGACGTGGTCGCCGACCGCGCACGAGCGCTCGAAGACGCCATCGCGATCGGTTGCTCGCGCATCCTCACCTCGGGCGGCGCGGACAGCGCGGAGCAGGGTGCGTCGGTGATCGTGGCCGACATCGCCCATGCCGCCGGCCGGATTGCGGTGATGCCAGGTGCCGGCCTCAACCCGGCCAACATCGCGGTAGTGGCGCGTGCGACCGGGGCGCGCGAATTGCATGGCTCCGCCCGCGAATTCACGCTTGGCATCGGCAGTGGAGGGCCGGTGGGACTGCCGCGCGGGCACTGGCGAAGCAGCGAAGCGCTGGTGCGCAGCCTGCGGCAGGCGCTCGACACCGAATCCTGAGCCGTCGGGGTTTTCCGTTGCGGATCAATGGTTTCCGTCGACACGGACGCAGCCGGCGCGTGCAGCGGTCGGGCGCTTGGCCTAGAATGCCGCTTTCCAGCGCCGTGCCGACGCCATGACCTCCCCCGCATCCCACACCCCGCTCGTCTTCGTCACCGGGGGCGTGGTGTCCTCGCTTGGCAAGGGCATCGCCGCCGCCTCGCTCGCCGCGATCCTCGAAGCGCGTGGCCTCAAGGTCACGATGATGAAGCTGGACCCGTACCTCAACGTCGATCCGGGCACGATGAGCCCGTTCCAGCACGGCGAGGTCTACGTCACCGACGACGGCGCCGAAACCGACCTCGACCTCGGCCACTACGAGCGCTTCGTCAACACGCGCCTGTCCGGGCTGAACTCGATCACCACCGGCAAGATCTACGAGCAGGTGATCCGCAAGGAGCGCCGCGGCGATTACCTGGGTGGCACGGTGCAGGTGATCCCGCACGTGACCGACGAGATCAAGCGCTGCATCGACGCCGCCACCGCCGGTTACGACGTCGGCCTGGTCGAGATCGGCGGCACCGTCGGCGACATCGAGTCGCTGCCGTTCCTCGAAGCCATCCGCCAGCTGCGCATCGAGCGCGGCCAGGACATGGCGATGTACGTGCACCTCACCCTGATCCCGTACATCGCGGCGGCGGGCGAGCTGAAGACCAAGCCCACCCAGCACTCGGTGAAGGAACTGCGCAGCATCGGTATCCAACCCGACGTGCTGCTCTGCCGCAGCGAGCAGCCGCTGCCGGATGGCGAGCGCCGCAAGATCGCGCTGTTCACCAACGTGCCCGAGAAAGCGGTCATTTCGGTGATCGACCAGGACAACATCCACAAGATCCCGCGCTGGCTGCATGGACAGCAGCTGGACCAGCTGGTGGTCGACCAGTTCCGCCTCGGCGAGAAGGCGCACGCCGCCGATCTGTCGGAATGGGATGCGGTGGTCGATGCGTCCGCGCATCCGATCGACGAAGTCACGATCGCGGTGGTCGGCAAGTACGTGGACCACAAGGACGCCTACAAATCGGTCGGCGAAGCGCTCAAGCACGGCGGCATCCGCCAGCGCACCCGGGTCAACCTGAAGTGGCTGGAAGCGGAGGACGTGGAGCGCGATGGCGCCGACACCGTGCTGGCCGGCGTCGACGGCATCCTGGTGCCGGGCGGTTTCGGCGATCGTGGTTTCGAAGGCAAGGTGCTGACCTCGAAGTTCGCGCGCGAAAGCAGGCTGCCGTACTTCGGCATCTGCTACGGCATGCAGGCCGCAGCGGTCGACGTGGCGCGCAATATCGCCGGGCTGGAAGGCGCCAACAGCACCGAGAACGACAAGGCTGCCGCGCATCCGGTGATCGGCCTGATCACCGAGTGGCGCACGCAGTCCGGCGATGTCGAACGCCGCAGCGAAGGCAGCGACCTCGGCGGCACCATGCGCCTGGGCCTGCAGGAACAGCGGGTGAAGCCGGGCACCCTGGCGCACAAGCTGTACGGCCAGGACGTGGTCGGCGAGCGCCACCGCCATCGTTACGAATTCAACAATCGCTACCGCACGCAGCTGGAAGCGGCCGGCCTGGTGATTTCGGCCAAGTCGATGGACGATCTGCTGGTGGAGATGGTCGAACTGCCGCAGGATGCGCATCCGTGGTTCCTGGCCTGCCAGGCCCATCCCGAATTCCTGTCCACGCCGCGCCACGGCCATCCGTTGTTCGTGGGCTTCATCCGCGCCGCGCGCGAGCGCAAGGCCGGCGGCAAGCTACTCAGCGAGGCAGCAGCATGAGCATGAACCTGTGTGGTTTTGAAGTCGGCCTGGATCGGCCGTTGTTCCTGATCGCCGGTCCGTGCGTGATCGAAAGCGAGCAGTTGCAGCTCGACGTCGCTGGCCAGCTGAAGGAAATCACCGCGCGGCTCGGCATCAACTTCATCTTCAAGTCGAGCTTCGACAAGGCCAACCGCACCTCGATCGGCAGCTTCCGCGGCCCGGGCATGGAAGAAGGCCTGCGCGTGCTGGCCGAGGTCAAGCGCCAGCTCGGCGTGCCGGTGCTGACCGACGTGCACGAATACACGCCGATGGACGAAGTCGCCTCCGTCGTCGACGTCCTGCAGACGCCGGCCTTCCTGGTCCGCCAGACCGACTTCATCACCAAGGTCTGCGCCGCGGGCAAGCCGGTCAACATCAAGAAGGGCCAGTTCCTGTCGCCGTGGGACATGAAGCCCGTGGTGGAAAAAGCGAAGTCCACCGGCAACAGCCAGATCATGGTCTGCGAGCGTGGTGCCAGCTTCGGCTACAACAACCTGGTCTCCGACATGCGCAGCCTGTCGGTGATGCGCGACACCGGTTGCCCGGTGGTGTTCGATGCCACCCATTCCGTGCAGTTGCCGGGCGGGCAGGGCAATACCAGCGGCGGCCAGCGCGAATTCGTGCCGGTGCTGGCGCGCGCGGCGGTCGCCGTCGGCGTCGCCGGCGTATTCATGGAAACCCATCCCGATCCGAGCAAGGCGCTGTCGGACGGCCCGAATGCGTGGCCGCTCGGCAAGATGGAAGCCCTGCTCGAAACCATGCTGGAGCTCGACGCGATCACCAAGCGCGCCGGCTTCCCTGAAGCTTCCCTCTGACCTGACGACCGCCCCCCGATGACCACGATCAGCAACGTCCACGCCCGCGAAATCCTCGACAGCCGCGGCAATCCCACGCTCGAAGCGGAGATCACCCTGGCCGATGGCAGCTTCGGCCGCGCGCTGGTGCCTTCGGGCGCCTCCACCGGCACCAAGGAAGCGGTCGAATTGCGCGATGGCGACAAGACGCGCTACCTCGGCAAGGGCGTGCTGAAGGCGGTCGGCAACGTCAACGGCGCGATCGCCGACATGCTCAAGGGCTTCGACGCGCTGGACCAGCAGGGTCTGGACAAGCGCCTGATCGACCTCGACGGCACCGACAACAAGGGCCGGCTCGGCGCGAACGCGCTGCTGGCGGTGTCGATGGCGAACGCGCATGCGGTCGCGGCGTCGAAGAAGCTGCCGCTGTGGCAGCACATCGCATCGATCAGCGAGCACCCGGCCGGTTGGCAGCCGAGCCTGCCGGTGCCGATGATGAACATCATCAATGGCGGCGCGCATGCGGACAACAACGTCGACCTGCAGGAATTCATGGTGTTGCCGGTCGGCTTCGATTCGTTCTCCGAGGCGATGCGCAGCGGCACCGAGATTTTCCACGCGCTGAAGTCGGTGCTGAAGGGCCGCGGCCTGAGCACCGCGGTCGGCGACGAGGGTGGTTTCGCGCCCGACCTGCGCAGCAACGAGGAAGCGCTGGAAACGATCCTGGAAGCGATCGGCAAGGCTGGCTACAAGGCGGGCGAGGACGTGCTGCTCGGCCTGGACTGCGCGGCCAGCGAGTTCTTCGAGAACGGCAAGTACAACCTCACCGGCGAAGGCAAGCGCCTGACCTCGGAACAGTTCGTCGACTTCCTGGCCAACTGGGCCGCGCAGTACCCGATCATCTCGATCGAGGACGGCCTGGCCGAGGACGACTGGGCCGGCTGGAAGCTGCTGACCGAGCGCCTTGCGGGCAAGGTGCAACTGGTCGGCGACGACCTGTTCGTCACCAACCCGCGCATCTTCAAGGACGGCATCGACCAGGGCGTGGCCAACGCGATCCTGATCAAGGTCAACCAGATCGGCACCCTCAGCGAAACCCTGGAAGCCATCGCGATGGCCGAGCGCGCGAACTACGCGGCAGTGATCTCGCACCGCTCCGGCGAGACCGAAGACACCACCATCGCCGACATCGCCGTTGCCACCACGGCGACGCAGATCAAGACCGGCTCGCTGTGCCGCAGCGACCGCGTGGCGAAGTACAACCAGCTCCTGCGCATCGAACAGCAACTGGGCAGCGACGCGCGTTACGCCGGCCGCGCCGCGTTCGTCTCGCTCAAGCGCTGAGAGGCAACGCCGAGGTGAAGCCCTTGCGCGTGTTGCTGCTGTTGCTGGCGTTGTTGCTGGCCGGCCTGCAGTACACGCTCTGGCTGGGCAGCGGCGGCCACAACGAAGTGGCCGGCCTGCGCCAGCAGGTGGCCACGCAGCAGGCGGAGAACCTGCGCCTGCAGGAACGCAACGACGCGCTCGCGGCCGAAGTGGAAGACCTGAAGTCCGGCGAAGCCGCGGTCGAGGAACGCGCCCGCAGCGAGCTGGGCATGGTCAAGCCGGGCGAGACGTTCTATCGCGTGGTCGAGGATGCGCCGGCCGGCACCGCTGCGCCGGTACCGGCACCGGTCGCCAGCCCGTGAGCTGGGCGCTGGTGCCCGCCGCCGGCAGCGGTCGTCGCTTCGGTGGCGAGGTCCCCAAGCAATACCTGCACGCCGCCGGCAAGCCGTTGATCGAACATGCCCTGGACGCGTTGCTGTCGCATCCCGGCATCGACGGCGTGGTGGTGGCGCTGGCAGCCGATGACGCGCGCTGGCCGGGTTGGACTTCGCTGCATGGCAAGCCGATCGTCGCCTGCATCGGTGGTGGCGAACGCGCCGACTCGGTGCTCGCCGCACTGCGTGCATTGCCTGCGGATGTAGGCGACGACGAACTGTTGCTCGTGCACGATGCCGCGCGTCCGAATCTGCATGCCGGTGACATCACTCAACTGATCGCAGCCGCCAAGGCCTGCGCCGACGGCGCGATCCTGGCCGCACCGGTGCGCGACACGCTCAAGCGTTCGGATGCCCGCACGCGCATCGCATCCACTGAATCGCGCGATGGGTTGTGGCGCGCGCTGACGCCGCAAGCCTTCCGCCGCGACCTGCTGCTGCGTGCACTGGAACGCACGAAAGTCGATGGCGTGGTCGCAACGGACGAGGCGATGGCGGTGGAGCGCCTCGGCCTGCATCCCGCGTTCGTCGAAGGCCGCGAGGACAACCTGAAAGTCACCACACCCGCCGACCTGGCGCTGGCCGAATTCCTGCTCCAGGGGCGCACATCGCGATGAACACGAACATCCGCATTGGCCAGGGCTTCGACGTGCACGCGTTCGGGGATGGCGACCACGTGATGCTGGGTGGCGTGCGCATCGACCACGCGCGCGGCATCGTCGCGCACAGCGATGGCGACGTCGCCTTGCATGCGCTGTGCGACGCCATCCTCGGCGCGCTCGCGCTGGGCGACATCGGCATCCACTTCCCGCCATCCGACGCGCGCTGGAAAGGCGCCGACAGTCGCGCCTTCGTCCGTCACTGCGATGCGCTGGCCCGCGAACGTGGCTGGCGCGTCGGCAACTGCGACATCACGGTGATCTGCGAACGCCCAAAGGTCGGCCCGCACGCGCAGGCGATGCGCGAGTCGATCGCCGCCGACCTTGGCGTCGATGTGGATGCGGTCAACGTCAAGGCCACGACCACCGAGAAGCTCGGCTTCACCGGTCGTGGCGAGGGCATCGCCGCGCAGGCGATCTGCCTGCTGGTGCGCGAGTGAGCGAACCCGCTCGCGCGCACGGCGCATCGGTAATGACCGCGCGGATCCGTTCGTCCGCGGAGGATTTCTTCGTCGAGGAACTGCCGGCCTTCGAAGCCAGTGGCGCGGGCGAGCACCTGCTGCTGACGATCGAGAAGCGCGGCATGAACACCGCGTTCGCGGCGAAGCGCATCGCCGCATGGGCGGGCGTGGACGAATCCGCGATCGGGTACGCGGGGATGAAGGACCGCCATGCGGTCACCCGGCAGCGCTTCACCGTGTGGTTGCCGAAGAGGGTCGCGCCCGATATCGAGGCCCTGCAGTCCGACGACCTCAAGGTGCTGGAACACGCCTGGCATGCGCGCAAGTTGCCGCGCGGCGCGCTGGCGGGCAATCGCTTCGTGCTGGTGCTGCGCGATGTCGACGGCGATGCCGCTGCCGTCGAAACGCGATTGCAGGCGATCGCCGCGCAGGGCGTGCCGAACTATTTCGGCGAGCAGCGCTTCGGTCGTGGCGGAAGCAATGTGCAGCAGGCGGTGGCGATGTTCGCTGGTCGCCGGGTCAAGCGCGAGGAGCGCTCGATGCTGCTGTCGGCAGCGCGTTCGGAATTGTTCAACCGCGTGCTGGCTGCGCGGGTCGAGGCCGGTACCTGGAATGCCGCGCTCGATGGCGAGGTGTGGATGCTCGACGGCAGTCGCAGCGTGTTCGGGCCCGAATCTTTCACCGACGAGTTGCAGGCACGCCTCGACGCATTCGACATCCACCCGACCGGTCCGCTGTGGGGCGAGGGCGAGTTGCGCAGCAGCGATAACGCACGCGATGTCGAACTCGCAGCGATGCAGGGCGACAGCGCGACCCGCCTGCGCACCGGCCTTGAACGTGCAGGCCTGAAGCAGGAGCGACGCGCGTTGCGTTTGCAGCCTTCCGGGTTGAGCTGGCAATGGCGAGACGATGCGGCGTTGGAACTGCGCTTCGCCTTGCCTCCGGGGTGTTACGCGACGACGGTACTGCGCGAACTGGGCGACATCGCCGACGCAGCAGCTGTCTAGCGCTTTTCCAGCAACACCAGCACTGCGCCCGTGCCGCCTTGCGCAACCGGGGGCGAATGAAAGGCGAGCACATCCGCTCGGTGCCGCAACACCCGGTCGACCAGGTTCTTCAGCACCGGCAGGCGTTCCTCCGAATTGCGGCCCTTGCCGTGCACGATCCGCACGCAGCCCACGCCGTGGGTGCGGCAGTCGCGCAGGAACTCGCGCAACACGGTCTCCGCGGTTTGCGCCGGCAGGCCGTGCAGGTCGAGTTCTTCCTGCGCCGCGTATTCGCCGCGGGCCAGCCGCTTCAGCACCATCGGCGAAACGCTGTCGTGGCGATGGCTGAGCACGTCGCCCGCTTCCAGCGCGGCAATCACCGCATGCCTGAATTCGTCGCGGGCGGCGTCCTCGTCGCGCCGCGCCATCTTCGCGGAGGGTTTCGGCTTGGGGGCTGAAGGCGGCAATGGCGCGTCGGGCAGGGCACGCACCTTGCCGCGGTCGGCACCGATCGCGGCGCGGAAGAGTTCGGCGTCGTCGCGGTCATCGATGTCGGGCGGGGCCTTGCGCATCGCTGCAGGTTACCGCGAAGCGCGGGCGGTACCGGTGATCGCATCCGGTATCATGGCGGCATGCAGAATTCCGGTTTGTCCTAGGCGCATGCGGGTCCTTGTCAGCAACGACGATGGCGTCGACGCCCCCGGCATCCATGCACTGGCCAAGGGCCTGCGCGATGCGGGCCACCAGGTCATCGTGGTCGCGCCTGACCGCGACCGCAGTGGTGCCAGCAACTCGCTCACGCTGGATGCGCCGATCCGCGTGGTGCAGCTCGACGAGCGCACCTGGAAGGTTTACGGCACGCCCACCGACTGCGTGCATGTGGCGATCACCGGCATGCTGGAAACGCTCGGCCTGGAGCCGGACATCGTGGTGTCCGGGATCAACAACACCGCCAACCTGGGCGATGACGTGATCTATTCCGGCACCGTCGCCGCGGCGATGGAAGGTCGCTTCCTGGGCCTGCCGGCGGTGGCGATGTCGCTGGTCACCGCCGACCACAAGGGCCTGCATTACGAAACCGCGGCGAAGGCGGCGGTGGAGATCATCGCGCGCCTGCGCACCGATCCCCTGCCGGCCAACACCATCCTCAACGTGAACGTGCCGGACCTGCCCTGGCATGAAGTACGCGGGTTCGAGACCAGCCGCCTCGGCAATCGCCATCGTGCCGAGCCGTGCATCGCCCAGCAGGATCCGCGCGGCCGCCAGTGGTGGTGGATCGGCGCTGCCGGCATCGAGCAGGACGCCGGCCCGGGCACCGATTTCCACGCGGTGCGCACCGGCCACATCTCGATCACCCCGATCCACGTCGACCTGACCCGCTACCAGGCGCTGGAACAGGTGGCGAGCTGGGTCGGCGGCTTGTCGACCACGCTGGAACCCGAAGCGTGATCTCGCGGATGCGCCTGCAGCCGGCGGACATCGGCAGCGGCCTGACCGGGCAGCGGGTGCGCGATCGCCTGATCGACTGGCTGCGCGCCGGTTCTCCGCAGTACGACGCGATCAGCGACGAGCGCGTGCTCAACGCGATCCGCACCGTGCCGCGCCACCAGTTCGTCGACGAGGCGTTGGCGACCCGCGCCTACGAGAACACCGCGTTGCCGATAGGCCACGGCCAGACGATTTCGCAGCCATGGGTCGTTGCGCGGATGACCGAGGTGCTGCTGCAGCAAGGCATGCCGAAGCGCGTGCTGGAGATCGGCACCGGCTCCGGCTACCAGGCCGCGGTGCTCGCGGCGCTCGGCATCGAGGTCTACACCGTCGAACGCATCGGCGACTTGCTGCGCACCGCGCGCAAGCGCTTCCGCACGCTCGGCCTGCACGTGCGCAGCAAGCATGACGATGGCCGCATCGGCTGGCCGGAAGAAGCGCCGTTCGATGGCGTCATCGTCACCGCCGCGGCGGCATCGCTGGTGGATGCATTGAGCGAGCAGTTGGCACCCGGCGGCACCTTGGTTGCACCGGTTGGTGGCTCCAGTGCGCAGTCGCTGCTGTGCCTGCGCAAGACCGCCGATGGCGAGATCGAACAGGACGACCTCGGCCCGGTGGTGTTCGTACCCCTGCTGTCGGGAGTCGCAGACCGATGAAGCTGTTCGGGCCGATGTACGAACGCACCCTGCGCTGGGCGCGGCATCGCAATGCGACGTGGTTGCTGGCGTTCCTGAGTTTCATCGAGGCGATCTTCTTCCCGATTCCGCCGGAAGTGATGCTCGCGCCGATGTGCCTGTCGCAACCGCGGCGCGGTTTCTGGTTCGCCACGATCAGCCTGGCCAGTGCGATGGTCGGCGCGGTCGTCGGTTATTACCTGGGCCACTACGCCTGGCAGGTCGTGCAACCGCTGCTCGGCAAGCTGGGCATGCTGGATTCGATCGAGCATGGCATCGAGGTGGTGCGCGCGAAGAGCGTGGAGTCGCCGTGGGCGGTGTTCTGGTTCCTGGTGCTGGCGGGGTTCTCGCCGATCCCGATGAAGGTGTTCACCTGGGCCAGCGGCATCGTCGGCGTGCCGATGCTGCCGTTCCTGCTCAGCATGCTGGTTGGCCGTGGCAAACGACTGTATCTGGTCGCCTTGGCGATCCGGATCGGTGGTGAGCGCGCCGAGCGCGCCTTGCACAAATACATCGAGCCGATCGGCTGGAGCGTGCTGGTGCTGATGATCGGCGCCGTCGGTTGGTTCCTGTTGCGGGGCCATGCGGCATGATGCGATCCATGCGCCTGCATCGACTCGCCATCGCCGGCATTTGCTTCCTGGTTGTCGCCGCTTGCGGCCGTAGCCATGTGGTGCGCGAAGGCAGTTCATCCCGCCCGCGCGGTGCGGACAGTCCGGTGCGGGTCTCGCAGCCGAAGTACGGCGCGACGGTGGTGGTGCAGCGCGGCCAGAACGTCTACCGCATCGCCACCGAGAACGGCCTGACCGCGCTCGACCTGGCGCTGTGGAACGACATCCCGCCGCCGTACACGATCCATCCCGGGCAGCGCCTGCGCCTGTATCCGGGCGGGCAGGGCAGTGTTGCAGCGCGGCCTGCCATTCCTGCGAAGAAGCCGGCAACGCCGACCACGACCCCTGCGCGCGCTCCCGCGCCGACACCGGTCGTCGTTCCCGCGACCAGCAAGCTCTCTTGGCGCTGGCCCGCAGACGGCAGCGTGGTGACCACCTATTCCAGTGGCGACCCCACCCGCCAGGGCATCGATATCGCCGGCAAGGGCGGGCAGCCCGTTCGCGCTGCCGCGGACGGCGTGGTCGTGTATTCGGGTTCGGGCCTGGTCGGCTACGGCGAGTTGGTGATCGTCAAGCACGATGACCAGTGGCTGTCGGCCTACGGCCACAACCGTGCGCGCCTGGTCAACGAAGGGCAACTGGTGAAGGCCGGCCAGCAGATCGCCGAGATGGGCCGCAGCGGTGCATCGCGCGACATCCTGCATTTCGAGATTCGCTACAACGGCAAGCCCGTGGATCCGCAGCAGTATCTGCCGAAGCGTTGATCAACTGCTGACGACGCAGAGCGATGTCTTGCGCGTGTGGTCTCCACCCCACGTCCGGAATCCCGCGGTATCGATGTGGATCCGTTTTGGCGTGTAGAAGCCGAGCCCGACGCCGCGTGTTTCACCCTGTTTGCGCCACCAGTCGCAGAGGCGTCGCCCCGCATCGGCGCCCAAATCGAAATCGAGCGCATTGTTCGCAAGGTGCCGGCTTTTCGCGCTGCCGCCTTCGCACCGGTTGAACGCGGGCGTGCGGAACGACGAGGCCACGACGGCGGTGTCGACAACACCCGCACTACGGAGTTCACGCAATGCCTCAAGCGTGGGTGGCATGGCAGCCCATGCGCTGCGTGGCGGCACCATGAACTCGTCGGCGCCGCAGCGTTTCCAGCGGCGTCCGGAACGCAGGAGGTCGCGCATCGGCAGGATCCCGGATACGCCTTGCGTGCGCAGGAAGGCTTCATACCTTTCGACCTCGAGGCGATGGGCCTGGCGCCAGAGGTCGAAGCGATCGGCCGGCGCTTGCGCCGAGCATCCAGCCATCGCGCAAAGAACGGGTAACACCGCGGTCGCGTG
Source organism: Thermomonas sp. (assembly GCA_036666995.1). Lineage (GTDB taxonomy): Bacteria > Pseudomonadota > Gammaproteobacteria > Xanthomonadales > Xanthomonadaceae > Thermomonas. The sequence goes on from JAVWUU010000002.1 coordinate 62,842, forward strand.
CCTCACGCCGGGAACACGAACCCCGCGGCCACCCGCCTGCCTTCACCGGCCAGCACCGAATAGGTGCGTGCGGCGGCGGCATTGGTCATGGCTTCCAGCCCGATCCCGCGTTGCAGGCAGGCGCCCATGACCGCCGCGGGCGGGAACTGCTGCGCCGCGCCGGTGCCCAGCACCACCAGCTCCGGTTGCATTGCGAGCAGGGCCTCAAGGTCGGCGGGTGTCATCGTG
>JAVWUU010000003.1:0-59697 GCA_036666995.1 Thermomonas sp.
CACCGCCATCGCCATCCGCACCGCGGTGATCCAGGACGGTTACCTGTACGTGCAGGCTGGCGGTGGCGTGGTCTACGACTCCGATCCGGATGCCGAATGGCAGGAAACCATGAACAAGGGCCGCGCGCTGTTTCGCGCGGTGGCGGAAGCGGCGAGGGGGCTGTGATGGGATTCCGGGAAGGAATGACGATGAAATTTCGGCTTGCATTGATGGTGGTGTCGATGGCTCTGGCTGGTGCTGTGAATGCGCAGGAGATCGCTGGTGCGCCTTACATCGCGGTTCAAGGGGAGGCAAAGCAGGAGGTCGTACCTGATCTGTTCCCAGTGAAGATCATCCTGTCCGAAACGAGCGTCGACGCTGCCACCACTCAAGGTGTCATCGAGAGTCTGGCCAGCGACCTGCTGCGGATCGCGGCGCGAATGAAGGTGCCGGAGCGTGACCTGACCGTTTCGAATCTCAGTATCTCGCCCGGATACAAATACGACCGAGACGATCAGAAGCAAGTATTCCTCGGCAACACGTATCAACGCGAAATCAATCTGCGCTTTCATACGCTGGATGCGCTTCGCGACTTCATCGCGGCGTTGCCGGAAGCGAAGGCAATGCGCATCGACACGGGCGAGTTCTTGACGTCGCGCGCCGAAGAGTTGCGTCGTGGGTTGCTACAGCAAGCCATTGCAAACGCCAGATCGACCGCTGAAGCGATGGCGGCAGGCATCGGACGCAAGCTTGGTGCAGTGCATACGATCTCGAATCAAGGATTCAACATGCGCTACTCGCGCAGCGTGAACGCCATTGATGTCTCGAGCACGGAGTCCGTGGCATTGCTTGCGCCCGGCACAGTCGCCATGAAAAAGGGAGTCATCGAACTCAAGCAATCCGTTTACATCATCTACACGCTGGTCGATTGAGGTGATGCCGTGCTTTTGATGATCGACAACTACGACAGCTTCACCTACAACCTCGTGCAGTACCTGCAGTCGCTGGGCGCCGAGGTTCGGGTGGAGCGCAACGACGCACTGACCGTGGACGAGATCGAAAGGCTCGCGCCGCAACGCATCGTCATTTCGCCGGGGCCGTGTACGCCGAACGAGGCGGGCGTCTCGATGGCGGTGATCGAGCGGCTGGGCGCGACCACGCCGATCCTCGGCGTCTGCCTGGGCCACCAGAGCATGGGCCAGGTCTACGGCGGCGACGTGATCCGCGCCGGGCGCATCATGCACGGCAAAACCTCGTTGATTCGCCATGAGGGCAAGGGCGTGTTCGCGGGATTGCCGGACGCCTACGAGGCCACGCGCTATCACTCGCTCGTCGTCGACAAGACCACGTTGCCGGCAGCACTCGAAGTCACCGCCTGGACCGAGAATGAGGACGGCTCGATGGAGGAGATCATGGGCCTGCGCCATCGCGAGTTCCCGGTGGAAGGCGTGCAGTTCCATCCCGAATCGATCCTTACCCAGCACGGTCATGCGCTGCTGAAGAATTTCCTGGAACGCTGAGATGCCCTTCACCCCGCAACAAGCCCTGCAGCGCGCGATCGAGCATCGCGAGATCTTCTTCGACGAGATGGTCGACCTGATGCGCCAGGTGATGCGCGGCGAAGTGTCGCCGAGCATGACCGCAGCGATCCTCACTGGCTTGCGCGTCAAGAAGGAAACCGTGGGCGAGATCGCCGCGGCGGCAACGGTGCTGCGCGAATTCGCGCTGCCGGTCGAGGTGGCGGATCGCGCCGGCTTGGTCGATATCGTCGGCACCGGTGGCGACGGCGCGCATACCTTCAACATTTCCACGGCATCGATGTTCGTGGTCGCTGCGGCCGGCGCTAAGGTCGCCAAGCACGGCAACCGCAGCGTGTCGTCGAAGTCGGGCAGCGCCGATGTGCTGGAAGCGCTCGGCGCGAACATCGAACTGCAGCCGGAGCAAGTGGCCGCGTGCATCGAGCGCTGCGGCATCGGCTTCATGTTCGCTCCGGTGCACCACCCGGCGATGAAAGTCGTCGCGCCGGTGCGTCGCGAGATGGGCGTGCGCACGCTGTTCAACATCCTCGGTCCGCTGACCAATCCCGCGGGCGCGCGCAACATCCTGATGGGCGTGTTCCATCCTGATTTGGTCGGCATCCAGGTGCGCGTGCTGCAGGAGCTCGGCGCGGAGCGCGCGCTGGTGGTCTGGGGCCGCGACGGCATGGACGAGCTGTCGCTTGGATCGGCGACGCTTGTCGGCGAACTGCGCGACGGCAAGGTGCGCGAATACGAACTGCACCCAGAGGATTTCGGTATCCCGATGGCGCACAGCCGTAACCTCAAGGTCGCCGATGCCGAGCAATCGATGGCGATGCTGTTGCAGGCGCTCGACAACCACGAAGGCCTGCCGCGGCAGATCGTGGCCTACAACGCCGGTGCGGCGCTGTACGCGGCAGGCGTGGCCGAGGATATCGGCGACGGCATCGCGCGTGCGCGCAAGGCGATCGCAAGCGGCGCTGCGCGAGCCAAGCTGGACGAGTTCGTGGCGGCCACGCAGGCGCTGGCCGGCGCTTGACGCTGCAACGCAGGCCCCGCACCCTGCCGCGATGACCGAAACCCCGATGCTGCTGCTCCGCAACGCCGACGTGTACGCCCCCCAGGCGCTCGGCCATCGCCACTTGTTGGTGGGCGGCGGCAAAGTGTTGTGGATGGGCGATGTCGAGCCGGCCCTGCCTGCATCGCTTGCGGTCGAGACGCTCGACCTCGATGGTGCGCGCCTGGTGCCCGGCTTCATCGACGGCCACGTGCATGTCAGTGGCGGCGGCGGCGAGGCCGGTTTCGCCACTCGCGTGCCGGCGCCCTTGCTCAGCCGTTACACGATGGCCGGCGTGACCAGCGTGGTCGGCCTGCTCGGCACCGACGACGCCACCCGCAGTACCGCCGAACTGCTGTCGCATGTCTACGCGCTGCGCGAGCAGGGCCTGTCGGCGTGGGGATATTGCGGCGGCTACCACGTGCCGCCGGTCACGCTCACCGGCAGCGTGCGCAGCGACATCGCGTTGATCGAGCCCTTGATCGGCATCGGCGAGCTGGCGATCAGCGATCACCGCTCCAGCCAGCCGACCCTCGACGAACTGCTGCGGCTCGCCTCCGAGGCGCATGTGGCCGGGCTGATGAGCGGCAAGGCCGGCATCGTCCACCTGCACCTGGGCGACGGCGCGCGTGGGCTCGACCTGGTGCGCCGGGCGCTGGACACCAGCGAACTGCCGCCGCGCGTGTTTCAGCCCACCCACGTCAACCGCAGGAAGGCCTTGTTCGAGGAAGCGCTGGAGCTGGCGAAGCGCGGCTGCCACGTCGACATCACCGCGTTCCCGGTCGAGGAGGGCGAGGACGCCTGGCCCGCCGACGAGGCACTGGTCCGCTATCTCGAAAGTGGCGCGCCGCCGCAGCGGGTCAGCATCAGTTCGGATGCCGGCGGCTGCCTGCCCTGCTTCGACGGCGAGGGTCGCGTCTGCGGCATGGACGTGGGCCATTCCGGCTCGATGTTGGACACCTTGAACGCACTGCTGGCGCGTGGCCTGCCGCTGGAACGCGCCCTGCCGGCCTTCACCAGCAACGTGGCCGGCCTGTTGCGCCTGTCCGGCAAGGGCCGGATCGCGGTGGGCTTCGATGCCGACCTGGTCGCGCTGGATGCCGCCGGTCGGGTCCGCCACCTGCTGGCCGGTGGGGTGCCGCATGTGCGCGATGGCGCGCCGGTGCGGCGTGGTATGTTCGAGCGCTGAACCACAGGGGAAGTGCGCAGTACATGTGTCCCAGCAAGGTAGCCGACGGCGAAACGCGCGGCTGGATCGTCCCCATCGGTGGGGCGGAAGACAAGGAAAGCCGGCGCCGCATCCTCAAGCGCTTCGTGCAGTTGTGCGGTGGTCGTGACGCGCGCATCGCGGTGATCCCCACCGCCAGCAAGCTGGCCGACACGGGCGAGCGCTACGAGGAACTGTTCGACCGGCTCGAGGCCGGGCGGGTGGACACGCTCGACTTCGAGAGCCGCGCCGATGGCGAGCGCGAGGAGTTCCTCGAGATCCTGCGCCAGTGCACCGGGGTGTTCATCACCGGCGGCAACCAGCTGCGCCTGTCCACGATCATCGGCGGCACCCTGGCAGCCAAGCTGATCCGCGAGCGCAACGCCGACGGCGTGCCGGTCGGCGGCACCAGTGCCGGGGCCAGCATCCTGTCCGAGCACATGATCGCGTTCGGCGCGGAGGGCGGTTCGCCGCGCGCCGACAGCGTGCACCTGGCGCCGGGCTTCGGCCTGACCAACCGCTTCATCATCGACCAGCATTTCCGCCAGCGCGACCGACTGGGCAGGCTGACCGCGGCGCTGGCCTATAACCCGTTCGCGATCGGCATCGGCCTGGACGAGGACACCGCGGCCTTCATCGGCCCCGACAACACGCTCGAGGTCGAGGGCAGCGGCGCGATCACCGTGGTCGATGCCAGCCAGGTGCAGTTCACCTCGATGGACCAGGTGGGCGGCAGCGACGCGGTCTGCATCATCGGCCTGCAACTGCATATCCTGACCGCGGGCGCGACCTTCAACCTGCACACGCGGCAGGCCTCGCCGGGCGAGTTGCTCGCACGCAAGGACTGACCCACCACCGAACCATCACCGAGCGGAGGGCTCGATGCGGATCCTCAATCGCAATGTCTACGTGGGACCTTCGCAATACGCGAAGTTCCCGGTCATCCGCCTCGAACTCGACCTCGGTGCGCTGGAGCAATGGCCTACCGCCAAGCTCGGCGACGGCTTCGTCGACGGCCTGCTGGCCGCCTTGCCCGGACTGGCCGAACACGGCTGCTCCTACCGCGAGCCCGGCGGTTTCGTCCGCCGCATGCGCGAGGGCGAGGGCACCTGGCTGGGCCATGTGCTGGAACACGTCGCGATCGAACTGCAGAACGTCGCCGGCGAGGACGTCACCTTCGGCAAGACCCGCAGCATCTCCGACGATCGTCCCGGCGTGTACTCGGTGGTCTACGAGTACGCGCAGAAGGAAGAAGGCGTCGCCGCCGGCGAACTGGCATTGCGGTTGCTCGACTCGCTGCTGCCCGCGGACCTGCGCAGTGCGACCGACGAGACCTGGAACTGGGAAGAGGAACGCGACGGCTTCATCCGCTATGCGCAACGCCGCGCACTGGGCCCGTCGACGATGTCGCTGGTGCGCGCGGCTGAAGAACGCGGCATTCCGTGGCTGCGCCTCAACGAGCAGTCGCTGGTGCAGCTGGGCCACGGCAAGTACCAGCAGCGCATCCAGGCCACGGTGACCGGGCGCACGCCGCACATCGCGGTGGAGCTGGCCAGCGACAAGGAAGAAACCAACAAGATCCTGGCCTCGCTCGGCCTGCCGGTGCCGCACCAACATCTGGTCACCAGCGCCTCCGAGGCCGTGCGCGCGGCGCGGCGCCTCGGCGGCGGCGTGGTGCTGAAGCCCTATAACGGCAACCACGGTCGCGGCATCACCATCAATGTCACCGAGGAAGACGACATTCGTGCCGGCTTCGAGGCCGCGCGCGAGCATTCGCGTTCGGTGATCGTGGAAACCTACCTGGCTGGCGACGACCATCGCCTGCTGGTGGTCAACGGCGAACTGATCGCGGCGACGCGCCGCACGCCCGGCCATGTGGTCGGCGATGGCGTATCGACCGTGACCGCCCTGGTGGATGTCGTGAACAGCGATCCGCGCCGCGGCGTCGGCCACGAGAAAGTCCTGACCAAGCTGAAGCTCGATCGCGAGGCCGAACTGATGCTGGAACGCGTGGGCTACACCGCGGATTCGGTGCCGAAGGCGGGCGAGGTGGTGCCGCTGCGCTCCACCGCGAATCTCTCCACCGGCGGCACCGCCACCGACGTCACCGACGTCATCCATCCGGACAACCGGGCGATGGCCGAACGCGCGGTGCGCGCGATCGGATTGGACGTGGGTGGCGTGGATTTCCTCAGCACCAACATCGCCGAAAGCTACAAGTCGATCGGCGGCGGCATCTGCGAGGTCAACGCCGCACCAGGCTTCCGCATGCACATCGCACCCAGCGAGGGCACGCCGCGCGATGCCGCAGGCCCGGTCATCGACATGCTGTTCCCGCCTGGTGCGCCATCGCGGGTGCCGATCGCCGCGGTGACCGGGACGAATGGCAAGACCACCACCTCGCGCATGCTCGCGCACATCGCCAAGATGTCCGGCTACACGCCGGGCCTGACCACCACCGACGGCGTCTACATCGACGGCCAGCGCACGGTCGAAGGCGACATGACCGGGCCGGTATCCGCGCGCATGGTGATGGCCGATCCGCAGATCGATTTCGCGGTGCTGGAAACCGCGCGCGGCGGACTGGTGCGCGCCGGCATGGGCGTGGCCGAGGTCGACGTGGGCGCGGTGATCAACGTCGCCTCCGACCATCTGGGCCTGAAGGGCATCGATACGCTCGAGCAGTTGGCCGAGGTGAAGCGCGTTGTCGTCGAAGCCGCGCGCGAATGCGCGGTGCTCAATGCCGACGACCCCAACGTGCTGAAGATGTCGGCGTACACCGACGCCAAGGTCATCTGCTACGTGACCATGAATCCCTCGCATCCGCTGGTGCGCGAGCATGTGCGTGCCGGTGGCCGCGCCTGCGCGCTGGAGGCCGGCGTCAACGGCCACATGATCACCCTGTACGACAAGGGCAGCCACATCCCGTTGCTGTGGACGCACCTGATCCCGGCCACGCTGGAAGGGCGCGCCCTGCACAACGTGCAGAACGCGATGTTCGCGGCGTCGATGGCGTTCTCGCTGGGCATGAAGCTGGACGCGATCCGCCACGGCCTGCGCACGTTCGACACCACCTTCTTCCAGGCCCCGGGCCGGATGAACGTGTACAACGAGCACCCGTTCAAGGTGATCATGGACTACGCGCACAACGCGCACGCGACCGGCGTGATGGCGGACCTGGCGCAGCGCCTCGACGTGAGCGGACGGCGGATCGTCGTCGTCGCCGGGCCGGGCGATCGCCGCGATGAAGACCTGCGCGAAATCGCCAGCACCCTGGCCGGCAAGTTCGATCACTACGTGGTCCGTCGCGATGACGGCTTGCGCGGCCGCGACGGCGATGAAGTGCCGCGGATCATCTCCAAGGCGCTGGAAGCCGCGGGCGTGAGCAGCGACGCCATCACCATCATCCCCGACGAACAGGAAGCGGTGGATGCCGCGCTGCGCATGGGCCAGCCGGGCGACCTGCTGGTGGTGTTCGCCGATGCGCTGACCCGCACCTGGAAGCAGATCATCCGCTTCAAGCCCGAGGGCGAGATGCAGAAGGCCTCGTCGCGCGCGGAAGTGCCCACGCTGGAAACCACCCTCGACGAGCAACTGGTCGCGGCGATGGAAGGCGTGGTGCGCGACGAACGCGGCCTGCGCTTCGAGCGCGAGGAAAGCGATTGAGCGCGGTTGCGATGCAGGAACCGTTCGAGGACTCGCGCCGGCTGACCGGCGCCAACCTGTATTTCGACGGTGCGGGCGCAGCGCTGGAAGTGCCGTCAGAGCCTGCGCCGGGCCTCGCCTTCGATGTGGGCGCGTTGCAACGCTGGCGCGCGAACATCTCGCGAGCGAGAGCGTTGTTGCATTGGCCGGATGACGCCATCGTCGCGCGCGAACACGCCACCGGTGCGTCGCTCGCGTTCGAGGCGCCGTTCGACCAGCTGTACATCGCCACCGAAGTGAACGAATGGGCGCTGTATTCGGCGCTCGATTTGCATGCGAGCGATGCGCCGGTGGACGATGAGGCCGAGTCGCCACGCCCGCATGTCGCCCACTTCGACGACGACGAAGCCTTGCGCCAGCTGCAGGCATTCGCGGCGGTGGAAGCGAAGCCGGCATTGCGCGCCTTGGTCGAGGCAGCGCGCACGCGCGGCGTGCCCGCGCATGCCGACGACGACGCGCTCTCGATCGGCGAAGGCCATGCCGCGCAGGCGTGGACGCTGGATGCGTTACCTGCCATCGACGACGTGCCGTGGTCGCGCCTGCATGCGATCCCGAAGGCGGTGGTCACCGGTTCCAACGGCAAGACCACCACCGTGCGCCTGCTCGCGGCGATGCTGCGCGCGCATGGCCTGCATGCCGGCTACAGCAGCACCGATGGCCTGTTCATCGATGGCGAGCGCGTGGAAGCCGGCGACTATTCCGGGCCGGTCGGCGCACGCACCGTCCTGCGCGATGCGCGGGTCGACGCGGCGGTGCTGGAAACAGCGCGTGGTGGCCTGCTGCGGCGCGGCCTGGTCGCCAGCGATGCGCGCGTGGCCGTGGTCACCAATGTCGCGGCCGACCACTTCGGCGAATACGGCATCCATACGCTCGACCACATCGCTGCGGTGAAGCTGGTGGTGGCGAAGTCGCTGGTGGCGGATGGCCTGCTGGTGCTGAACGCCGACGATCCGATGCTGGTCGCGCATGCGCATGCGCCTGCATCGCGTCGGATCGGCTGGTTCGCGTTGCGTCTCGACGATGCCGCCGCGCGTGGCCTGCCGGCCTGCGGCGTGCGCGAGGGTCGGCTGATCCTCGCGACCGAAATCGACGAACACGATCTCGGTGTGGTCGCCGCGATGCCGCTCACCGTCGGCGGCGCAGCGCGCTACAACATCGCCAACATCGCCGCGGCCTCGCTGGCAGCGCACGCGCTGGATATCGCAGCCACCACGATCGCCGGCGTGCTCACGCGCTTTGGTGCGAGCAATGCCGACAACCCCGGCCGTCTGCAGCGCTGGACGCTGGGTGATGTCAACGTGTTGCTCGACTACGCGCACAACCCGGACGGCCTGCGCGGCCTGCTCGACGTTGCCTCCGGCTTGCGTCGTGGTGGTCGCCTGGCATTGCTGCTGGGCCATGCCGGCAATCGGCTGGAATCGGATTTCCATGCGTTGGCAGCGGTGGCCGCGGACGCGAAGCCCGACCGCGTGTGGCTGAAGGACATCGGTGGCGACTACCTGCGCGGGCGCGCCTCGGGCGACGTGGCGATGATCCTGCGCGATGCCTTGCTCGCATCGGGCATGGCCGACGCCGACCTGCCGGTCTGCCTGGACGAAGCGCAGGCGTCGCGCGAGGCCCTGGCCTGGGCGCAGGCAGGCGACCTTCTGGTCTTGCCGGTGCACGAGCTGGCACGGCGCGACGAAGTGGTGGCCCTGCTGGATCGCCTGCAGGCCGAGGGTTGGCGCGCGGGCGAGCCGTTGCCTGAGGATGCGTGAGCGCGCGCGGGTAGAATGGCGCTCCCCCGCGAGCGCCCTGCCATGCACGACGACCGTTTCGCCCGCCTGCCCGAGCCGCCGTATTACGCGGTGATCTTCAGTTCGCGCCGTCGCGGCGATGCCGCCGATGGCTATGCCGAAGCCGCGATGCGCATGGAGGAACTCGTTGCCGCGCAGCCCGGCTTCCTCGGTGCCGAATCCGCGCGCGATGGCGAAGGCTTCGGCATCACCACCGCGTATTTCGACAGCGAAGCCTCGATCAAGGCCTGGCGCGAGCATGCCGAACACGCCAGCACCCGCCAGCGTGGGCGTGAGGCCTGGTACGCGCAGTTCGCGGTGCGGGTGGCGAAGGTCGAGCGCGCGTACAGTTGGGAGCGCTCCGATGCATGATCCCGCTTTGAGCGACGTGTTGAAGCGCATCCTGGCGCGCAAGCAGGAAGAGGTGGCGGAACGCCGCGAGCGCGTCTCGCTGTTCGAGTTGAAGGCGCGTGTTGCATCTGCGCCGCCGGTGCGCGGCTTCGCCGATGCGGTCGAAGCGAAGATCGCAGCGGGCTTGCCGGCAGTGATCGCCGAGATCAAGAAGGCCAGCCCCAGCAAGGGCGTGATTCGCCCGGACTTCCACCCCGCCGACATCGCCCGCAGCTACGAGGCCGGTGGCGCGGCCTGCTTGTCGGTACTCACGGACATCGATTTCTTCCAGGGCAGCGATGCCTACCTGCAGCAGGCGCGCGGTGCGTGTTCGCTGCCGGTGCTGCGCAAGGACTTCATCGTCGACGCGTACCAGTTGCACGAGGCGCGCGTGCTCGGTGCCGACTGCGTGCTGCTGATCGCCGCCGCGCTCGACGACGTGCAGCTGGCCGAATTCGCCTTCATCGCCGACGAACTCGGCATGGACGTGCTCGTCGAGGTGCACGACCTCGACGAACTCGAACGTTCGCTGCCGATCCCGGCGCGCCTGCTCGGCATCAACAACCGCAACCTGCGCACCTTCGAGGTGTCGTTGCAGAACACGCTGGATCTCAAGGCGATGGTGCCGGCCGATCGCGTGCTGGTGACCGAGAGCGGGATCCTCGCGCCACCGGATTTCGCATTGATGCGCGATGCCGGCGTGCATGCCTTCCTGGTCGGCGAGGCCTTCATGCGCCAGCCGGATCCGGGCGTCGCGCTGCGTGAGTTGTTCGCTGCGTGAGCGTGCCCGACGTTCCAGTGACGTTCCCCGAACCACGCGACGATGCGCCGCTGGTGGTGTTCGACTTCGACCACACCCTCTACGACGGCGATTCCGGTAGCCACCTGTTCAAGTGGCTGATCCAGCGGGCATGGTGGCGACAGCTGCTGGCGCTGCTCGCCGCACCGGTCGCCGGGCCGATGGTCGCCTTCCTGCCCACCCGCCGCGCCGGCATCTCGGTGTTCGTCTGGATCGGCACGGTCGGGCTGCATCGCCGCCGGGACCTCGACGCGCTGATCGACGACTACGTCGCCAGCCACGTCGATGCGATCAAGGCACGCCTGCTGCCGATCGCGCTGGAGGTGTTCCGGGCGCATCGCGAGGCGGGCGACCGCGTGGTCGTCGCCACCGGTGCGCCGCCCGAACTCGCGCGCGAAATCCTCGCCTTCGTCGCGCACCAGGATGTGCCGGTGGTGGGCACCCTGGTCGGGCCTAAATTCGGCGCGGTCGCGGCGATCCGCCACTGCCACCATCGGATGAAGATGACCATGCTGCGCGATGCCGGCTACACCCGGCCGGTGGCGATCGCCTACACCGACAGCAGCGCCGACCTGCCGCTGCTGCAGGCAGCGGCGAATCCGGTGGTCGTGAATCCGAAACCTGGCAGCGTGGCGATGTTCCGCAAGACCCTGCCGGCGGGTACACCGATCCTCAACTGGGGTTGCCCGGGGCGTGCAGGCGATCCGGTTTCAGCGTGATCCGGGCGACGCTGGCTCAGCCCGGCCCGAACAACCGTTCGAGGAACGACGGATCCTCGCTGACTTCACGGAACTCGCCGGCGTCGTAATAGCGGCCGTAGCAGCCCTTGCAGCTTTCGAAATGGATGTCCGGGTGCGCCGCGTCCACCATCCGGATCAGCGGCATGAACTCGCATTGCGGGCAGGCCAGGGTGCGCGGTTCCGGCGTCGAGCTGCCCGCGTACGGATCGGTGTCGATCTCGTCGGCGCGTTCTTCCAGTTGCTCGTGCGCCATCAATGGCAGCCAGAGGCCCCGGCAGCCTTCGCATCGATAGGCATCGTTCTCGGGGAAGCGCTGGATGCGCATCTCGCCGTTGCATTTGGGGCAGGCCAGGGCTTGCGGTCGGGTCGCGTCCTGCATGGTCATTCCCCCAGTTGCTTCACGAAGCGCACCGAACTGTCCTTGTAGCCGCAGGCGCGATAGAACGCATGCGCCTCGGTGCGTTGCGAACCGCTGGTCAGCTCGATGCGCGCCGCACCGCCGCTGCGGGCGCGGCGCTCCGCTTCCTTCAGCAACTGGCGACCGATGCCGAGGCCCTGCGCCGTCGGCGTGACCACCAGTGCGGTAACCCGGCAGGTGACCGTGCCAAGCGGCAGGTAGTACATGAAATCCAGTGCGATCAGGCCGCAGACCACGCCATCGCGGCGCGCAAGCACCAGGGCCTGGCGGTCGTTGGCGGCGATAGCGTCGATGCGGTCGGCGGCGTCTTCGATTTCGCAGGGATAGCCGAGTTCGGTGAGCAGGCGGGCCACGTCGTCCGCATCGGCGATCATCGCGCTGCGCATGTCGGTGCCGAGCGGGTAATGCCCGGTGGAGAACGCCTGGCTCATGCGCGCCTCAGTCGCGGGTGCCGTACACGACCACGGTCTTGCCGCGGGCGTGCAGCTTGCCGTCGGCCTGCAGCTTCTTCAGCACGCGGCCGGCCATCTCCCGCGAGCAACCGACCAGGCGCGCGAGTTCCTGCCGCGACACCCGCAACTGGGTGCCCTGCGGGTGGCTGAGGGCGTCCGGTTCGCGGGACAGGTCGAACAGGGTGCGGTAGATGCGGTCGCTCACGTCCAGGAAGGCCAGCCGGCCGGCCTTGCGGCTGGTGTCGAGCAGGCGCTGGCTGATCTGCGCGCCCATCGAATACAGCAGGCGGGCGGCGTCGTTGGCCTGGGTGGTGAGCAGCATCTGCAGGCGTTCGTAGCCGATCTCCGCCAGCTCGCAGGTGGTGCGCGTACGCAGGGCCACGCCGCGCCGGTCCGCTTCCACGAACAGGCCCATCTCGCCGACGAACTCGCCGGGGCCGACATAGCCGAGCACCAGCTCGCGGCCATCCTCTTCGCTGGCGATGATGCTGACCGAGCCGGACATGATGTAGTAGAGCGTGCCCGCGGCATCGCCGGGGCGGAACACGTCGGTCCGCGCCGGGTACTTGCGGCGGTGGCAATGCGCGATGAAGCGCTCGATCGTGGCGGCGTCCGCGACAAGCGGATTCACGGCGCGCGGCATGACGGGCTTGCTGAAGCTGGTGCTCATCGGGACGCCTCGGGGGATGCCGCAGCTTAGGCGGAACCGTGATGGCGGGCAAACTTCTGCACGCGCCGGGCGGCGGTTTGCCGCATAATCGCGGCCCTGTCCGTACCTCCCGGAACTGCCCGCCGTGGTCAAACCGCTGCCGCGCTTGAAGCTGCAAGGCTTCAACAACCTCACCAAGTCGCTGAGCTTCAACATCTACGACGTGTGCTACGCGGCGTCGGAAGACGAGCGCAGGCGCTACATCGAGTACATCGACGAGGAATACAACGCCGATCGGCTGACCCAGATCCTCACGGACGTGGCGGAGATCATCGGCGCCAACATCCTCAACATCGCGCGCCAGGACTACGATCCGCAGGGCGCGTCGGTGACGATCCTGATCTCCGAGCAGCCGGTGGTCGACAAGGCCGATGCGAAGGGCGTGATCTCCGACGCCGTGGTCGCCCACCTCGACAAGTCGCACATCACCGTCCACACCTATCCGGAAACCCATCCGGACAACGGCATCGCGACGTTCCGCGCCGACATCGACGTGTCGACCTGCGGGGTGATCTCGCCGCTGAAGGCGCTGAATTACCTGATCGAATCGCTGGAAAGCGACATCGTGGTTATGGACTACCGCGTGCGCGGTTTCACCCGCGACGTGAAGGGCCGCAAGCACTTCATCGACCACAAGATCAACTCGATCCAGGACTACCTGGCCAAGAACGTGAAGTCGCGCTACGAGATGCTCGACGTCAACGTCTACCAGGAGAACATCTTCCACACGAAGATGCACATGAAGGAATTCGACCTCGACACCTATCTGTTCGAGGAAAAGGCGAAGAACCTGTCGTTCAAGGATCGCATGAAGATCGAGGCGCGCCTGAAGCGCGAGATCGAAGAGCTCTACCACGGTCGCAACCTGGTCGACTGACCATTCGCGATGCGATGACGAAGAAGCCGGCGCAAGCCGGCTTTTTCATGGGCGGTGCTCAGCCCGCGCCCGGTCGCGCGGGCATGCCCAGTGCGCTGGCGACCAGTTGCGTTGCCTCCATGTCGCGCTCGCGGGTGATCCAGCCGGCCAGGGTCGGCTCGCCGGTTTCCACCGTCCACAGGCAGAAGTGGCGTTCGCGCAATTGCACGAAGGCGGCATGCAGCAGGACGGACGTATCGGGCGCGTCGCCGGTGTCGTCGTCCAGTGGCCAGTCGATCCGCACGCGCCAGCGCGCCGCCAGTTCGTCCAGCGCTTCCATCAGGCCCTGCGCATCGTCCTCGCCCACGTGGAAGCCGGCTTTCCAGTCGATCGCATCGCGCAGCAGCAGGGCGGCATCGGCGCGTTCGCCGGCCTCGTCCAGTGCGCGCTGGAATCCGGCGAACTGCTCCAGCGCGGCGTCCTCGTCGTCGGGGTTGACCAGCAACAGGAACTGCCAGGCCACGGCCTCGAGCGCATCCTCGTCGTCGATACCGGCCTGCGCGTGGAAGGCATGGTCGAAGTTGTCGTCGGGGTCGTATTCGTGGGCGGTCATCGTGCGGTTCCTGCTGTCGTGCTGCTGGGTCAGGCGCGCAGCATACGTCCGGCCGCGGCCGCGTCGACTTCGCGCTGCCAGTAGAATGGCGCACCCTCGATCCGGCCCCGTGGCCAGGGACGCGCCATGGCCCCCAAGGCCACCATCTACAAGGTCGAGTTGCAGGTCACCGACCTCGACCGCCACTACTACGCCAGCCACGCGCTGACGCTGGCCCAGCATCCGTCCGAGACCGACACCCGCCTGCTGGTGCGGCTGCTCGCGTTCGCGCTGCATGCCGACGAGCGCCTGGAATTTGGCCGCGGCCTGAGCGACGAGGACGAACCGGCGCTGTGGCGACGCGACTACACGGGCGCGATCGAGCAGTGGATCGAACTCGGACAGCCGGATGAGAGTCGCCTGCGCAAGGCCAGTGGCCGCGCATTGCAGGTGGTCGTGGTCGGCTACGGCGGGCAGGCCGCGGATGCGTGGTGGAAGCGCAATGCATCGGCTTTGGGGCGCCTGCACAACCTCAGCGTCATCGAGCTGGACGATGCCGAGGTCGCCGCGGCCACCGAATTGCTCGGCCGCGGAATGCGGGTGACCGCGATGATCCAGGACGGCGAGTTGCAGCTGATGGATGCCGACCGCAGCGTGTCGTTGCGGCCGCGGGTGCGCATGCAGGGAGGCGTGGCGACGCAGGACTGAGCCGTCGCGACGCGGGCGACTCAGAACCGGTACGCCACCGCTTTCATCAGCGTCGAGGCTGCGGCCATCAGCGAAGGAATCGGCTGTGGCAGGAGCCGCGCGCCTGCGGCTTCGGCATGGTCGGCATGGCGCGCTTCGTCTTCCTTCATCACCTGCAGGATGGCCCGGCTGCGCTGGTCGGCCTCGGGCAGGGTGCGCAGGTGTTCTTCGAGGTGCGCTTCGACCTGGTGCTCGGTTTCGACCACGAAGCCCAGGTTCCAGCCATCGCCACGCAGCCCGGCCAGCGCGCCGATGGTGTAGCTGCCGGCGTACCACAACGGGTTGAGCAGGCTGGGTCGGCTGTCCAGCTCGCGCAGTCGGTCGGCGCACCAGGCGAGGTGGTCGGTTTCCTCCTGCGCGGCTTCCAGCAAGTGGGCGCGCGTGGCCGGATCGCGTGCGACGGCCGCTTGGCCGATGTAGAGCGCCTGCGCGCAGACCTCGCCAACATGGTTGATCCGCATCAGCCCGGCGGCGTGGCGGCGTTCGCCATCGTCCAGCACCACGTCGGGCGTGGCCATGCCGGGGTTGGCGCGCCCGGCGCGTGGGCTGCCGGCTACCGTGGACAGGGCGTTCTGCGCCGAATCCAGAAGACGGTCGAGTGGGCTCAGGGTGCGCGAGGTCGACATCCGGCCATTCTAGGCGTCGCGGGTCACGGCTTGCACGGGGCGGCATCGCGGGCTATCATCCCGCTCCTTTCGCGCCGAAAACCCGCCTGGGCCGGATCGGAAGAACAACGCGAGGCGACCTTCCGCAGCCGCAACCGCTGCGCAACCAGCCCGACCATGCACCCCGTAGAAGAGTTCCCATGAAGACTTTCATTGCCAAGAACGAGACCGTCCAGCGCGACTGGTACGTCGTGGACGCCGAGGGCAAGACCCTGGGTCGTCTGGCCGCAGCACTGGCCTATCGCCTGCGCGGCAAGCACAAGCCCGTTTTCACCCCGCACGTCGACACCGGCGACTACCTCGTCGTGATCAACGCCGAGAAGATCGCGGTGACCGGCAAGAAGCTGCAGGACAAGATGTATCACCGGTTCACTGGTTACGTCGGCAACCTGAAGACCGAATCCCTGGCACAGGCGCTGGAGCGCCACCCCGAGCGCGTGATCGAGATCGCGGTCAAGGGCATGCTGCCGAAGAACACCCTGGGCCGCGCGATGTACCGCAAGCTCAAGGTCTACAAGGGCTCCGAACACCCGCACGCTGCGCAGCAGCCGCAAACGCTGGACCTCTGATCATGGCGATTTCCCAGAATTACGGCACCGGCCGCCGCAAGTCCTCCATTGCCCGCGTGTTCCTGCGCAAGGGCACTGGCACCATCACCGTCAACGAGCGTCCGCTGGACGAGTTCTTCGGCCGCGAGACCGCGCGCATGATCGTGCGCCAGCCGCTGGAACTGACCAAGCACGTCGAGACCTTCGACATCATCGCCACCACCACCGGCGGCGGCATCACCGGCCAGGCCGGTGCGATCCGCCTGGGCATCGCCCGCGCGCTGGTCGAATACGATGAAACCCTGAAGGTCGAGCTGCGCAAGGCCGGTTTCGTGACCCGCGACGCCCGCGAAGTCGAGCGCAAGAAGGTCGGCTTGGCGAAGGCGCGCCGCGCCAAGCAGTTCTCCAAGCGCTGATGCGTTCGTGGTGCCGGCCGTCGTGGCCGGCGCTACAATCCGTCTCATAGCCCCGTCGCCAAGCGGTAAGGCACCTGACTCTGACTCAGGCATTCGGAGGTTCGAATCCTTCCGGGGCTGCCACATTGCAAAGCTCCACCGCCAGGACCCGCCGCAAGGCGGGTTCTGCATTTGCGGAACGCCTTTCGGAATGCGTGGCGGCTTGCCGCAGTGCGACAATGCGCGTCCACCCACGGAGCCGCGCATGGTTGCCCACTTCCCCGCACCGAGCGTGCCGCTGGATGGCCTGGATCGCGCACTGCGGGACGATGGCTATGCGGTGCTGGCCGCGGATGCGGTGGCCGCGCTCGCCGGCGTCGCCGCTGGTGGTTTCGACGGGCTGCTGCCCAGCTGGGATGACTTGCCGCGCGACGAATACCTGAAGGATGGCGGCCGCTATCGCAAGCGCCGGCATGCATCGTTCGTGGTCCAGGCAGGCACGCTGGCGCAGGTGCCGCATCGTCGCCATTGGCAGCCGGTCGAGTACAACGCCCTGCACGGCGGCATGGAGCGCTGGTTCGAGCCGGTCACGCCCGCAGTGGTGGCGGATCCGGCCTGGTCGAACCTGATCCTCGCCCTCGCGGATACCTGCAGCCGCTGCAAGCCGGCACCGCGCTGGCATGTCGAGGCGCACCAGTTCCGCATCGATACCACTGACGGCCTGGGCCGACCGACCCCGGAAGGCGCGCATCGCGACGGCGTCGATTTCGTCGCGGTGCTGCTGGTCGCGCGGCAGGGCATCAAGGGCGGCGAGACCCGGGTGTTCGACGCGAACGGACCGCGTGGCCAGCGCTTCACCCTGGAAGCCCCGTGGTCGATGCTGTTGATGGACGATGCGCGGGTGATCCACGAATCCACGCCGATCCAGCCAGCAGGCGAGTTCGGGCATCGCGACACGCTGGTGCTGACGTTCCGTGCCGACGGCTTCCTCGGCGACGACTGAGATTGCGGGCGCTGGGTACCGGCCGGCGATATCGTTACAATTGCAACCAATCAATCAGATCATGGATCCGGGGGCGCGATGAAGCTGGGCTCACTCAAGGAAGGCGGTCGCGACGGCACCCTGGTCGTGGTCTCGCGCGACCTGTCGAAGGCGGTGCGCGCCACCGGCATCGCGCCAACGCTGCAGCGCGCGCTGGAGGATTGGGAAAATGCCGCGCCGCGCCTCAATGCGCTCTCGGAGTCGTTGAATGCCGGCGACGCCGATGGCGTGTTCGACCTCGACATGCAGGCACTGGCCGCGCCGCTGCCGCGCGCCTACGAGTTCGTGGATGGCAGCGCCTACCTGCCGCACGTGGCCCGCGTCCGCAAGGCGCGTGGCGCCGAGGTGCCGGAGAGTTTCTATGTCGATCCGTTGATGTACCAGGCTGTGAGCGCCGGCTTCCATGGCCCCCGCGACGCGGTGAAGGTGGTCAGCGAGGACTACGGCATCGACCTCGAGGCCGAGATCGTGATCGTCACCGACGACGTGCCGATGGCGGTCACCCCGGAACAGGCGGCATCGCACATCCAGTTGATCGGCCTGGTCAACGACGTCTCCCTGCGCAACCTGATCCCCGGTGAGCTGGCCAAGGGTTTCGGCTTCCTGCAGTCCAAGCCGCGCAGCGCGCTGAGCCCGGTGTTCGTGACCCCGGACGAACTGGGCGATGCCTGGCGGGACAACAAGCTGCACCTGCCGCTGCTCACCCACATCAATGGCAAGTGGTTCGGTGCGCCGGAAGCGGGCGTCGACATGCAGTTCGATTTCTCCCAGCTGGTCGCGCATGCGGCGAAGACGCGGCCGCTGTCGGCCGGCACCATCGTAGGCTCCGGCACGGTGGCCAACGAGGACACGTCGCTCGGCGCGTCCTGCTTCGCCGAGCAGCGCACCGTGGAAACCCTGCGCGACGGCAAGCCGACCACGCCGTTCATGACGTTCGGCGACCTGGTCCGGATCGAGGTGCTGGACGCGGCCGGCAACAGCCTGTTCGGCGCGATCGAACAGCGGATCGAGCGGCAGGAGCGCCCCTGACCTGTCAGTGGTACAGGCGGTCGCCGCAAGGTCGTGAACGGCATACCGCGGCATCGGCAGGATCGCTAATGTGCGAAGTCGCCATGCGGGCGGGGACCCGATGACCGAAACCCTGCAGCTGTATTCCTACTGGCGTTCCAGCGCGGCCTACCGCGTGCGCATCGGCCTGAACCTGAAGGGGCTAGCGCACGGCATCGTGCCGGTGCACCTGTTGCGCGACGGCGGCCAGCAGCATTCCGGGGAATACCGCGCGTTCAACCCGCAGGAGCTCGTACCGACGCTGTGCCATGGCCAGCGTCGACTCACGCAATCGCTGGCGATCCTCGAATACCTGGACGAATTCTGGCCGGAGCCGCCGCTGCTGCCCGCCAATGCGCGCGCACGCCATCGCGCGCGGGCCATCGCGTTGCTGGTCGCATGCGACGTGCATCCGCTCAACAACCTGCGCGTCCTGCAGTACTTCGAGAACGAATGGAACGTGCCGCAGCCCGAGCGCGACGAGTGGGTGAAGCACTGGATCGTCGAGGGTTTCCGCGCCGCCGAGGTGATGCTGGCCGACCATCCCTCCACCGGCATCTTCTGCGAAGGCAACACACCGGGCCTTGCCGATTGCTGCCTGATCCCGCAGGTCTACAACGCACGGCGGTTCGGCGTGGACATGGGCGCGTATCCGACGATCGAACGGATCGAAGCCGCCTGCCTTGCATTACCGGAATTCGATGCGGCACGCCCCGAGCGCCAGCCGGACGCACCTGCGGCAGCCTGAAAGAAAAACGGGGAAGAAGGTCGTCAAGCGAGCCTGACGATCTCAATCCCGTTTCTGAAGTTGGCTCAGTGGGATGCGCCGAAAACGTCCGCGTACGGATCGTGCTCGGCACCGCCGCCTTCGGACAGGCGGAACTTGAGGGCCAGGCCATCGCGGGAGTCGGCCGCCTTCAGCGCCTCCTCCATCTCGATCTTGCCTTCCTTGTAGAGGCGGAACAGGCACTGGTCGAAGCTCTGCATGCCTTCCTGCAGCGAGTCCTCCATCGCCATCTTGATCTCGTGCACCTGCCCGCGGCGCAGCAGGTCGCGGATCATCGGCGTGTTGATCAGCACCTCGGTCGCCGGCATGCGGCGCCCATCCACGCCGACCACCAGGCGCTGGCTGACCACCGCCTTGAGGTTCAGCGCCAGGTTCATCAGCACGTTCTTGTGCGCGCCCTCGGGGAAGAAGTTGAGGATGCGTTCGATGGTCTGGTCGGCGTTGTTGGAGTGCAGCGTCGCCAGGCAGATGTGGCCGGTTTCGGCGAACGCGATCGCCGCTTCCATCGTCGCCGCATCGCGGATTTCGCCGATCAGGATCACGTCCGGCGCCTCGCGCATCGCGTTCTTCAGCGCGGCATGGAAGGTGTGCGTGTCCAGGCCGACCTCGCGCTGGTTGACGATCGACTTCTTGTGCCGGTGCAGGTATTCGATCGGATCCTCGATGGTGAGGATGTGGCCGGTGCTGGTGCTGTTGCGATGGTCGATCATCGACGCCAGCGTGGTCGACTTGCCGGAGCCGGTGGAGCCGACGATCAGCACCAGCCCGCGCTGGGCCATGATGATCTCCTTCAGCACCTGCGGCAGTTGCAGTTCCTCGATGCTGGGGATGTCGCTGCGGATCGCGCGGATCACCATGCCCACTTCGCCGCGCTGCATGAACACGTTCACGCGGAAGCGTCCCGAGCCGGCCACCGCGATCGCCATGTTCAGTTCCAGCTCGCGTTCGAACTCGGTGATCTGCGCCTCGTTCATCAGCGAATAGGCCACCTTCTTCGACATCCCGGTCGGTAGCGGTGCGCTGCCCAGCGGCAGCAAGTCGCCCTCGACCTTGATGTTCACCGGTGCGCCGGAGGTCAGGAACATGTCCGAGGCGTTCTTTTCCGCCATCAGCTTCAGGAAATACTCGATATCCACGCTGTCTGCCCCTTGGCGCGGCCCCGGCGATTGCACTGCCGGCGGCGGCTTCCCACAATGACCGTGGACGTACAGGACGCCACGACTCCCTATGCAAACTAGCTTCGCACACTTCCGCCGGGCGCTGCAGGCCCCCCTTGCCGGCTTCGCGTTGCTGATCGCCGGTTGTGCCACCCTGCCGCCGCCCACGGCCGAACTCGATGCGGCCCGGCAGGCGGTCGCGCGTGCCGAGGCCGCGGATGCCGACCAGTACGCTGCGGATGACGTGGCGCGCGCCCGCGAGGCGCTATCACGAGCGCAGGCGGCGATGACGCGCGGACGTGATGCCGAAGCCCGCGAGGCCGCGCTGGCGGCCGCTGCCGACGCCGACCTGGCGCGCGTGCGCAGCACCGCGGAGACCACGCGCGCTGAATTTCGCCAACAGCAGGAGGGTATCGCCGGGTTGCGCGACCGCCTGCAGATGGAAGGGGCCCCGGTGGCAATGGATCCATTCGGCCAACCGATGGCCGGTGCGCCGCCCGCACAGCGCCTGCAGGCGCTGGACGCCGACCTGCGGCTCAATCCCTTCGCCCAGTACGAACGCCTGCAGGCGCGCCAGGCCTTGGCCGCGGTCGACACCGCCAGCCGCAGCAAGCAGCCGGCCGCGCTGGCACTGGCCGAACGCCGCGTCGGCATCGCCGAGCAGGCAGCCCGGATCGAGGCCACCCGTCGCGAGATCGACCGCCTCGAACGCGAGCGCAGCGAACTGCTGGTCGAAGCCAGCCGCCGCGATGCCGAGCGCGCGCGTGCCGAGGCGGAGCGCCTGCGCATCGAGGCCCAGGTGCAGGCCGAGGAAGCAGCGCGCCTGCGTGCGCAAGCCGAGCAGGCGGAAGCAGTGCTCGACAGTGCGCAGATCGACCAGTCCGCAAAGGTCGCCGCCGCGCGCGAGAAGGAAGCCGCGCTGGCCCGCCAGGAGGCCGAACTGGTGGCAGGCGCAAAGCTGCCACCGTCGCGGCGTGATGCGCGGGGCGAGGTGTTCACCCTGGCCGGCGATGCCTTCGCCTCCGGCCAGGCGCAGCTGACCCGCGGTGCCGCCGCCAGCATCCGCGCGCTTGGTACCTACCTGTCGGCGGTGCCGGGCGGCGGCGTGCAGGTGCTGGGCCATACCGACAGCCAGGGCGAGGAAGCCGCCAACCTGAGCCTGTCCGAGCGCCGTGCCCAGCAGGTGCGGGCGACCCTGGTCGAAGCCGGGCTGGCACGTTCCCGTGTCGACGCACGGGGGCTTGGCGAGGGTGAGCCGGTGGCCGACAACACTAATGCCGCAGGCCGCGCGAAAAACCGTCGTGTGGAAATCGTGGTGGCCGATAATCCCTGAAAAAACAGATATTTAACGAAAGTTCCACAAGGCTTGAAGATCGCGCCGACCGTTCATCGTCGGGGCTTGCGGGGTCGGAAAGGCAGGCGTAGTGTCGGTAGCCCAGAGGGTGCGAATTCGCGGATCCTCTGGCCGGAGACCGGCCGATGCATGACCCGATCCACAACCCGGAGATCGCCGCCGCAAGCCAGGATCGCGGCGGCGCGACCGAGCGAATCGGATCTGCCGTCTGGTCGTTGTCGCAAGTCCCGTTGACGCCCCGTGCTGCTTGCAGCCGGGGCGTTCGCATTTGCGGGGCCCGCACTCCGCGCCCGCAATCCCGTGGCCCGCTGCATGTCGGGCCGCGTTTCCGGCAGGTTCTCCGCCTGCCACCACCCGCGCCGTCCCGGCTTCTCCAGCCGGGCTCCGCATGAGACCCAAGGAGGTTTCCATGTTCGAAGGACAACCGCAGACGGAACTCGAAGCGAAGATGAAGGCCAGCCCCGAGTTCCGGCAGCTGTATTACCGGCACCAGGAACTGGACAAGCAGGTGCTGGACGCCGAACTCGGCGTATTGCCCATCAACGACACCACCCTCGGCCAGATGAAGCGCGAGAAGCTCGCCGCCAAGGACCGCCTCCTGCGGATGTACGACACCCACTAGCGCGATGCGCCTGCACGTGCGGTGCGCGGCCACCTCGTCGGCCGCCGCCGCCCGTGTACCGCGGCGCGTTCGGGCAGGCCGGGCCCGGAACGCCGGCTGATAGAATCGCGGGCTCGCCGCAACAGGCTGACGACCGCATGGCCACCCACGATTCCATCCTCGAACTGGTCGGCGATACCCCGATCATCCGCGCCCGCCGCCTCGATGTCGGCCTGTGTACGCTCTACCTCAAGCTCGAAAGCCAGAATCCCGGCGGCTCGATCAAGGACCGCATCGGCCTGAGCATGATCGAGGCCGCGGAGAAGCGCGGCGACATCACGCCCGGCGACACCCTGGTCGAAGGCACTGCCGGCAATACCGGCATCGGCCTGGCGCTGGTCGCGCAGCAGAAGGGCTACAAGCTGATCCTCGTCGTGCCCGACAAGATGTCGCGCGAGAAGATCTTCAACCTCAAGGCGATGGGCGCGCAGGTGGTGCTCACCCGCAGCGACGTGGCCAAGGGCCATCCCGACTACTACCAGGACATGGCCGAGCGCATCGCGCGGGAAACGCCGGGCGCGTACTTCATCAACCAGTTCGGCAACCCCGACAACCCGGCCGCGCACGAGTTCGGCACTGGCCCGGAAATCCTGGCGCAGATGGCTGATGCGGGTGGCGTGGATGCCATCGTGTTCGGCTGCGGCAGCAGCGGCACCATGACCGGGCTGTCGCGCTGCTTCGCCACGCACTCGCCGCACACCGAACTGGTGCTTGCGGATCCGGTCGGTTCGATCCTCGAGGAATACATCAATCGCGGCACGCTCAGCGAGAAGTCGGCGAGCTGGATGGTGGAGGGCATCGGCGAGGATTTCCTGCCGGGCATCGCGGACTTCAGCCGGGTGAAAGAGGCGCACGCGATCAGCGACAAGGAGAGCTTCCTGACCGCGCGCGAATTGCTGGAGAAGGAAGGCATCCTCGGTGGTTCGTCGACCGGCACGCTGCTCGCCGCCGCGCTGCGCTACTGCCGCGCGCAGACCACGCCGAAGACCGTGCTCACCTTCGTCTGCGACACCGGCAACAAGTACCTGTCGAAGATGTACAACGATTTCTGGATGCTGGACAACGGCTTCCTGGAGCGCGAACAGCACGGCGACCTGCGCGACCTGATCCTGCGCCCGTTCGCCGCGCGCGACACCGTGGTGGTGGGGCCGGGCGACCTGCTGATCACCGCCTGGCAGCGCATGAAGCTCTACGACGTCAGCCAGCTGCCGGTGATGGAGGGCGACCGCATCGTCGGCATCGTCGACGAGTCCGATGTGCTGCTGCATGTGTATGGCGACGAGGCGCGCTTCCGCGACCCGGTCGCCACCGCGATGGTCAGCAAGCTGGACAAGGTCAACGTGGGCGCGCCGATCGAGGCGCTGCTGCCGGTGTTCGACCGCGGCCACGTGGCGATCGTGATGGATGGCGAGCGTTTCATCGGCCTGATCACCCGCATCGACCTGTTGAATTTCCTGCGCCGCCGCGTGCAGTGACCGAACGGATGGACTTCGCATGAGCGACAACAACGACCTCGGTCTCGGCACCCTCGCCATCCACGGCGGGCAGTCGCCCGACCCGACCACCGGCGCGGTGATGCAGCCGATCTACGCCACCAGCACCTACGCGCAATCGAGCCCCGGCGTGCACCAGGGCTTCGAGTACTCGCGCACGCACAACCCGACCCGCTTCGCGTGGGAACGCGGCGTGGCATCGCTGGAGGGCGGCAGCCGCGGCTTCGCCTTCGCCTCCGGGCTGGCGGCGACATCGACCCTGCTGGAGCTGCTGGACAGCGGCGACCACGTCATCGCGATGGATGATCTGTACGGCGGCAGCTACCGGCTGTTCGAGCGCGTGCGCACGCGTAGCGCCGGGTTGTCGTTCTCGTTCGCCGACCTGACCGATCCGGCCGCGTTCGAAGCCGCGATCACTGCGAAAACGAAGCTGGTCTGGATCGAAACGCCGACGAATCCGTTGCTGAAGATCGTCGACATCGCCGCGATCGCCGCCATCGCGAAGAAGCACGGCCTGCTGGTGGCGGTGGACAACACGTTCGCATCGCCGATGCTGCAGCGCCCGCTGGAACACGGTGCCGACATCGTCATGCATTCGGCGACCAAGTACCTCAACGGCCACTCCGACATGGTCGGCGGCATCCTGGTGGTCGGCGACAACGTCGAACTTGGCGAACAACTCGCCTTCCTGCAGAACTCGATCGGAGCGGTGCAGGGACCGTTCGACAGTTTCCTCGCCCTGCGCGGCCTGAAGACCCTGCACCTGCGCATGCGTGCGCATTGCGCGAACGCGCAGGCGCTGGCGGAGTGGTTGCAGGGCCATGCCGGCGTGGTCGACGTGATCTACCCCGGCCTGGCCTCGCATCCGCATCACGCGCTGGCGCAGCGGCAGATGGACGGCTTCGGCGGCATCGTCTCGGTGCGGATCAAAGGCGGCTTCGAGGGCGCGAAGCGCTTCTGCGAACGCCTCGAACTGTTCACCCTGGCGGAATCGCTGGGCGGGGTGGAATCGCTGGCCAACCATCCGGCGGTCATGACCCATGCCTCGATCCCGCCGGCGCGCCGTGCGGAGCTGGGCATCAGCGACGACCTGGTGCGGCTGAGCGTGGGCGTGGAAGACATCGCCGACCTGCGTGCGGACCTGGCGAACGCGCTGGCCTGATCGGGCCGAACCTGGCTCAGTCGAAGCGGATGCCGTGGCGGTCGCGCATCGTGCGCAGTTCGCGTCGCATCAACCAGCGCAGGAACCGCGATCCCGGCGAGTGGGCTGATGCCGTCGGGTAGTCGCCGACGAAGACTGGCTCGTAGGTGGTGCCTGCTGCGGGTGGTGCAACACCGAGGAACACGCAAGCCTCGCGCACGCAGGCTTCGGGATCTTCGCGCAGGCGTTCACTGCGCAGGATCAGGACCTGCTCGCGCGGGAAATGCGCGTACAGCGTGTCGAGTTGGCGGGCGTAGTCGCCGCGCGCGCGGTAACTGAAGCGGCGCAGCTTCGAGCCGCGTGCGAAATCGTCGCGGTGCCCGCGCAGCCGACCGCGTTCCAGCAGGATCGCCAACCACAGCGGCAGGCGTTCATGCCCGCGCGCGCGCTCCATGTGGTGGTGCGAACGCGCGCGGTCGACCGGGTCGCGCAGCAGCACGATCCAGCGCATCGCCGGGTTGTAGCGGGCGATCCGGGCCACGCAGCGCGGGTGGAACAGATAGAACGGCGTGGCATCGCCCAGCAGCGTGCCGGGGGGCGCGTCCGGAAAACGTCCGGCTTCATGGGCGTCGATGTCGGCGGCGGACCGCTTTTCGTCGAACTCCGGCGCATCGAACACGTGCGCTTCCTTGTCGGAGGGCAGTCGCAGGCCCGGACTGGCACGCAGGTACTGGGCGAGCGCCGAAGTGCCGGCTTTCTGCACGCCGCCGACCAGGAACGCGATCCGCGCTTCAGGCGGCGTCTGGGCCATCGGCGGGGCCGGTGCGCAGGGTGATTTCCGCCGGCAGCGGGAACAGCCCGCTGAAGCGCTCGATCGAGTTGTCGATCACCTCGAACGACACGTCGGATTCGTAGCGGCACAGCACCCGGCGGTGATGCTGGTGCAGGGTCGGTGCCTGTACCAGGCGCGCACGGATCCGGTAGATGCCGTGCGCCAGCTGCACGCGGAAGGCGACCGTCAACTCCACGCGTTCCTCGCCCGCCGCGCGGTCGGGCAGGCGAATGCGGCGCCCGCTCAGCGGAACCCCGCGTTCGTCGAGGATATCGATGATGCAGGCCGCATCCGTCAGGCCGGGTTCGAGCTGCAGGTCGACGGTGATCTCGAGCGGATCGTCGTGCGCCAGCGCGAGGTGGCGGGCGCCATCCCGCAGGTGCAAGCCGAGGATGCCGCCATCCTCGCTGCGGAACCCCTCGGCGATGCGGATCGGCTTCGGCTGGCCCTCGCGCAGCGCCTTGGCATGCACCCGGAACAGGTATTCCTCGATCACTTCCTCGGGACTGCCGAGCATCGCCATGCGCCCGGACTCGAGCAGGATCGCGCGCTGGCAGAACGCGCGCAGGGCGTTGAGGTCGTGGCCGACGAACAGCAGGGTGGTGCCGCGTGCCAGGATCTGCTGGATGCGGGTCATCGCCTTGGCCTGGAACGCGGCATCGCCTACCGCGAGGGCCTCGTCGACGATCAGGATGTCCGGGTCGATATGCACCTGCACGGAGAACGCCAGGCGCAGTGCCATGCCCGAGCTGTAGGTCTTGACCGGCTGGTCGATGTAGTCGCCGATGTCGGCGAACGCGATGATGTCGTCGAGCAGGGCGTCGATGCGTGCAGTGGACAGGCCCAGGATCGCGCCGTTGATGTAGATGTTTTCGCGCCCGGTCAGTTCCGGGTTGAAGCCGGATCCGAGCTCCAGCAGCGCGGCGACGCGGCCGTGGGTTTCCACCCGTCCCGAGGTTGGCGGAAGCACGCCGGCGATGATCTGCAGCAGGGTGCTCTTGCCGCTGCCGTTGAGGCCGATGATGCCCAGCGCTTCACCGCGCTTGAGCTCGAAGTTGATGCCGTGGAGCGCCTCGTGAACATGCATCCTCCGGCGAGCTGCCGCATGCAGGTGCTCCGACAAGCCAGGTGCCGCCTGCGCCAGCAGGGTGCCTGCACGATGCAGCGCAGGCGCGATCAGGCGCTGTGCGGGCGTGGCCCAGGTGCGGAAGGTCTTGCAGACGTCCTGCACCAGGATGACATGTGGATGTGCGGCGGCTGACGCGACTGCGGACATGGAATGGGCGTTGCCGGGACGGCGAGCATTGTAGCGCCCTTCACCGGAGGCAAAAAAAACGGGCGGCCCGAAGGCCGCCCGTCGTTACAGCAGGTGCAATGTCGCTATTACAGACCCGGGTTGCCGTCCGGGGTGGTCTGGCCACCGGCCGGACCGTCATCGGCATCCGGACCGCCCGGCTCGCCGGTCCAGTCACCATTGCCGTGGAAGTCCGGGGTCACTTCCTGCACGAAGTCCGACGGACGCTCGCCCGGCTCGCTCGCGAAGGTGCCTTCGTTGTAATCGCGATCGTACTGCTCACCGCGGGTGTCGCTGTCGGTGATGTTGCTCAGGACGCGCGGCAGGGCGCTGTTGACCAGGCTGGTGGCAACCAGGCCCGGGAACTCGGCGGTCACGACCGCACGCCACTTGCCAACGCCGGTACCCCACGCGCCGACCGCACCGTTGGTGCCGTTCTCGAGGTCGGCCGCATCCAGCTGCACCGAAGCGCCGGCCGGAACCCACACGCGGACCTGCGAAGCGCCGCGGTTGCCATCGTTGTCGATGCCTTCCAGCGAGACGTAACCGTCGGTCGAGCCGCGGTTGGTCAGGCGGACGAAGCTGCGCTGGGTGTCGTTGCTGCCCGGGTTGATCGTGAAGATCTCCAGGGTCGAGCCGTTGTAGCGCAGCGGCAGGAGCACGCAGCTGGCGTCAGCCATGGTGCGGGAACCCACGAGCGACGCGTAGCCGGCGGTCGGGTAGGCGGTGCCACCGTCGCCCGGCGCGGAGCCGTTCGCCGGGAACATGCCCACGCGGTAGAACGTGGTGCTGACGCTGTTGTTGTGGTCGTCGATGATGGTATCGGTATCGACGTAGCCGCAAACGGTCAGGCCGCGGTTGGCGCCGCCGACGTTGATGAAGCCGGCCTGGGCATTTTCAATCTCTTGCGAGTTGTAGATGAAGGTCACGGTGGTGCCGCTGACCGTACCCTGATCGATGATGATGCCGCTGGAGCAGGTGCCGTTGACCAGGTAGACGTCGTCGTCGATGCCGACGTTGTCGAACGCATTCCAGTCGTTGCCGCCGCCCGCTTCGATCACGGTGCGGAAGACGTCGGCCACGCCGTTGAAGATGTTGCCGGTGCCCCAGTACTGGAAGGTGCCGGTGCCGGTGATGGCGCCGGTGCCGAGGGTCACGTCGCCCAGGTCGATGACCTGCGCGTCGTAGTCGTCACCCAGCGGCAGCTGGAAGGCGCCAACGGTGGAAGCGTCGGTGGCCGAGCCCAGCTTGCCGTCCCAGCTGAAGCGGGTCTTCGGGATCTGCTCTTCGTTCCAGTTGTCGGCAACGTCGATGTACTTGTCGACTTCCGACGGAGCCGGGGTCGCGCAGGCAACCACGCCCTGGCGGCTCTCGAGGATGGTGCGCGAACGGGTCGAGTTGACGAAGCGGGCGTCGTTCGAGACGTTCACCATCCAGAACTCGGCGTCGACCTTGGCGCTGCCGCCGCCCGCTGCGGTCGCAGCGAACTCGTTCAGGCTGGTCAGGCGCGCATTGTTCCAGGTGAAGGTGACAACGGTATTGATCGTGCCGGGACCGGTCGGATTGATGACCAGCGGCTCGATACGGAACGTGGCGACGGTGTTGTTGCTGGTGTAGCCGTCGAACGTGACCTGCCACTGACCGACCAGTGCCGGATCCAGGACCAGGTCGCCCGCGATCGGCGGGAGGGCCGCATTGAACTGCGCGCCATCGGCGGTTGCAGCGCAGACGCCGACGTTGGTGGGCGGGCTGACAACAGTAGCCGGCGCGTTGTGCGGGTTGCAGCGCTGGTTCAGGGCGACGCGGACGGTGAAGCCTTCGGTGATGGATGCGGCGTTGTCGGCGGTTTCGATGTCGAAAACGATGCCTTCGTTCATTTCCCAGTTGTAGGCGTTGGCCACCAACATCTCGTAGGAGACGTTTTCGGCATCCTGCAGCGCGGCATCCGAGTTCATCGCAGCGGCCGAGTCATCGGCCATGTTGGTGCCGTAGTTGTAGGCCGCGGCGGCGCCGGCCAGACCCAAGCCGGCCACGAGGGCAACGGCGAGGATGTTCTTCTTCATGCTAGACATGTCTAACTAACTCCTGTCAGTTGGTATTGCGGTTTGATTGCAACTCTTTCCGGCTGCACGGCCCATGCCCGGTACCAGGAGGCTGGGCCTCCGGCATCCGGTTTCTTCCAGGCTTGCATCGATGTTCTGATTTAACGTTAGACGCGAGTGGCTTGCGGCCAAGCGCGACTCCCCTTCCCCTGGTTGATCAAGTTGCAGCGCGGACGCTAACCCACGGTTCAGGAATCGTCAATCCCTTAAATGTGAATGGGTTGCGTGACTGAACGAAACCTGTGTCACAACATGACGTTGCGCCATGAATGTGACCTTTTGCGTCAGTACTGCCCCTGTTCAGCTTGTGGTGGCCGGGGATTGGCACGAAAACGCTAGACTTCCGTGCCGCCATTGTCGGCCGCCAGGGCAGGTCTGCTCCGCCCATCACGCCGAATTGACCGCTGATCTGGAGTTCCCCACCCCCGTGCTGAAGAGTCTTGCACACCCGTGGCGGCATGGCGCGTTGATCCGCATCCTGACATGGCGGGACATCAGCGGGCGCTACCGCGGCTCCCTGCTTGGATCGTTCTGGTCCCTCCTGACCCCGCTGCTGATGCTGGCGGTGTTCACCTTCGTCTTCGGGGTAGTGGCGCCAACCCGCTGGCCGGGCGCGCAGGAGCAGGGGATCGGCATGTTCGCCCTGCGCCTGCTGGCCGGCATGGTGGTGCACAGCCTGTTGTCCGAAGTGCTGTCGCGGGCGCCAACCCTGGTCACCGCCCAGCCGAACTACGTGACCAAGGTGGTGTTCCCGCTGGAGGTGCTGGGCTGGGTGGCGCTGCTCACGGGCATCTTCCATGCGGTGATGGCGCTGGTCGTGTTGGTGATCCTGGACGGCGTCTTCGGCACCGGGTTCTCCTGGACCATGCTCGCCCTGCCGCTGGTCCTGCTGCCGTATGCACTGTTGCTGCTCGGCGTCGCATGGCTGGTCTCCGCGCTGGGCGTGTTCCTGCGCGACCTGGCCCAACTGGTGGGGCCACTGGTGATGGTGTGCATGTTCCTGGGGCCCGTGTTCTACCCGCGCGAGGCCATGCCGGCGGCTGCCCAGCCTTGGCTCGCCCTCAACCCGATCACCGTGCCGGTGGAGCAGGTGCGGCGGGTGTTGTTCGATGCGCAGTGGCCACAATGGGACGTGGTGGCGCAGTATTCGCTGATCGCCGTGGCCGTCTATCTGTTCGGCCTGTGGGCGTTCTCCAGACTCAAGAAGGGATTCGCCGATGTCCTCTGAAGCCGCGCGCGCCGCGCCGCGCGACCGCCTGCTGGGCGAGTTGCTGCTCGACGCCGGGCTGCTGGGCGTCGCCGACCTCGAACGCGGGCTGGCCCTGCAGCAGAAGATCGGCGGTCGGCTGGGCAGCGTGCTGATGCGGATCGGCGCGGTCAGCGAGGACAACCTGCTGCAGATCCTGAGCCGCCAGCTGGGATTGCCGGTGATGGGCGCCGAGGTCCCGGCCCCGGACGAGGATGCGATGCGGCTCACCGCCCTGCAGGCACCGACCGGGATCGACTGGCTGCTCGACCAGCAGGTGCTGGTCTGGCCGGGCGAGGGCAACGACCTGCTGTGCGCCGCCCGCGATCCGCTGTTGCCCTCGCTGCGCGAAACGATGCGGCATGCCTTCCCCGGCCGTCGCGTGCACTGGTGCCTCTGCCGCGCCCAGGACCTGGAGCGCATGCTGGACGGACTGGCCCACCACGCCCGCTCGGACGAGTGGGGTGGTGGCGATGAGCAGCAGCTGCGGGCGATGGCCGAGGAAGCCC
Organism: Thermomonas sp.; assembly: GCA_036666995.1. Taxonomy (GTDB): domain Bacteria; phylum Pseudomonadota; class Gammaproteobacteria; order Xanthomonadales; family Xanthomonadaceae; genus Thermomonas. The sequence continues at coordinate 31,218 of JAVWUU010000003.1, forward strand.
CGGTCGTCGAACTGGTCAGCAACCTGATGGCGCAGGCGGTCGAACAGCGCGCCTCGGACATCCATCTGGAGCCGGAGGAACGCACCTTCAGCGTGCGCTTCCGCATCGACGGCGTGCTGCATAACCGCCTGCACCTGCCGCGCGACCGCTTCGACGCAGTCGCCTCGCGGCTCAAGCTGATCTCGGGCATGGACATCGCCGAACGCCGCTTGCCGCAGGACGGTCGCCTGTCGACCCGTGTCGGTGGCCAGGAGATGGACATCCGCGTGTCGGCATTGCCGGGCGTGCATGGCGAATCGATCGTGATGCGCCTGCTGCCGAAGGAACGCAAGGAGCTGGGGCTGGAGCGGCTCGGCTTCGAGGCCGACCACCTGGCGATGATGAAGGCCTGGACCGCGGAGGCGAACGGCATCGTGCTGGTCACCGGCCCGACCGGCTCGGGCAAGTCGACCACGTTGTATGCCTCACTGGCGGCTGCCAACGATGGCTTGAAGAAGATCATTACCGTCGAGGATCCGGTCGAGTTCCAGCTGCCGGCGATCACCCAGATCCAGGCGCACCCGGACATCGGCCTGACCTTCGCCAATGCCTTGCGTTCGATCCTGCGCCAGGATCCCGACGTCATCATGATCGGCGAAATCCGCGACCTGGAAACCGCGCAGATCGCGGTGCAGGCCGCACTGACCGGCCACCTGGTGTTGAGCACCCTGCATACGAATGACGCGATCAGTGCGTTCACCCGACTGGTCGACATGGGCGTGGAGCCGTTCCTGGTCGCCACCCCGGTGCGCGCGGTGCAGGCGCAGCGCCTGGTGCGCCGGTTGTGTCCGCACTGCGCGCGCCCGCACGCGGTGCCGGATGCGATCGATGCCGAAGTGCGCCCATTCGCCGAACGCGTGCTGCCCGGGATGGCACCGCGCTGGATGGAAGCGGTGGGCTGTTCGCAGTGCATGAACACCGGCTACCGCGGCCGCCTGGGCATCTACGAAATGGTGCCGGTCACCGAGGCGATGCAGCACCTGATCGTCAGCGGTGCATCGGTGAACGAAATGAAGAAGCTGGCCCGCGACGAGGGCTGCCGCTTCCTGCGCGAGGATGGCCTGCTGAAGGCGTGGCAGGGCCAGACCACGGTCGAGGAAGTGCTGCGCGTCACCGGCACCTGAGTCCTGCATGCCCCGTTACCACTACCACGCACTGAACAGCGACGGCATCAGCCTGGAAGGCATGCTCCGCGCCGACAACGAGCGCGACGTTGCGCGCCAGCTGGAGCGTCGCGGGCTGTCGGTGATCGAAGTGCGTTCCGGCGAGGCCGGCAGTCGCGAGCGGCGCGGGCGACTGCGCCACGGGGACGTGATCCTGTCGCTGCAGGAACTGGCGACCATGCTTACCTCCGGCGTGAGCATCGCCGATGCGGTCGGCAGCCAGGCGCTGGGCGCGCACCATCCGCGCATCGTCCAGGCCTTCACCACGATGTCGCGCGACCTGCAACGCGGCCTGGCGTTTTCGGCGACGCTGGCGACATGCGGCCTGCCGCTGCCGGAATACGTGATCCAGCTGGCGCGCGCTGGCGAACTCACCGGTGAACTCGGCCGCGCCCTGCGCGACGCCTCCAACCAGATGGAGTACGAGCAGCAGCTGCGCAACGAGATGCGCAACGCGCTGATCTACCCGATGGTGCTGGTCTTCGCCGGCGTGGCGGCGGTGGCGATCATGTTCATCTTCGTGGTGCCGAAGTTCGCTTCGCTGCTGCAGCAGGCGAAGGATCTGCCGCTGCTCGCATGGATCGTGTTGGCCTTCGGCACGTGGACGCGCGAAAACTTCCTGCTGCTGCTGGTCCTGCTGGCTGCGAGTGGTGGCGGCGCGGCATGGGCATTGCGCAAGCCCGAGTTTCGCGCGCGTGGCCTGGATGCGATGTCGCGCTGGCCGGTGGTCGGGCCGTGGCTGGTGGAAGCCGATACCGCGCGCTGGGCGAAGGTGCTGGGCGCGTTGCTGGGCAACAAGGTGCCCTTGATGCGCGGGCTGGAACTCGCACAGGCCGGCCTGCAACTGCCGCAGCGGCGCGCGCGGATGGGCGAGGTCACCCGTGCAGTGCGCGGTGGCTCGTCGCTGGCCGATGCGCTGGAAGACCACGATGCGCTCACCGCGACCGGCTACAACCTGGTCCGGGTCGGCGAGCGCTCCGGCAAGCTGGCATCCATGCTGGATTCATTGGCGCGGCTGTATGAAGAGGCCGGCCGCAACCGGATGAAGCGGGTGCTGATCCTGCTGGAGCCGATCTCGATCCTGGTGATCGGCAGCGTCATCGGCACGATCATCCTCGGCGTGATCCTGGCCATCACCAGCGCCAACGACCTCGCCGTCTAGTCGCAACGCACCGACCGCAACGCAACCGAATTCCAGGGGCACACCGATGCAACCTCGCCGCATTCCCGCCGCTTCACGCCAAGCCGGCTTCACCTTGCTCGAGATGATCGTGGTGCTGGTCATCATCGGCCTGATCATGGGCCTGGTCGGACCGCGTCTGTTCGGCCAGGCCGACAAGGCCAAGGTGCAGACGGCCCTCACCCAGACCAAGATGTTGAAGGGCGCGCTGCAGACGATGCGCCTGGACATCAGCCGCTGGCCGACCGAGCAGGAAGGCCTTGCCCTGCTGACCACCAAGCCGGCGAACGTCGACGCAGCCCGTGGTTGGGCGGGCCCGTACCTGGACGAATCGGTGCCGCTGGATCCGTGGGGCCAGCCATACCAGTACTCGCCGCAGGCGAGTGGCGACAATCCCATCACGCTTTACTCGTTCGGTGCCGATGGCAAGTCGGGCGGCGAAGGCCAGGACGCCGATGTCGGTTATCCGCCCGGCCAGGTCGCCGCTCCCTGAGCGCACGCAGCGCATGCGCCAGCGCGGTTTCACACTGCTGGAGATGATCGTGGTGCTGGCCATCCTGGGACTGGCTGCGGCACTGGTCGGTCCATCGATGCTGCGCGGCATCGACGCGTGGCGTCGGCAGGCGGCAATGGATGGCCTGCTCGACCAGTTGCGCGCGCTGCCAGGCAACGCACGTGGTACCGGCAAGCCGATCACGATCAGCGATGCGACGCTGGCGTCCGCAGCCCCGCCCCTGCGCATCGACGCCGACTGGACCCTGCGCGTGCCCGAGCCCTGGTCGGTGGGCGCCAACGGCATCTGCCGGGGCGGCGAAGTGATCGTCGCGAATGCCTTTGGTGAGCGCACGGTGCGGGTCGCGGCTCCGTTCTGCGATCCGTCGGTGCAGCCATGATCCGCAGGCAACCCGCGCTTGGTCGCGGCCGTGCGAATGGCTTCACCCTGGTGGAAGCGATCGTCGCGCTCGTGGTGTTCAGCATGGGCGCGTTCGCGCTGTACGGCTGGCTGTCCACCAACATCATCACCCTCGAACGCATCCGCGACCGCCAGGAAATCGAGGCCGCGATGCACTCCGCGCTCGACATGGTGAGGCGCACGAACCCGATGGAGATTGCGGCAGGCCAGCGCCAGGCGGGCAACCTCATGGTCGTCTGGACCAGTGCTCCGCTGGAACCGCCGAAGCCGAACGTGGATCAGTCCGGTTCGCCGGGCATCTTCTCCGTTGGCCTCTACGATGCCACCGTGCGGGTGCTCCGGGATGGCAAGGAACTGCAGGTCTTCCACGTCCGCCAGGTGGGCTGGAAGCAGGTCAGGGACGCGGGCCTGTGAGCATGCGAACGCGTCGTCGCCGCACCGCCATCAACGACGTGGCGCCCGGTTTCACGTTGATGGAGATGCTGGTCACGCTGGTGCTGATTTCGTTCGCGACCATGCTGATGTTCCAGATGCTCGGCAGCTACCGCATCGCCAACGACCGCGTGCGCGGACAGGCCGGCAACATCGACCGGCATGCGCTGTTCCAGCAATGGTTCCGCGACAGCGTGCATGGGCTGTATGCAGCGCCGAAGCTGCATTTCGTGGGCGATCCCGCGCGGTTCTCCGCGACCACCCTCAATCCCTTGTATGCGCCGGAAGGCAGCCCGACCGCGATTACCTGGTCGCTGCGCGCAGGCGCGGACGGCGCGGCGGAAATCGTCTATGCGGAGGACGGTCGCGAGCAATGGCACTTGCCGCTGCAGGGCGGCGGGGAAGTCGAGTTCGCCTATTTCGACGAAGGCTGGCGGGAAACCGATGCGTGGCCGCCGAAGTTGGGCAAGGTGAATCCGGAGGCGTTGCCCGCGGTGGTGGGGCTGGTGCGCCGCTTCGCGGAAGGAGACCGCCCATTGCTGGTCGCGGTGCTCGGGCCACTGGAGCCGCCGGTGCGCCTGTATGGCGAGGAACAACTTAAATGATGCGCGCGCGCGTTCGCCGCGAACGTGGCTTCGTGCTGGTGCTGGTGCTGGCGATGCTGGTCGTGCTCGGCTTGCTTGCCGGCACCATCGCCGCGGTGACCGGGCGCCTCGCCGAACAGGCGCAGCAACGCGCGCAGGCGACGCGCGACGCGGTGGACATCGCCAGCACGCGCGCCACCGTGCTCTACCTGCTCAGCACCCAGCGCATGACCGTGGGCGGGCTCACCGTCGACAACCTGGTGTCGTTCGGCGAAGGCGGCATCCGCCCGATCGAGTCGCGGACGGACCTCGATTCTTCGTTGCCCACCGGCACCGAACTCGCGCTCGACAATCGTTCCTACCGCGGCATTGGCGATGTCCGGTTTTCGTTGCAGGACGACTACGGCCTGCTCGGCGTGAACTGGAACCCGCATTGGCGGCTGGAACGTTTCCTGGCGCAGGGCGGACATCCGCGACCCGTGCCTGCGGAAGCCTTGATCAATCGCCTGTTCGATTACCAGGATCGCGACAACCTGTATCGCCTCAACAGCATGGAGGCGGACGGTTATCGCAAGCTGGGGATGGCGCCACCCACCAACCTGCCATTGGCCACGCCGATGCAGGTGATGCAGGTGGCGGGCTGGAAGCAGGCGCTGTCGTTCCTCACGCCTGCGGAGATCAGCGACAACATCACCGTCGAGGCGGTTGCGGTGGTCAATGTCAACACCGCGCCGGCGCGCGTGTTGCGCATCCTCGATGGCGTCACTGAAGAAAAAGCGACGCGTGCGATCGCGTTCCGCAAAGTGCAACCGTTCATGACCGAGGTGGCGTTTTTCGAGTTCCTCGGCCTGCCCAAGTCGCCGGAAGCGCCGGTGGCTGTGTATCCTGCCACGTCCGGCACTTTGAAGCTGTGGCCTTCGCATGGGGGGCAGGTGGGACTGGTGCACTGGATGATGACCCCGATCGAAGAGAAGGGTCGCCCCTGGCGTGAGGACTATGAGCTCATCCAATCCCAAGCTCCGTCGCAGGACGACGTTGCTCTCCCGGTTCGCTCGCGGCTTTTCGGCCAGCAGGTGGCTCCGCGGAAGTGACGGCCTCCGCCCGTTGGCGGATGGCGGCAATGGCCAGGAATGGGTGCTCGCCCGCGGCTTCTGTGCCTATACGGTCCTGGATGGTTCGGCGGTGCCGCCGCGCAAGCGTCGCGGGTTCGTCGACATGGCCGTAGCGCGCTGGTCGCCGTTCATTGATGCGCAATCCCACGTGGAATGGGTCGGCGACCGCGCCATGGTGTGGGCCTGGTCGAAGGCGCGCGTGCTCGCGGGCCCGGATGAAACGATCTTGCCTGCACCGCGCCGGATCTGGCCGGAATCTTTGTTTCGCGGGCAGCCCCGCGTCGAAGGCGAGGAACTGGTCGCGCTGGATGAGGGTATCGAGGCCCGCGCCTGGCGCGATGGCGTGATGACGGCATCGCGCTGGTGGCCGGAGATGCCGGACCTGCCGGAGTGGAACGAATTCCGTCGCGGTGCCGGCCTGTCTCCGGCCTCCGGGTTGCCGGTGCTGGCGTCGTATCCGCTTGGGGATAACGCGTGGGCGGCACCGAAGGCGATCGGCCTTGGCGAAGCCTTCGGCCACTACCGCGATTACCTGGCGATGGCGGTGGTGGGAGTGGGTGCCGCGGTACTCGCCGCATTGCTGGTTGGCGTGCTTGCGCTGAAGGTGTCGAACTGGCAACTGGACAAGGACATCGCCGAGCGCGAGCAGGCGCTGGAGAAGATCATCGATGCGCGCGACCGTGCCGAGCAGGGACGTGCGGCGATCGATGCGCGGCTCGCCCTTCGTCCACCGGCCGGTCAGGTGGAACTGTTTTCGCTGGTGTCGGGATTGATGCGCGGCAACTGGCAATTGATCGAATGGAAGATGGCCGACGCACAGACGCTTGAACTCACCGCGAAGATGCTCAACGCGGATCCGAGCGCGATCGTGTCCGCGTGGGAGGCATCGAAGCGTTTCACCGAGGTCACCGCGGAGATCGGCAAGCAACCCGACACGGTGGTCGTCAAGGCACGCATCCTGCGTGCGCCCGCAGTCGCGGGAGCACGCAAGTGAGTGCGATCCTGCCGGCGCGGACCCGCAAGATCCGCGAAGAGTGGAGCAGCAATCCCCGCCTGCGCTGGGGGGCCGGCATCGCGATCGCGATCGGGTTCCTCTACTTGTGCCTGGTGCTGGTGGACTGGCGTCGCGACCTCCACGACCAGTACCAGCAGCGCACGCTGCAGCTTTACAAGATGACCGCCTTGGCGGGCCAGGAACACTGGCTGGCAAGGGCACAGAGTGCGCAGGCAGTCGAGAAGGCGCTGCAGGCGGAAGTCCCGAATGCGGCGACGATCGGGCTGGCCCAGGCGGAGGTGCAGACCTTCGTGAGGCAACTCATCAATGCCTTCGGCCGCAAGCTGGGCAGCGATGCGCGGCCACCGGCGGAAGTCACCGGCCAACCGGGCCTGTGGCGGATCCCGGTCACCTTGCGCGGGATGGTCAGCCAGGCGCAGATGATGGAAATCCTGCGTCGGGTGGAGGATTCCGACCGGCTGATGGTGATCGACGAATTTTCCTTCACCTTCGTGCGGGGCGTGCCCAACATGTCGATGACGATGGTGGCGTACTACCGCGTCGGCAGTGGCGCGCCGAAGGAGGCGAGCAATGGCGCTCGCTGACCTGCTCCGCCGCCGCCGTTTCGTCGCCGTCGCGATTGCCGGCAGCATCGTTGGCGCAGTGATCGGCCTGTTCCTGCCGATTCGAGCCGCCGATCCGCCGAAGGCCGAGGAGACGGCCTGGTCCCTGCCGAATGCGCAGGCGCTCAAGCGGTTTCGCGACGACAACTTCCGGACCGTGCGCGCGGCGCGCTTCTGGGGCGAGTTGGCCATGCCGGGCAGGACTGCCGCGAACCAGACCTCGGGCTGGAGCCTGAGTGCGATCGTGACGCGTCCGATCGTGCAGGTCGCAGTCAGCGTGGGCGGCAAGCCCGCGCAGACCTGGGTGCGGCTGGGCGGCGTTCTGCCTGACGGCGCCACCCTGGTGGCGGTCAACCGCGACCGGGTCTGGTTCGAGAAAGACGACTGCAAGCGCGTGCGCTCGCTGTACCAGGACAAGACCAGGCCGGACCCGGACGGCTGCATCGGCGCGCCGGCAGGGGACAACGTCCCGGCAGCGGCATCGCCGGCGCCGCAACGCGCACAAGCCGCCATCGCTCCAGGCAACGGCAAGACCCCATGACCCATTTCGCGACGACTATCACGGCATGAACAATCTCCGTCCCTTCCTGGCCGCCGCCGGCGTCGCCTTGCTTGCAGGCGCGTGCGCCACGCCGCGACTTGCGGTTCCGGATCCGCTGCCTGCACCCGGGTCGTCCAGCCAGTCCGAAACCGGCCTCGATCCGTTCACCGGCACCGCGACACAAGCGCCCTTGGGAATGCAGCGCAGCACCACGCCGCAGATTCCGGGCAACGGGGGCAGCCTCGTCGCCGGGGCGGCAGGTGAACCGATGCCGCCGATGAAGGGTGGCGCCGTCAACGTCAACATCGAAGGCATGCCGGTGCCGGCCTTCATCAACGAGTTCTTCGGCTCCATCCTGGGCACCGGATTCCAGATGGATACGCAGGTGTCGAAGATGAGCGACCTGGTGACCCTGCGCACGTCGGGTCCACAGTCGCCGCAGAATTTCTATCGACTCGCGGTGCAGGTGCTCCGCAGCTACGGGGTTGCGACCGAATACAGCTCCGGCATGGTGATGTTCACCCGTGCCCAGGGAACGGCGGGCAGTGCGCCGCCGCTGGTGGTCAGTGGCCGCACCCTGCCCGAGGTCCCGATCAGCCATCGCCCGGTGTTCCAGCTGGTCGAGTTGGAGTCGATCCGGGTCAACGACGTGGTCAGCCTGCTCAACGTCGCCTTCAAGCAGTCGGATGCGCTCACCATCCAGGCCGACAGCACGCGCAACGCGGTGATCCTGATGGGCCGCCCGGAAATGGTGCGGCAGGCGCTGGACGCGATCCGCGTGTTCGATCGCCCGTCGATGCGCGGCAGGCAGAGCGCGCGGCTGGAGCCGGCCTTCGTCTCCGCGGAGGAGCTGTCCAAGCGCCTGGTCGAAGTGCTGGGTGCGGAAGGGTATGGCGCCTCGGTGTACAGCGGCAGCGGTGCCGGTGCCGGTGCGGTCCTGGTGTTGCCGCTGACGGCGGCCAATACCGTGCTGGTCTTCGCCGGCGACAAGGCCGTGCTGGAGCACGCGATCGAATGGGCGCGCACCATCGACCGGCCCAATCCGACCGCCGGCAGCGATGGCCTCTTCTACTACATGGTGAAGAACACCCGCGCCGCGGAAATCTCGAAGACGATCACCGGCGTGCGCACCGGTTCGGGCACGCGTGAATCCCCGCGGGATGCCATCGATGGCAGCGATGTCGGCGCGGCGCCCGCCGCGGCCCCGGCCCCGGGTACCGCCACGCTGACCGCAGCGGCCAGTGCTGCGTCCGGCGGGGACCTGAGCAAGGGCAAGTTGACCCTCGATGAGCCGCGCAATGCCTTGATCTACCAGGGCTCGGCGACCGACTGGGGACGGCTGCTTCCGCTGATCCAGCAGATGGACAAGGCGCCGCGCCAGGTGATGATCGAGGTCACGGTGGCGGAAGTGACCTTGACCAACGACCAGGAATTCGGCGTGGCGTGGCTGGCCAACAACGCCGACCTGGGCAAGTTCAACGGCAACATCAGTTCCGGGGTGCTGAGTGGCGCCGGCGGTGCCGGACTCAACTATCTGCTGGACATCGGCGGTCAGACCCGCGCTTCGCTCAAGGCACTGGCCAGCCAGGACCGGATCAGCGTGCTGTCGACGCCCCGGTTGATGGTCAAGAGTGGGGAGGAGGCCAGCCTCGACGTCGGCACCGAAGTCCCCACGATCAGCTCGCAGGCCACCTCCGGGATCATCAACGAGGGCAACACCGGCATCATCCAGACCGTGCAGTACCGCAAGACCGGCATCCTGCTGAGCGTCAAGCCGGTGGTCTATTCGAACGATCGCGTGGATATCGAGCTGCGCCAGGAAGTGAGCGAGGCGCTGCCGGTCGGCGCGGACTCCACGGTCAATTCGCCGGCGATCTTCAACCGCTCCTACAGCACCAGCCTCAGCCTGAAGGACGGCAGCGCGATCCTGATCGCCGGGCTGATGTCGCAGCGGCAGACCAATGGCAACAGCGGCGTTCCCTTCCTCAAGGACGTGCCGCTGGTGGGCAACCTGTTCAAGACCCAGAAGCAGGGCCGCAACAAGACCGAACTGGTGCTGATGATCGTGCCTTACATCATCGAAACCGACAGCCAGGCCGAGGAACTCACGCGTTCGATGGCGCAGCGCTTCGAGTTGCTGGAATTGCCGCCGGCCACGACCGTGCCGCGCGAGATCCCGGTGCGGCCTTCGGTGCCGGTGGACGCCCAGGGCCAGGGTTCCGCCAAGCGCCCGCAGTGAGTTGACCGCGGGCAGCAGGAGCATGGCGAAACAGGGGTCCAGGCAAGTCTCGGCCACCAGGTCGGTGGCGCTGCTGGTGCTGGGCATGCATCGCAGCGGCACGTCGGCATTGACCCGCGTGCTCAATCTGCTGGGCGTTGCGCTGGGCGACGACCTGATGGCGCCCGGTCCGGACAATCCACTCGGTTTCTGGGAACACCACGGCATCGTGTCGGTGCACGAGGGCTTGCTCGCCGCGCTCGGCAGGCGCTGGGACGACCCGCGGCCGATGCCCGACGGTTGGCTGGATTCCGAAGCTGCGCAGGAAGCTGGCGAAGCGATCGCGGCAATCGTGCGGCGCGACTTCGCCGGGGTGCCGCTGTGGGCGGTGAAGGATCCGCGGCTGTGCCGGCTGATGCCGCTGTGGCGGCGCGTTCTCGCGAACCTCGGCATCGAACCACGCGTGGTGCTGGTCTCGCGGCATCCCGACGAGGTCGCCGGTTCGCTGCTGCGTCGCGATGGCCTGCCGGTCGCCATCGGTGAACTGCTGTGGGCGCGTTACCTGCTGGAAGCGGTGCGTGGCAGCGATGGTTGCCGCCGCGGGATGGTGGCCTACGACGATCTCCTCGACGACTGGCGACTCGCGGTGCGCCGCATCGACCAGGCGCTGGCGCTGGACCTGGTGGCGAATGATCGCCAGGCGCGCGACATCGAATCATTCCTGAGCCCGCAACTGCGCCACCATCGTGCGGATGCGGCGGATCTTGAAGCGCCTTTGGCGCCGCTTGCGCCGGTCGCGGCCGGTGCGCTGGATGCGGGCGTCGTGGATGCCGCCGAACAGGCCTTCGTCGCCGGCATCGCGCCGATGCAGGCGCTGGTAGACGCCTACGCGGGCCAGCTTGCGCAGAGTCGCGACGAGGTGGCGGCGTTGCGCCGTGTCACCGACGCCATGCGCGGCGAGCTCGACGAACAGGGTCGCTGGGCCGCGCAACTGGATGAAGCGTTGCATGCGATGCGCGACCTGCAAGGCGCGCAGGTCGGCGAGCATGAGGCCGTGGTCGGCTGGGCGACGTCGCTGCGCGACGAATTGCTGGCGCTGCAGGCGCTCTATCGGCAGGCGGAAGCGGATCGCGACGAGAAGGCCGACTGGGCGCGCGCGCTGCAGGCGGAACTGGACGCGTTGCAAGGTGTGTTCCGGCAGGCCGATGCGGATCGTGCGGAAAAGATCGCCTGGGCGAAATCGCTGCAGTCCGAGCTCGCCGCGCAGCAGGCGCTGTACCTGCAGGTGGAAGCGGATCGCGATGAAAAGACCGGCTGGGCGAAGTCCCTGCAGGGCGAGCTGGCATCGCTGCAGGCGCTCTACCGGCAGGCCGAGGCCGACCGCGAGGAGAAAACCGCCTGGGCCCTGTCCCTGCAGACCGAATTGACCGCACTGCAAGCGATCTACCGGCAACTGGAAGCCGACCGCGACGCAAAAACAGGCTGGGCCCAGGGGCTGGAGCGCGAACTGGCACAATCGCGGCTGGACTACGACCGCGTCGAAGCCGACCGCCTGGAGAAACTCGACTGGGCGCGGGCGCTGGATGCGGAACTGGCGGAAAGCAGGGGGCGGGTGGCCGCGCTTGAAGCGACGGTGGCCCGGCAGGAACGGCAGGAATACGAGATGCGGGACCAGCTGGACAGGATCGCCGGCGAACTGGCGCGATTGCAGGATGCACTTGCCCGAGAACAAGCGGTATCGGCGCGCGAGCAAGCGGCAAGGCAATCGATGGAGCGTTACGCCGACCAACTGGAGCAGGTGGTGCGCGGCGTGCTGGGTTCGTCGAGCTGGAAGCTGGCACGACCGCTGCGTCGCCTGTTGGGGCGGCTGCGTGGCAACGATGCCGAGCCAGCATTGCCGCAACGCCCGCAGCTGCCTGCCGCGTCGTTCGTGCCGCAGGTTTCGTCGGACGTGCCGTCGGTGCCTGAAATCGACATCGACGTCGACAGCACTGATATCGACATCGACAGCGCCGCCATCGAAGACAGCAACCTCTTCGCCGGCATCGGATTCGAAGACGTCGCCGCGCCGCGCGTCAGCATCGTCATCCCGACCTACGGCAAGGCCGACTACACCGCGCGCTGCCTGCGTTCGCTGCAGCAGGCGGGCGCCCGTTGCAGTTTCGAGGTGCTGGTGCTGGAGGACGCTTCTGGCGATCCGGCCATGACGCCGCTGCGCAAGGTGCCCAGCCTGCGCTACCACGAGAACACGACCAACCTCGGCTTCCTGCGCTCCTGCAACCAGGCACTGCAGCTGGCACGCGGCGAGTACATCTGCCTGCTCAACAACGACACCGAAGTCACCCTCGACTGGCTCGATGCGCTGCTCGACGTGTTCGCCAACCACGCGGATGCGGGCGTGGCGGGTTCGATGCTGGTGTATCCGGACGGGCGCCTGCAGGAAGCAGGCGGCATCATGTGGCGCGATGCATCGGCGTGGAATTACGGCCGCCTGGGTGATGCCGATGCGCACGAATTCAACTACGTGCGTCGTGTCGACTATTGCTCCGGTGCCGCGCTGCTGCTGCCGCGCGCGTTGTTCGAGCGGCTTGGCGGTTTCGACGAACGTTACGCGCCCGCGTACTGCGAGGATTCCGACCTCTGCTTCCGTGTCCGCGAAACCGGCCTGCAGGTCTATTACACGCCGTTCTCGCGCGTGATCCACCACGAGGGCGTATCGCACGGCACCGACACCGGCGGCGGCATCAAGGCATACCAGGTCGCCAACCAGCAGACCCTGCGCGAGCGCTGGCACGACGCGCTGCAGCTGCACTATCCGAACGGCGAACACGTGGCGCGCGCGCGCGACCGCGCCTGGGACCGGCCGATGGTGCTGGTGATCGACCATTACGTGCCGCAGCCGGACCGCGATGCCGGTTCGCGCACCATGCTCGCCTTCATCCGCGCACTGCTGGATGCCGGCGCAGTGGTGAAGTTCTGGCCGGACAACCTCTACTACGATCCGATGTACGCACCGCGATTGCAGGCGATGGGCGTCGAGGTCTTCCACGGCCCGCGCTGGCGCGACGGCGTCGGCGCGATGCTGCGCGACTACGGCGACGAGTTCGACGCGATCCTGCTGTCGCGCCCGGACGTGGCCGATGCGCACTTCGACGCGGTCCGCGCCTGCAGCCGCGCGCGTGTCGTGTACTACGGCCACGACCTGCATTTCCGCCGCATGCGCGACCAGGCTGCGCTGGCCCCGGAAGGCGATGAGCGCAGCGGATTGCTGGGTGCCGCCGACGCGATGGAAGCGCGCGAACGCGCGATCTGGCGGCGCAGCGATGGCGTGCTCTATCCGAGCGAGGACGAAGCCGCGCAGGTGCGCGCGCTCGAGCCGACCGTCGATGCGCGTGCGATCACGCCGTATGCCTACGAGTGCTTCGTCGACGATGCCGCGCTGGACCAGCGCGGGCATCTGCTGTTCGTCGCCGGTTTTGCGCATCCGCCGAACGTGGATGCCGCGCGCTGGCTGGTCGAATCGATCATGCCGAAGGTGTGGGCGACGCGGCCCGAGGCACGCCTGTCGCTGGTCGGCTCCAACCCGACCGCCGAGGTGCTGGCGCTGGCCGGCGATCGCGTCGAGGTCACCGGCTTTGTCGACGATGCCGAGTTGCAGCATCGCTACGCGCATGCGCGCGTCGCGGTGGTGCCATTGCGTTACGGCGCGGGCGTGAAAAGCAAAGTCGTGGAAGCGTTGCAGCAGGGCTTGCCGCTGGTGACCACCTCGGTGGGCGCGCAGGGCTTGCCCGATGTCGAAGCGACCTGCGCCGTCGCCGACGACGAAGCCGCGCTCGCCGACCATCTGCTGCGATTGCTCGACGACGACGCTGCGTGGCAGCAACAGTCGCGGCTCGGTGCTGCGTATGCGCGTGCGCATTTCTCGCGCGACACGCTGCGCACGCAACTGGCGTCCGCACTCGGCATCGCCGCGGAGCACGCGCCGTGATCGTCCGCGCGCGCGCGCCACTGCGCCTGGGCCTGGCCGGCGGCGGTACCGATGTCGCCCCGTACTGCGACCTGCACGGCGGCTGCGTGATGAACGCGGCCATCGACAAGTACGCCTACGCGACTGTCGATGCCGGCGATGGCGCGAGCGTCGTGCTGGAAGCGCTCGACCGCGGTGCGCGCCATGCCTGCGCGCCTGCGCAACTGGATGCCGCGCCGGGCCTGGTGCAATTGCTCGCCGGTACCTACCTGCATATCAGTCGGAACTACCTGGGCGGCGAGCGGCCACCGTTGCGCATCCGCACCTGGTCCGATGCGCCGCCGGGTTCCGGCCTGGGTTCGTCATCGACCCTGGTCGTCGCCCTGGTGACCGCACTGGCCGAATATTTCCAGCTGGCGCTGGGCGAGTACGAGATCGCTCATCTCGCCTACGACATCGAACGCGTCGACCTCGGCCTGGCCGGTGGCAAGCAGGACCAGTACGCCGCCGCGTTCGGCGGTTTCAACTTCATGGAATTCCATGCCGGCGACCGCGTCATCGTCAATCCGTTGCGGATCAAGGACTGGGTGGCCGCTGAATTGGAAGCCTCGCTGCTGCTGTATTTCACCGGCGTCTCGCGCGAGTCGGCGCGGATCATCGACGAGCAGGCGCGCAATGCCGCGAGCGGTGCGGTAAATCCGATCGAGGCGATGCACCAGCTCAAGGCAGAGGCCGTGCAGATGAAGGAACACCTGCTGCGCGGCGACCTGCCTGGCTTCGCGCGCACCTTGCAGCAGGGCTGGCAGGCGAAGAAGCGCATGGCCAGCAGCATCAGCAACCCGATGATCGACGCGCTGGAAACGCTGGCCATGGACAATGGTGCGGTGGCCACGAAAGTCTCCGGCGCAGGTGGCGGCGGTTTCATGATGTTCGTCTGCGATCCGGTCGACCGCGTACGCCTGTCGGCAGCGCTCTCGGCGCAAGGCGGCAGCCTGCTCGACTTCCATTTCAACCCCGGCGGCGCGACCGCATGGAGGACGCCATGAGCGACGCAATCCGGCAAGTCATTCGCGGCGAATTCGACAAGGCGCTGGCCAACATGCAGGCGCTGTCGGAGGACGTCGCCCTGCACGCGCAACTGGAAGATGCGGTTGCGCTGTGCATCGACGCGCTACGCAACGGCAGGAAGCTGCTGTTCTGCGGCAACGGCGGCAGCGCCGCGGATGCGCAGCACTGGGCCGGCGAACTGGTCAGCCGCTTCTACTACGACCGCCCCGGCCTGGCGGCGATCGCGCTGACCACCGACAGCAGCATCCTCACCGCGATCGGCAATGACTACGGCTACGACTACGTGTTCGCACGCCAGGTCGAGGCGCTCGGCCAGTCGGGCGATGTGCTGATCGCGATCTCCACGTCCGGCAATTCGCCCAACGTGCTGCGCGCCGCCGATGCGGCGCATGCGCGCGGCATGCAGGTGATCGCGTTCACCGGTCGCAGCGGCGGCAAGCTCGGCGGCGTCGCCGACAGCTGTTTCCGGATGCCGTCGGACGAGACGCCGCGCATCCAGGAAGGCCACGAATTCGTCGGCCACCTGCTGTGTTCGCTGATCGAAGCCGGCATCTTCCCGCGCGATGCCCGCTGACGAGGCCATCGTCCTCGCAGGGGGCTTCGGCACACGCCTGCGCGGCATCGTCGACGATGTGCCCAAGCCGCTGGCGCCGGTCGCCGGTCGTCCGTTCCTCGCGTGGTTGCTTGACCGATTGGCCGCGTCCGGGATGCGCCGCTGCATCCTCGCCACCGGCTACATGTCCGAGGTGATCGAGCAGCGCATCGGCGCGAGCTGGCAGGGCATGGAGATCGCCTATTCGGTGGAACCCGAGCCGCTCGGCACCGGTGGCGCGATTCGCCTGGCTGCAAGCCGGCTGCAAGGCAATGCCGCGCATGTGTTGAATGGCGACACCTGGCTCGAATACGACCCGATTGAACTGGAAGCTGCTGCAGGCAATGCAGGCGCACCGATGGCGATCGCACTGGCGCGCGTGGACGATGTCGCGCGCTATGGCGCCGTCGACATCGAGCGCGGTCGCGTTGCCGGCTTCCGCGAGAAAGGCGAGGTCGGCCCTGGCTGGATCAATGCCGGCTGCTATTTTCTTGCTGCCGAAGCGCTGGCGTCGTTGCCAGCCAAGTACGCGTTTTCATTCGAGCAGGAAGTCCTGCAGCCGCGTGTGCAGGCGGGCGCAGTAGGGGCCTTCACCGCGACCGCCGGCTTCATCGATATCGGCGTGCCGGAGGATTACGCGCGGGCGCAGTTGCAGTTCGCGGGACGCGCATGAACCCGTCGCTGATCCGCGCGCCCTATGTCGATCCGGCGGCGGATGCCTTGCTCGCAACCGCTCCGTCGCCTCGCAAGGCGTTGTTCCTCGACCGCGACGGCGTCATCAACATCAACCACGGCTACGTGCACGCGCCGGCGAATACCGACTGGGTGCCGGGCATCTTCGAGCTGGTCGCCGATGCGCATGCGCGCGGTTACCTGCCCATCGTCGTCACCAACCAGGCCGGAATCGGGCGCGGGTTGTACGACGAAGCCGGCTTCCTCGATTACACCGCGTGGATGCACACGCAATTCTCGGCACGCGGCGCGCCGTTGCTGGCCACGTTCTTCTGCCCGCATCATCCCGAGGCCGGCCTGGGCGATTACCGCGTCGACTGCGAGTGCCGCAAGCCGCGACCGGGGATGTTGCGCGAGGCGATCGCGCGGTTCGACATCGATCCGATGCGTTCGCTGATGATCGGCGACAAGCAGGGCGACCTGGATGCCGCCGCCGCCGCTGGCGTTCCGGCACGCCTGCTGCGCGAACAGGATTGGGGCGACGGACTGGCCCGCATGCTGGATCGATTGGCATGAACTCGGGCGACGCCCTCCAGCCACGACCGGGATGGAACTGGCTGGCGTTGCTGCCGCTGTTGATCGTCTTGCTCGCGTGCGTGCGCTACGGACTCGTCGCGGACATCGATCCCGGATTCCGCTGGATGCTCGCCGCGCTGCTGGCATTCGAGGCGGCGCTGGTTGCGATCGCCATCGTGCTGTCGCGTCGCGGATCATCAAGGGCATGGTGGCCGGTTGGGTTCGCCGCGTTGCCGGCATTGGCGGGTGTCGTGGTTTATGCCGGCATCGGCACGGTGCTGGCCGGCGTGATGCTGGTGCTCGTTGCGCTCGGGATCGGCACGCGACTGGCCGATGGCGTGCGCTCGCCCGCCATCGCGTTGCTGGTCGGGCTGGCGATGCTGGCGGCATTGGTGGGCTGGCTGTTGCCGTTCCCGATCCATCGGCGCTGGGTGTATCTGCTGCTGGCCGCGCTGGTCATCGCGTGGCGCGCACGCGCCTTGGCCACCTTGCTGCGCGAGGGCGCGATGACGATGCGCGAGGGCGCGTCGCGGCATCCGGCGTGGGCGATCCTGGTGATCGCGGCAGCGACCATCGCCAGCCTCGGCCTGTGGTTGCCCAGCCTGAACTACGACGACAACGCGGTGCACCTGATCCTGCAGGCGCAGCTGCTGGCCGACGGCTACTACCACCTCGACGTGCAAAGCCAGTCGTGGGCAGTCGCGCCGTGGGCGAATAATGTGCTGCACGCGGTCGCGGCGATGCTGGCCGGTCACGAGGCGCGCGCGGTCGTCGCAGCGATCTGGTTGTTGGTCGGCATCGATGGCGCGCGCAGGCTTGCGTCGGCATTGGGCGCAACGCCGCGAGTCGCGTTGGCTGCGGCCGCAGTGTTCGCCGTGCAACCCTTCGCCGGTTACTTCACCACCACCATGCAGGTCGACGGCGCGAGCGCGGCGATCCTGCTGCAACTGGCCGCAGTCGCCGTGTTGCCCGCCGCGCAACGGCCGGGGCCGCTTGCGATCGGCGCCATCGGCGGCCTGCTGCTGGCACTGAAGACCATCAACCTGCTGTTCGCATCGCCGCTGATCGTCTGGCTGGCCTTGTCGTCCGCACCCGGCCTGCGCCTGCAATGGACGCTGCGCATGCTGGCGATCCTGCTGCCGGTTGCAGCATCGAGTTATTGCTACGCGATGCTGGTGACCGGCAATCCGTTGTTCCCGTTCTTCAATGCGGTGTTCCGCTCGCCTTACTACCCGCTGGAGAACATGCGCGACCTGAAGTGGATGGCCGGGGTGACCTGGCGCGCGCCGTGGGACCTGCTGTTCCGCTCCGAGGTGTTCGGCCAGTACTACGCGGGCGCGTCCGGTATCGCGATGCTGGCCACGTTGCCGGCCGTCGTGATCGCGGCGGTGCGCAAACCCGCGATGCGCTGGCTGGCCGTCTGGGTTTTGCTGGTGGCCGCTGCCTTGTTCATGCAGATGCAGTACCTGCGCTACCTGTTCCCGGCGTACGCGATGCTGGCAGTGCTTGGCGTGGTGGCGTTGTCGCGGCTGCTCGACTGGCGCGGCTTCGTGATGGCCTTGGTGGTGCTGGTCGCGGCGGACGCCGCATTGATGCCGACCACCAGCTGGATCGTGCGCGCGAATCCGTGGGCCGGCCTGCTGCGCGATGGCCCGGCCAGCCGCGATGCCCTCATCGCCGAGGTCATGCCGGAACGTGCACTGCTCGAACGCATCATGGCCCGCGAGCGTGATGCCTGCGTATTGATGACCGATCCGCGCCGGCCCTTCGTCGGTGCCGGCCGCGGCCATGCGCTGTCGATGCACCGTCGATACGATCCGGAACTGTGGCGCGCGCGCAATGCCGCGGAGGCGGATGCGTCCGGCGCTGCGTGGCGGGCATTGCTTGCGCGGATCGGTGCGTCGCACCTGATCATCGATCCGCGCAAGGAGCCGCTGTTGGCGAAAGTGCTGGAGGACAGCGGCTACGTCGTGCTGGATCGGCAAAGTGGGGTGGAGTTGCGCGCCCTTGCCGATGGAGCGGCTCGTCGGTGCGCTCCTGCCTTGCAAGCGTCCAGGGATGCTGCGGCCACGCTGACGCTGACGCTGACGCGGATGCGAGGAGAGACGCCATGACGTCGGTCACATGCCCGGTTTGCCAGTCCGGCATCAGCAACTTGCACGACACCATCGACGGATACCGCTACTTCACCTGCGCAAATTGCGACTCCATCCATATCGACCCGACGGTCATCGAGATGCTGGATGCAGGCGGCTCGCTGGTCGGTGATTACACGGACGCCTATTGGCAGCAGGAACGGATCGGCGCGCTGGATCGTGCGGCGGGTGTGTCGCTTTGCTTGCTCGCGGAGGCGATCCTCTACTGCCGCCGGCCGGTGCGCAGGTTCCTCGATGTCGGCGCGGGTCCGGGATTCCTGTTGCAGGAGGCACAGCGCCTGCTCGACCCCGATGCCGAAATCTTCCATGGCGTCGAGAAATATCCGCCCCCTTATGCCGTCTCCTGCCCCAATTTCCAGGTCGGCGACATCAATGAAGTGGACGCGAAATTCGATGCGGGCGTGTGCATCGAAGTCGTGGAGCACCTCACGCCTGCGATGCTCGACGGCCTGTTGCGAGGATTGGCGCGGGCCAGCGAACCCGGCGCGCTATGGTTGTTCAATACCGGCATGCCGGATTACGTCAGGAACGAGGATCCTGCCTATCTGGATCCGTTGGGACGCGGGCACATCATCAGCTGGTCGTTGGCGGGGATCGCACCCTGGTTCGAGCGGCACGGATTCCGCGTCCTGGCGATGCCGGCCCGCAACTTCGGGTTCATCGTCGAACGACTGCCGGTGGAAGATCCCGATTTCGGAACCCGGATCTATCAGCCGCTTGCCGACAATCTCGCGCTCCTGCAGCGTAGTGGTTTGCTCTACCACGCGGGATTCGAAACCGCGCGCTCCTATTACTACAGGGCTCTCTGCATGGAGCGAACCACCTGGGCGCTGGGATTGAAGCAGGCATTGGCGCGTGCAAGAGCAGCGAGCCCATGGGCGCGCCTGTTCGGACGAAGCAATGAGGATTGATGGCGCATGCAGCTAACAGGAGCGATGACATGGACGTGGTGACGAGGGCGTTTGAATCCGAAGCTTTGCGGCAGGCCGACCGGGGCTTGTTCGGGCAGTGGCTGTTCACCGAGCGGATCCAACAGCACCGTGAGCTGCTCCAGGAAATGCCGATCCAGTGCGCGAACTGCGTCGACACGACGAAAGTGCTTGCCGCCGATGCCGCGCCCCCGATCGACATGCGCGAAGGCATGGTATGCGCCCGCTGCGGCATGAGTGCGCGACTGCGCGTCGCGGTCGCCATGTTGTCCTCCGTGGCGCATGCCTCCGACCGGATCTACGTGACCGAGCAGAGCACGCCGCTGTTCGCGGCGCTGCAATCGCGATACCCCAACCTGCGCGGCAGCGAGTTCGAGCCTGATGTCGAGAAGCGCGCTGCGATGGCGGCCTACCTGGCCCACCTCGGCGGCAGTGGTGCGGTCGATTTCGAGGACGTGACGCGCCTGACGATGGCTGACGGGTCGCAGGATGTCGTGTTGAGCTTCGACGTGCTCGAGCATGTCCCCGACTACCGTGCCGCCCTGCGCGAGTTCGCGCGCGTCCTGCGTCCTGGCGGTGTGCTGCAGGCGACTTATCCGTTCACCGACGCCCGCGACACGCTCGTTCGCGCGCGCTTGCTGGATGACGGGGGCATCGAGCACTTGATGGAGCCGGAATTCCACGGCGACCCGATCGGCGGGCCCGTGCTCTGCTTCTACCATTTCGGCTGGGATGTGCTCGAAGAAGCCCGTGCCGCCGGCTTTGCGGATGCCAGGATGGTGGCGCCCTGGGCCCCGGAGCAGGGCATCTACTACGGGAATTGGGTGTTGCAGGCGACGCGCTGAGCCCTGCACGCAGGGGTCATGGCGGCATGCTCTATCATTCGCGGACTGAAAGACACTCGGGACTTACACCATGAATTCCAACAAAGCGCTGGCCCTGGTGCTCGCGGTTTCCGTCGCCGGCATCGTCGGCTGCTCCAAGCCAGCTCCGCAGGATGACAGCCTGCCGCAACCTGGTGCGCCAGCGCCCGCCGCAGCGGCCACTCCGGCCAAGGCCACCATCGGAGACGGATCGACCGAATTGGCCGATTTCACCGTGGATCCTGGCCAAGTGTTCAATTGCGAGGGGCGTGATCGCGCTACTTCCAACGTCAAATGGTCGGTCAAGGATCCTGCCATCGCGACGGTCAAGATCCTGGTCAGCGAGAAGGGCTCGACCGAGACGAAGACATTCGCCGCAGGCGGCAACATCGGCGAAGCGATGACCGGCAACTGGGTCTCCGTTGGCGTGAAGTTCTCCTTGGTCGATGGCAAGGACGAAAAGGTGCTTGCGTCCTACGAAGTGCCGATGCTCGCCTGCAACTGATCCGACAGAACCTGCCCATCCAATGATGGCTTCGTCCGAACGCATGCTGCCGAGGGCGGAATCGGCCACCATGATGGGCAGGGCGATGGTGTGGATCGTCGCCCTGGCCATTCCGGCCGTGGTGGGGCTGACCTGGCGATACGGCCTGTTTACCGGCACCCCGCGCAGCTATTGCATGCTGCTGGGCGCAATCGCCGCGTTGGCGCTGGGGGTGGTGGCGCTGGAGCAGGTGTGGCGGCGCGCGGGACTCTCGCCGGCGCTGCTGCTTGTCCTCGGCGCGATGGTGGCATTCGTCGCTTATTGCGGGCCTGCGGCGGCGTTTGCCGGCATCCTGCTCCTGCTGTGCGCTATCGCCGTCGTGCCGGGCAAATGGATCGTCACCGCTTCGGGCAGCTTGATGGCGGACGCGCTGGTGGGCATCGCCATCCTCAGTGCCGTCGTGGGCTGGTTGCTGCCTTTCCCGGTGCATGGCAGCAGGGGTTATCTCGCGGTCGCCGCGCTCTTGTGCGTGCTGCGGCGCGATGTCATCGCGGAAAGGTTGGCGGCGCCCTGGGAGGCGTGGCGAGCGCTCGAACGCGACCATGGCCACTGGCTGGCCATCGCGGTGGCCGCCGCCCTGGTCGCCGGGCTTGGCTTGTGGTTGCCCACCATGAACTACGACGACAACGCCGCCCACCTGATCCTGCCGTACCAGTTGCTCGGCGATGGCTACTACCATCTCGATGCCTCCACTCAGGCCTGGGCCTTGGCGCCATGGGCGAACAATGTCCTGAACGGGATCGCGGCCCTGTTCGCCGGGGGCGAGGCGCGTGCCGCAGTCAATGCACTCTGGTTGCTCGTCGGGCTGCATGGCGCATGGCGGTTGGCGATCACGCTCGGCGCCGGCCCGCGCGCCGCATTGGCGGCCGTTGCTGTCTTCGCGACGCTGCCGTTGACCGGTTACTTCACCACGACCATGCAGGTCGATGGCGCATCGGCCGCAGTCCTGTTGCAGCTGGCAGCCCTGCTGGCCGCGAGCGGGCGCTCGCTTCCGCCGGCCATGCTGGTGGGGTCGCTGCTGGGGCTGCTCGCGGGACTGAAGGTGACCAATGCGGTCTTCGTCTTTCCCGCCATCGCATGGCTCGGATGGCAAGCCTTTCGCCAGGGCCGCGTGGCGTGGTGCATGCAGGTCGCAGGGGTGGCCGCGCTGCTCGGTGGGGCAAGTTATTGCTATGCGATCCTGATTACCGGAAACCCGCTGTTCCCGCTGTTCAATGGCACGTTCAAGTCGCCTTACTTCCCGCCGACGGACCTCGTCGATGGACGCTGGATGGGTGGCCTGTCGTGGCGCGCGTTGTGGGACATGACGTTCGACACCGGGCGCTTCGGAGAGCACTACCCGGGCGCATTCGGGATCGCCCTGCTGGCCCTGTTCCCTGCACTGCTGGTGGAGATGATGCGTCGCCCGGCATCCAGGTGGGTCGGACTGTGGTTCCTGGTGGCGGGCCTGGTGATGTTCGTGCAGATCCAATACATGCGCTACCTCTTCCCGGCGACCGCAGTGCTGGTCGTGGTCGGCACCGTCGGCCTGTCCCGGTTGCTTCCGTCGAAACCTTTCGCCGGGAGCGTGATGCTGCTGGTCGTCGCGAATGCGCTGCTGTTGCCCGCGTCGAGCTGGCTCGTGCGCGAGGATCCCTGGAGCAAGCTGGTACGCGAAGGCCCGCGTGCGGTGGCGGCCGTGGAGTCGGCGCGAATCCCGGAGCGCGCACTGCTCCGCCGCGTGCTCGCGGAATCGCCGCATGCCTGCATCATCGTCGCCAACCCCGAAGCGCCCTTCGGCGCGATCGCCGGTGGGCGCGCCATCGTGGCGCATGCGCCCTACGACACCCGTACCGCCGAGACCTATCGCTGGGCGAACGCGGATCCTGCCGGCCAACGCTGGAAGCAGGTGCTCGCATCCACCGGTACCTCGCACGTGATCACGGGACGTGCACCGGCGGAGGGCTTGCAACGCGGGTTGGTGGCCAGTGGTTTCGTGCAGGTGGACGTCGAGGGGGCGAGCGGGGTGTGGGCGATGCCGGATCCCGGTGCCCGCTCATGCGCGGGCAAGCTCGAGCAGGCGCGCGACGAGGCGCATCGGCGTTTCCACGCAGGGGACATCCATTGAGCGCTGAATCGACATCGCTGCACCGTGTCGCGGTCGTGATCCCCTGCTACAAGGTCGCCGCGCACGTGGTCGAACTTGTCGGCAGGATCGGGCCGGAAGTGGGGATGATCGTGGCTGTCGACGATGCCTGTCCGCAGGGGTCGGGCCGGTTGTTGCAGCAGCAATGCGACGACCCACGGCTGACGGTCGTCTTCCATGACGTGAATCGCGGTGTGGGCGGTGCGGTGATGACCGGGTACCGGCATGCGATCGCCGCGAATGCCGATGTGATCGTCAAGGTCGATGGCGACGGTCAGATGGACCCGACGCTGGTTCCCAGGCTGGTGGCGCCGATCCTGGGGGGACAGGCCGACTACACCAAGGGCAACCGGTTCTACGACCTCAGCCGGATCGGACAGATGCCGGCGATCCGCCTGTTCGGCAACGCCGTGCTGTCGTTCATGGCCAAGTTGTCGACCGGCTACTGGGGCATGTTCGATCCGACCAACGGATTCACCGCGATTTCAGGTCGCGTCGCCGCCCACCTGCCGTTGGGCAAGATCAGCAAGCGCTATTTCTTCGAGACAGACGTGTTGTTCCGGCTCAATACCCTGCGCGCGGTCGTGGTGGACATGCCGATGCACGCGCACTACGGCGACGAGGAAAGCAGCCTCAGGATTTCCAGGATCCTGTTCGAGTTCCTGGCCAAGCACGTGCGCAATCTCGGCAAGCGGATCTTCTACAACTACGTCCTCCGCGACATGAGCGTCGCTTCGCTCGAGCTGGCGGCCGGCGTCGTGTTGCTGGGGTTCGGCTCGGTGTTCGGCGTGTATCACTGGCTGAAGGCGATGGCGGCCGGCACTGCCACGCCGCTTGGTACGATCATGTTCTCGGTGTTGCCGATCCTCGTCGGCCTGCAGTTGCTGCTGGCGTTCCTGGCCTACGACATCGCCAACGTGCCGCGACGACCCGTCGCAGGCGATTTGCCGCCGCCGGAACCGGACATGCCCGAGGCCGGCGGCGATACGGAGGTCAACTGACCATGCAGGCGTCCAAGCGTCGACTCACTCTCATCGAACTCAACGAGTTCTCCGTGGCCCTGCTCGAGCGCGGCGTAAAGGAGCTCGGCCTGCCGCATGTGGCCAGGATGTTGGCACTGAAGCCGGCCTCGACGACCACCGACGACATGGTCGAACATCGTGGCCTTGATCCATGGGTGCAGTGGGTCTCGGCGCATACCGGGGTACCGTCTTCGGTGCACGGGATCATCCACCTGGGCGACACGCCCGCGGATCTCGGTTTCAGGCAGGTCTGGGAAGTGTTGAGCGAGCGCGGCGTCAGCTCCGGCGTCTGGGGCGCGATGAACGCAACGCGCGGGGATGCCGCGCTGTGCAAGTTCTTCCTGCCCGACCCGTGGACGTTCTCGGAGCGGGCCTTCCCCGAAAAGCTCAACGACCTGCTGGCGCTGCCGCGTTACTACTCCAGGAACTACCTGGATGTCTCGATCGGTGAATTCCTCGGCAACACGTTGCGCTTGGGCAAGTTCGTGCTCGGATCGGGTGCCGTTGCCCGGATCATCGCGCAAGCGCCGCTGGTGCTTGGCGGCGTGCTGCGCAACGGAGTGAACAACGCGGTCCTGTTCTCGCTCTTCGACCTGTTCTCGGCGGCGATTTTCTCGGCGTACAAGCGGAAGCTGGATCCGCAGCTGTCGGTGATCTTCCTCAACAGCATCGCCCACCTGCAGCATCACAAATGGGTCGCGGGCGATCGGCTCCCGGGCGATCTCGCCTTCGGGCTGCGGGTGATCGATCGCGTGCTGGAGATCATCTTCGATTCGCTCGGCGAGGACGAAGCGGTGGTGGTGATGAATGCGTTGACGCAACGGAACATCGCCGGGGAAAAGCCGAGGATCTGCTACCGCCAGATCAATCCCGCGCGTTTCCTTGAGGCAGTCGGACTGCCGTTCGACAGCGTCGAGCAGCTGATGACCAACGACGCGCACGTGTTCTTCCCCGGGCAGGCGCAACGCGACCATGCCGCATCGGCCCTGGAAGGGGCGACGATCCAGGGCCTGCCGCTGTTCCAGGTCGAGCCGAATGCGAGCAACCCGCTGAAGCTGTTCTACCAGGTCGACTTCTGGGATGAACTTGAGGGCGATGTCGAAGTCGAGGTGGGTGGGCACCGGATCAACTTCCTCGATCACTTCGAGGCGATCGTGGCGCGCACCGGTGCGCACGTGCGCGACGGCAACGTGTTCTCTTCCGGCATCGCGCTGCCGGCCAAGCTTTACAACCACGAGATCGCCGCGGGCGTGCTCGGGTTCTTCGCGGCGGCCAGTGCGAACGAAGATGGCCTGCCCCGCGTTCCGGCGCGGGCGGAAAGCAGCGTCGCCTGACCGGCACGGAAGAGGACATGGACAAGCTCAAACTGCTGCAGGTATTGCTGTCGGTGGCGGGAATTTCCGTCGGACAGATGTTCCTGAAGCTGGCGGCACTGAATCTGCAGAACCCCAAGGCCGTGGGTGTCTGGGTGGGCGGTTATTGCCTGAGCATCTATTTTTTCGTCGGAATCGGCTTGCTGGGCATGTCGACCTTGCTGTGGATCTGGGTACTGCGGACGCTGCCGCTCAACATCGCCTACCCGTTCATGGCGCTCGCGTTCGTGATCGTGCCGTTGCTGGCGTATTTCCTGCTGGGCGAATCGATGGGCTGGAAAGGCATGGCGGGCAGCCTGTTGATCATCGCGGGCGTGGTGCTGATCAATACCTGATTACTGCCCGCCCACCTGGAGAAGGCATCATGCCGCCTCGTCGGCAAGCCTCCAGTGATGGGAGATACAAATGAAAAAGGAGCCATGAAGGCTCCTTTTTCGTCTTGCGCCGACGGCGACCTCAGCCCAGCGCCGCTTCCAACTCCGGCAGGATCGTGAACAGATCCCCGACCAGGCCGATGTCGGCGATCTCGAAGATCGGCGCGTCGCCGTCCTTGTTGATCGCGACGATGGTGCCGGCGTCCTTGATCCCGGTGAGGTGCTGGATCGCGCCGCTGATGCCGACCGCGACGTACAGCTCCGGCGAGATGATCTTGCCGGTCTGGCCGACCTGCAGTTCGTTCGGCACGTAGCCGGCATCGACCGCCGCGCGCGAAGCGCCCACGGCCGCGCCGAGCTTGTCGGCCAGCGCGTAGATGACCCGGAAGTTCTCTTCGGATCCGACGCCACGCCCGCCGGAGACCACGCGCTTGGCGCTCTGCAGGTCGGGACGGTCGGAGCTGCCCGCGGCCAGCCCGATGTAGCGGGTGTGCGAGGGCAGGGCGACATCGACCGAAGCTGTCTCGACACTGGCACTCCCACCCTTGCCGGCTTCCGGCCAGGAGGCCGCGCGCACGGTCGCCACCACGGTCTGGCTGGCCGGCGCTTCGACGGTGACGATGGCGTTGCCGGCGTAGATCGGGCGCTTGAAGGTATGGCTGCCTTCGACCGCCATCAGGTCGGAGACCTGGGCAACGCCGAGCAGCGCGGCCACGCACGGCATCAGGTCCTTGCCGAACGTGGTGCTGGGCCCGAACACGTGGCTGTAGCCCGACGCCAGTGCGGCGACCTGCGGGGCCTGCACCTGGGCGATGGCATTGGCATTCGCGGCATTGGCCACCGCGATGACCTTGGCGACGCCGGCGATCAGCGCGGCCTCGGCGGCGACGGATGCCGGATCGGCGGCCAGCACGAGGATGTCGATGGCCTCCGGCGACAGCGCCTGCGCGGCGGAGACGCACTTGGCGGTGGCGGCGTTGAGCTTGCCGCCCAGATGTTCGGCGACGATCAGGACCTTGCTCATTACAGGAGCCCCTTCTGCTTGAGTGCGGCGACCAGTTCGGCCGCGTCCTTCACCATCACGCCGCGGCTGCGCTTGGCAGGCGCCGCGTAGTGCGTCGTCTTGAGGCCTTCGCCGGCGTCCACGCCGAGGTCGGCATGCGGGATCGCCTCCAGCGGCTTGCTCTTGGCCTTCATGATGTCCGGCAACTTGATGAAGCGCGGCTCGTTGAGGCGCAGGTCGGTGGTGACCACCGCCGGCAGGTCGACTTCCAGCGTCTCCAGGCCGGCATCGACCTCGCGCACCACCGTGGCCTTGCCGTCGGCGATGTCGAGCTTGGATGCGAACGTGGCCTGCGGGCGGCCCCAAAGTGTCGCCAGCATCTGTCCGGTCTGGCTGGCGTCGTCGTCGATCGCCTGCTTGCCCAGGATGACCAGGTCCGGCTGTTCCTTCTCGATCAGCTTGAGGAAGGTACGCGCGGCGGCGAGCGCCGGCACCGGGCCATCGGCGACCACGTGGATCGCGCGGTTCGCGCCCATCGCCAGGCCGTTGCGCAGGTGCGCCTGGGCGTCGGCGGGGGCGATGGTCGCGACGATCACTTCGGTCGCGATGCCCTTGTCGCGCAGGCGCAGGGCTTCTTCCAGCGCGATGTCGTCGAACGGGTTGGCCGACAGCTTCACGCCATCGGTGACCACGCCGGAACCGTCCGGCTTGACCTGGATGCGGACGTTGTAGTCCACCACGCGCTTGTAACCGACGAGGATCTTCATCGAGCGGGAACCTTGGGGAGACAGACCGGACATTTTACCCGAGGCCGGTCTGGGTATTTGCTCGACGAAAAGGGGACGGAGGGAATTAAGCATGCTTAATTCCCTCCGTCCCCTTTTCGGCCTGCCCGAAAGTACGGTGGGCGATCCGCGGCTTGCCGGTAAAATGCCGGTTCCCCGCCCACCTGGAGCCGCCGACGTGGCTGCGAACAAGCAATACCCCAACGCCGACGCCGCCCTGTCCGGGCTGGTGGCGGATGGCCAGACCCTCGCGGTCGGTGGTTTCGGCCTGTGCGGCATCCCCGAGGCGCTGATCGCCGCGCTGCGCGATTCCGGGGTCAAGGATTTGACCGTGATCTCCAACAACGCGGGTGTGGACGGCTTCGGCCTGGGCCAGTTGCTGACCACGCGGCAGATTCGCAAGATGATTTCGTCGTACGTCGGCGAGAACAAGGAATTCGAGCGCCAGTACCTCGGCGGAGAACTCGAACTCGAGTTCAATCCGCAGGGCACGCTGGCCGAGCGCCTGCGCGCCGGCGGCTGCGGCCTCGGCGGCTTCTTCACGCCCACGGCCTATGGCACGCAGCTGGCCGAAGGCAAGGAAACCCGCGTCATCGACGGCGTGGGCTACGTGTTCGAGAAGCCGCTGCGCG
>JAVWUU010000004.1:0-57720 GCA_036666995.1 Thermomonas sp.
CCTAGGTGTGCTCAGGCCGGAGTGCGTCCCTGTCCGTTGCCGGGTGGCCGGTTCGTGCGCGGTCCATGCTTGTGCCGCGACGGTCGCAGCCGTGGCGGCGCTGCAGGCACATCGCGGCCGGGCACCTGGACCACGTGCAGGGTCTCGGCATCCAGCTGCAAGGCGGTGAGTTTGCCGCCCCAGACCGCGCCGGTATCCAGCGCATGCACGCCCTGGCCCACGAACAATCCCAGCGTGCTCCAGTGCCCGCTGACGATCTTGAGGTCGCGCGTCGCGCGGCCCGGCACCGAGTACCACGGATACAGGCCGGGCGGCTGCGTGCCGGGTTCGCCCTTGTGTTCGAAGGCGATCCGCCCGCGCGGGCTGCAATAGCGCATGCGGGTGAAGATGTTGATGATCGCGCGGTCGCGTTCGCTGCCGCCGAGCCGCGGCGACCATTCCGGGCTGTCGCCGTACATGTTCTTCAGCACGCGCCGGTAATTGTCGCCGTGCAGGCGCGATTCGACTTCGCGGGCGTGTTTCTCGGCGAGCTGGGTGGTCCACTTCGGCGCAAGGCCCGCGTGCACCATCATCCAGCCGAGCTTGCGATCCACGTGCGCGAGTTCGCGCATGCGCAGCCAGTCCAGCAGCTCGCGCGCATCATCGGCGAACAGCACGCCCTGCAGATCCGGATTGACCTTGCGCTGCTCGTCGGGCGAGCGCTCGCCGATCGCCAGCAGCGACAGGTCGTGATTGCCGAGCACGACGTGGCTGACCTCGCGCAGCGAATGCACCAGTCGCAGGGTTTCGATCGACTGTCCGCCGCGGTTGACCAGATCGCCGCAGAACCACAGGCGGTCGACCGCCGGGTCGAAGCGGATCTTCTCCAGCAGGCGCTGGGTGACGTCGTAGCAACCCTGCAGGTCGCCGATTGCCCAGGTCGCCATGCCCGGGCCTCAGTGCAGCGTGCGCGGGATGGACAGGGTGAACGGCGGGATCGGCGCGGCGAAGCGGGTGCCGTCGTCGGCCAGTACATCGTAGCTGCCGCGCATGGTGCCGATGTCGGTCTCGAGCACCGCGCCGGAGGTGTATTCGAAGCCTTCGCCCGGGCGCAGCCATGGCTGCTCGCCGACCACGCCCTCGCCCTCGACTTCCTGCACCTTGCCGTTGCCGTCGGTGATCAGCCAGTGGCGGCGCAGCAGGCGCGCAGGCACGTTGCCTTCGTTGCGGATGTGGATGGTGTAGGCGAACACGAAACGGCCTTCCTCCGGCACGGACTGCTCGTCCAGGAAGCGCGTGGCGATCTCGATGTCGAACTGGTAATCGGTGTTGCTCATGCGCGCATTCTAGCGGCGATGCGCGCCGCATCGCATGAAAGCGCGCTCAGGCTTGCGCGAGCAGGTTGGCGAGGCGCACGAAGCCGGCGACTTCGACCTGTTCCGCGCGCGCGTCGGCGCGCAGGCCGGCGGCCTCGATGGCAGCGACATTGGCCACGCCGTTGAGCGCATTGCGCAGGGTCTTGCGGCGCTGCCCGAATGCCGCGCGCACCACGTTGGCGAACATCCGGTGGTCCGCGACCTCAATCGTGTCGGCGGGCCTCGGCACCAGCCGCACGACGGCGGAATCGATTTTCGGCGCCGGACGAAACGCGCCGGGCGGCACCACGAACAATGGCGTGACCGTGCAGTAGGCCTGCAACATCACGCTGAGCCGCCCGTACACCTTGCTGCCCGGGCCGGCGGCCATGCGCTCGACGACTTCCTTCTGCAGCATGAAATGCATGTCGCGCACCGCCGGCGCGTGGTCCAGCGCATGGAACAGGATCGGCGAACTGAGGTTGTAGGGCAGGTTGCCGGCCAGCCGGATCTTGCCATCGGCAGGCGCGAGTTCCGCGGCCAACGCGCTGAAATCCACGCCGAGAACGTCGCCCTCGATCAGGTGCAGTGCGCCGTGTTCGCGCGCGGCTGCCTGCAGCGGGGCGTGCAGGTCGCGGTCGAATTCGATCGCGGTGATCGCGCCATGTTTCTTCAGCAGCGGGAAGGTCAGTGCGCCCTGGCCCGGGCCGATCTCGACGATCTCATCGCCGGGTTTCGGGTCGATCGCCTGCACGATCTTGTCGATCACGCTGCGGTCGTGCAGGAAGTTCTGGCCGAGATGCTTCTTCGCAGGTTCGGTGAATGTGGTCATCTGGAGAGTCTCAGCCCTGCATGCGCTGGCGCGCCAGCTGCGTGCAGGTGTGGATCGCGGCGAACAGGCTGGAGGGATCGGCAATGCCCCTGCCGGCCAGGTCGAGCGCGGTGCCGTGGTCGACTGCCACGCGCGGATAGGGCAGGCCCAGGGTGATGTTCACCGCATTGGCGAAGTCGGCGTGCTTGAGTACCGGCAATCCCTGGTCGTGGTACATCGCCAGTACGACATCGAAGCCCAGCAGCTTGCCCGGCAGGAACGCAGTGTCGGCGGGCAACGGGCCGACAAGACGCATGCCTTCGCCGCGCAGGCGTTCGAGCGTGGGTTCGATGATGTCGAGTTCCTCGCGGCCCAGATGCCCATCCTCGCCCGCGTGCGGGTTGAGGCCGAGCACGGCGATGGTCGGGGATGCGATGCCGAATTGGCTGTGCAGTGCCTGGTCGACGATGCGCAAGGTCGATGCCAGCGCGTCGGCGGTGATCGCGCTGGCGACCTCACGCAACGGCAGGTGCACGGTCTGCAGGGCGACCCGCATGCCCGGATTGGCCAGCATCATCACCACCTCGCAACCGGCCAGCGTGGCCAGCAAGCCGGTGGTGCCGGTGAAGGCGATGCCGCCGTCGTTGATCGCGGCCTTGTGTACGGGTCCGGTGACCAGACCGTCGCATGCGCCATCAAGGCATGCCCGGGCTGCGCGGGTCAGCGATTCGAATACCGATGCGGCATTCGCCGGCTCCGGCTGGCCGAACGTGGCGGCGACCGGATGCGCGATTTCGACCAGTTCCAGACTGCGCGAGGAATGCGGGGCATCGCCGCTGCGATGCAATTCGATGGGCAGGCCCAGCGCGTCGGCAGCGCGATGCAGGCTGGCCGCATCGCCGTGGACCACCAGTTGCGCCTCCCAATCCTGCTGGGCGGCGCGAACCACGAGTTCGGGACCGATGCCTGCCGGTTCGCCGGGAACGAGCGCGAGCCGGGGCCGCATGTCGAATCCCGTCAGGAGCCGCGGGCGCTTTGTGCCTGTTGCTCGGGCGTCAGTGTCGCCTTGTGCGGGGTCTTCGGTGCCGCACCTTCCGGTACCGGGGTGGTCGATTTCCCTTCTGCATCCCGCACATCGACGAAGGCTTCGCCGCGCATCTCGCGCAGGAAGCGATTCCATTCCTCTTCCAGCTTGCGCCGGCCGATGGTTTCGCGGACCTGAGCGCGCTGGCTTTCGTCGCCAGCGGCGACCTGGCGGCTGCCGATGCGTTGCACGATCACCCAGCCGGCGTCGGTCTTGAACGGGGCGGACGCCTGGCCGTCGGAGAGGGCCGCGACCTGCATGCCGAAGTCGGTACCGTAGGTGTCCGCGCCGAACCAGCCGAGGTCGCCGCCGCGGCGCTTGGTCGCAGCGTCATCGGAGGATTCGCCGGCCAGCTTCACGAAATCGGCACCGCCGGCGATTCGCGCCGACAGGGTGTCGGCCCTGGATTTGGCGGTCGCGTCGTCGGTCTTGTCGTCGACCTTCACCAGGATCTGGCGCGCCGAGAACTGGGTCACCTGCTCGCCACCACCGGCGGCCTGGGTGCGGGTCTCGACCAGTTGCAGCAGCTGGAAGCCGCTCGGACCGCGGATCGGGCCGATCACCTGGCCGTTCTGCATCTGCTGGATGGTCTGCGCGAATGCCGGCGGGATCTCGTTCAGCCCGCGCCAGCCGAGGTCGCCGCCTTCGAGTGCGTTCGGGCTGTCCGAATAGCGCACCGCAGCCGCAGCGAAGGTCATGTCGCCCTTCGCGATCAGCGCCTGCACGCCCTCGATCTTCTTCTGGGCAACCGCGAGTTGCTCGGGCGAGGCGCCGTCCGGGGCACCGACCAGGATGTGCGCAAGGTGGAATTGCTGGCTGGCCGTCGCCGACGCGGTGGCCATCGCGGCATCGACCTCGCCTTCGCTCACGTTGATCCGGCTCTGCGCGAAGCTCTGGCGGAGCTTCTGGGTCACGATTTCGTCGCGCAGGTTGTTGCGGAATTCGGTGAAGCCCATGCCGTCCTGCGACAGGCGCTGGCGCAGCTGGTCGACGCTCATGTTGTTCTGCTCGGCCACGCCCGCTACCGCGCGTTCGAGTTCCTCATCGGTGGCATTGATGCCGGAATCGGTGGCGCGCGAAAGCTGCAGGCGCATCAGCACGAGCCTCTCCAGCACCTGCCGCTCGAGCACGTCGGCGGGCGGCAGCTGGGCCTCCTTGCCTGCGTACTGGCTGCGGATGTTGGCGATCGCGCGATCCAGCTCGCTGCGCAGGATCACGTCCTCGTTGACGACCGCGGCGATGCGGTCGACCGGCTGGGTGCCGGCATACGACTGTGCCTGCACGGCACCTCCCAGCAGGAGGCTGGCAAGGGTCGCGGCAAGGAGAGTGCGCTTGGCGCGCTTGGCGAAAGCTGGGGTCATGGAAGGGTGTCTGCAGCGGAATCGGGCGGGGTGGGCTGGCCCGTGGCGGTCTGCGGCGGCACCAGATACAGGTCGTCGCGATTGTAGCCGAGGATGGCCCGGCGCAAGGCGCGACGCGTGTCCTGGCCGGCGGAGCCAAGGCCCTTCAACTCGATCTCGAACATCAGTGCGTTGCTGAGATCGCCGGCCCGATTGTGCACGTAGCGGCGCGCCACAAGCCGAACGGCGACACAACAGCTGTCCCATTGCAGGCCGGCCATCGTTTCCAGGGTCTTGCTGTCGTGCAACGAGTAGTAATAGCGGCCGACCACGCTCCAGCTCGGGTTGATCGGGTACAGGAAGGACACGTCGGCCTGTTCCAGCAGCGAGCGGCGATAGCGGTAGCCGAGGTTGAACACGCCATCGTCGGGCAGCAGGTAGCGGGCGCGCACGCTGGCAAGGTCGGTGCGGTTGACCTTGGGATCCCACTGGTAGGACGCACCGAAGGTCCAGCGGTCGGTAGGCGCGTAGTTGGCGTCTGCCACCCAGGCCGAACGCCCCTTTTCGGTAATGGTTTCCCGGTCTGGAATCAGGACCCGCGACGCATCGAAATAGCGGATCTGTCCGAGGCTGGCGGAGAAGCGCTCGCGGCCATCCGACTGGCGGATCATCCGGGTGCTGACCGCCAGGGTGAGCTGGTTGGCGTCGGCCTGGCGGTCGGCGCCGGAATAGCGGTTGTCGCGGAACAGCTGGCCCCAGCTGAAGGTCAGTGGCTGGGTATCGAACAGCGGCATGTCGTCCTGGTCGGCGTACGGCACGTTCAGGTAAAACAGGCGCGGCTCGATGGTTTGCAGGTAATCCTTGCCCTTGACCGTGGTGTCGCGGTCGAAGAACAGGCCGGCATCCACGCTGAAGATCGACTGGCCGCGCGAAGGCGAGCTGCCGCCTAGATCCTGCGCCAGGCCGCGGTCGAGCGAATAGCCGGTGTAGCGATACGCGGCGGTCGGCCGCAGGAACCAGGAGTCGCCCTCGAGCGGCAGGCTGATCCACGGTTTCAGGTCGATGCGCGAGCCGGCGTCGAAGGATTCGTGCTGGAAGCGCACGGCTTCGGCGCTGATGCCGCCAAGCAACATCCCGGCAAGGCGCTGTTCCCAGTTGACATAGGCGCGCGGCAAACGGCTGTACGGCAGCACATCCTCGGTGAGGGTGAAGTCGGCCAGCTGCCAATGATCGGCGGTGATGCCGGCATCCCAGCCCTGGCCGCGGCCGTACACGCCGATCGCGCTGTAGGCGGTGGTCTGCGACAGCCCGTCCAGGCTGTTGCTGAAGTCCTCGAAATAGCGCGAATCGCTGATCCAGTTGAGGTCGGCGCGCGCCTGCCAGTGCGGGGTCAGGTTCTGGAAGGCCTCATAGCTGAGCAGGCTGCGGTCGCGGTCGCGCAGCTTGTCGTTGGGCATCCAGGTGCCTTCCAGGGTGCCTTGCCCGCCTTCGACCAGGTAGCGGAACTGCGCACCCATCTGCGCACCGCGCGAACTCATCAGGCGCGGATTGAGGGTGAGGTCGTAGTTGGGCGCCAGGTTCAGGTAGATCGGCTGCCGCCAGTCGAAACCGTTGCGGCTGGAATTGGAGATCGACGGGAACAGCAGGCCGGTCCGGCGGCGCTCGTCGGTCGGGAACATGAACCAGGGCATGTACAGCACCGGCACCTTGCCGACGCGCAGGGTGGCACCGCGTGCGATCGCCATGCCTTCTTCGGTGTCGATGTCGATCTGCCTGGCGCGCAATTCCCACTGGCGCGCTTCCGGCGGGCAGGTCGAATAGGTGGCGCCGCGCAGGGTGCCGAGCTCGCCGGCCAGGGTCACGCTGTCTGCACCGCCATTGCCACGGCGCGACAGCAACTGGTAGTCGAGGTCGTGGATGACGTGGGTATCGGTGCCCTGGTTGCCCTCGGCACGGGCTGCCACCACGCGCAGGCCGGACCCCTGGTAGCGGATGCTGCCCTCGGCGGCGTAGCGATCGGATTCCTTGTCGAAGGTGATCTGGTCCGCGCCCATGAACTGGTCGCCGCGGCGCATGGTCACGTTGCCCTGGAACATCGGGTTGGCTTCGGTGCCCGAGAGCGCGTCGCCTTCGATGTCGGTGTTCTGGTTGGCGTTGTCCACGTGCAGGCCCTCCGGAGCGGCTTGCGCCTCCACGAACGGCTTGAGCGCGTCCTGCACCGGGCACAGGCCCCAGTTCGGCGGATCGTCGGCGGCGTGGGCATGCAGGGAGAACGCGATGCACAGCGGCAGGGGCAGCAGGCGCAGGACTGGGCGCACGGATGATCCGGTTGGCGAAAAACAGACGGTAAGCTTGCCGGAACGGGGGTTCCCGGGCAAACCTGCGGCTTTGTTCACGTGGGCCTTGCGTGGATCGCGCAGACTGCCGGGGAACCCGTTGAGGATGGCCCGATGAGCGACCACGACCTGCCCACGACCGACGCCGAATGGCGCGAGCGCCTCGATCCGCAGCAGTACGCCGTCTGCCGTTGCTCGGCGACCGAAGCACCGTTCACCGGCAAGTACTGGGACCACAAGGGACATGGCACCTACCACTGCGTTGCCTGTGCCGCGCCGTTGTTCTCGTCCGAGGACAAATACGATTCAGGGAGCGGATGGCCCAGCTACCTGCGCCCGGTCTCCGCCGAAGCGGTGGCCACCCACGAGGACGACAGCCACGGCATGCGCCGCATCGAGGTGCGCTGCGCGCGCTGCGAATCGCACCTGGGCCACGTCTTCCCGGATGGCCCGGCGCCGACCGGCCTGCGCTACTGCATCAATTCCGCGGCGCTGGTGTTCTCTACCGAAGCGGCCTGACCCACCAGCGGCTCATGCGCAAAGCGCAGTCACGTGCGCCACGCAGGATTCGGCCAGCGCGGCCAGGTCATAGCCACCTTCCAGGCTGGAGACGATGCGACCGCCGCAATGGCGGTTCGCGAGTGAAACGAGTTCTTCGCTGATCCACGCGTAGTCGCTCGCCTGCAGCCGCAACTGCGCGAGCGGATCCCGCCAGTGCGCGTCGAAGCCGGCCGAGACCAGCAGCAACTGCGGGCGGAAATCGTGCACCGCGGGCAGCAGCACGTCTTCCCATGCGCGGCGGAACAGGAAACCCTCGGCCTCGATCGGCAGCGGCATGTTGAAGATGTTGCCGATGCCGGTTTCGCTGCGTGCGCCGGATTCCGGATACAGCGGCCACTGGTGCGAGCTGGCGAACAGCACGCGCGGGTCTTTCTCGAAGATCGCCTGGGTGCCGTTGCCGTGGTGGACGTCGAAATCGACGATCGCCACCCGCTCCAGCCCGTGCCGGTCGAGCGCGTGCAGGGCGGCGACCGCGATGTTGTTGAACAGGCAGAAGCCCATCGCGACATCGCAGGTAGCGTGGTGGCCGGGTGGGCGCACCGCGCAGAACGCGCGCGTGGTCTTGCCGGCCAGCACGGCATCCACCGCGGCAATGGCCGCGCCGGCGGCGCGCAATGCGGCCTCGGCGGACGCGGGTGAAAGCACGGTGTCCGGATCCAGCAGGATGCGATGTGCAGGATGCGTTTCCAGTACCGCGTCCAGGAGTTCGGGGGCGTGGGCGCGCAGCAACTGGCCACGGGTCGCCCGCGGTGCCTCGTGCCAGTCGAGTGCCGGCAATTCGCTGCGAAGCGCGTCGACAACCGCATTCAACCGAGCAGGCCGCTCGGCATGGTCGGGGCCGGTGTCGTGGTCCAGGCAGGCCGGATGGGTATAGATGCGCATCAGCGGATTGCCTCGCCGACGCCTTTCACTTGCGGCGGTCGTGCGCCCACAACACTTCGCCATGCCCGTCGGCGCGCGCCAGCACCCGCGCCAGCACGAACAGCAGGTCGGAGAGGCGGTTGAGGTAGCGGATCGCCTGCGGGCGCACGGCGTCGTGGCGGGAGAGGGTGACGGTGTCGCGCTCGGCGCGGCGCACCACGGTGCGGGCGATGTGGCAACGCGCCGCAGCCTCGCCACCGCCGGGCAGGATGAAATCCTTCAGCGCCGGGAGGTCGTCGTTGTAGTGGTCGAGGCGCTGTTCCAGCGCTTCGACATCGGCGTCGAAAATCGCCGCGTGGCCGGGGATGCACAGCTCGCCGCCCAGGTCGAACAGCTGGTGCTGGATGCGCACCAGCAGGTCGCGCACGTCGTCCGGCAGCGTTGCCGCGAGCAGCAGGCCGATGCAGGAGTTGGCTTCATCGACGGTGCCGTAGGCGATGACCCGCGCGGAATCCTTGGCCACCCGGCTGCCGTCGCCGAGCCCGGTCGTGCCGTCGTCGCCGGTCTTCGTGTAGATCTTGCTGAGGCGATTGCCCACGGCCGATCGAAACCGCGGATCAGACCGTCTGCGGACGCAGCGCCGGCACGCGACGGCGCAGCAGCTCGAAGCCGCCGAACAGCAGCGCCGAATAGAACAACGTACCGAGCACCGTCCACTGGAAGAACGGGATGCCCGCGACATAGCAAGCGACCAACCCTGCAGCGGTCTTCGGGTAGAGGGGGTCGGACAGCCAGGCACCGAAATTGGTGACCACGAAGAACAGCATCGAGCCCGCCAGCGAGTAGGCCAGCACGCGACCGCCGCTCACCTTGCCGCGCAAGCCGAAGCCAAGCACCGTGGACAGCGCGATGCAGGCATAGACCAGCAGGTAGCCGGCGCTGGCGAAGTAACTCCAGTAGATCCCGCCATTGATCAGGCCCAGCAGCAGGTCGGAGGCGAACATCGCCACCAGCGGCACGATCAAAGCCCAATGACGCTTGGCGAAATACGCGCCGCCGAACAGGGCCACGGCCTCGATCGGCGAGAAGTTCGGCGGATGCGGGATCACCCGGGTCAGCGCGGCGATGAAGATCAGCGCGACGAGGATCAGCGGGCCGGCGGCGATGCGGGAATCAGTGGAATTCATCGGTGTGTTCGATGGGCGACAGCGGAGCCGGTAGCATAACGCAATGGTCACGGACGCCCGCAGCAGGACTCCCATTCACGACGTGCTGATCGTGGGTGGCGGGCTGGTGGGCGCCAGCCTGGCCATCGCCCTGGACGGGCTTGGGCTGGATGTCGGCATGGTCGAAGCCACGCCGAACGGATCGCTGCCCGCAGTGTTCGACCAGCGCAACCTCAGCTTCGCCGAGGCCACCGTGAATGCGCTGGAGGCGCTCGGCGTGCTGCCGCTGCTGCGCGCGCCGAGCGGCAGCATCCGCCGTATCCACATCAGCCGTGCCGGTGACTTCGGCCGTATCCACCTGGATGCCGATGCACATGGCCGCGAAGAATTCGGGCGGGTGGTAGTGGCAAGCGATTTCGGCGAAGCGCTGGAAGCGCGGCTCGCATCATTGCGCAACCTGACCCGTTATCGTCCCGCGCGCTTCGTGGGGCTTGGCGATGGCGATGCGGGCCATCGCGCGATCCGCATCGCCGACGATGCCGGCCAGCGCGAGTTGTGCGCGAAGCTCCTCGTCGGCGCCGACGGCAACCGCAGCCAGGTGCGCGATGCGCTCGGCATCCGTGCGCACGAACACGATTACGTGCAGACCCTGTTCGTCGCCCGCCTGCGCGCACAACGCGCACCGGATGGAACGGCGTACGAGCGACTGACCGCGAATGGCCCGACCGCGCTGCTGCCGCGCGGCGACGGCCACTACGGCGTTGTGCACGGCGTGGCCCGCGAGGACGCCCAAGGCGTTGCCGCAATGAGCGACGATGCATTCCTGTCGCGAGTGCAGGATGCATTCGGCTGGCGCGCCGGCCGCTTCCTGTCGGTCGGGCCGCGCAGCGCGTATCCGATCGTCGGCTGCGTGGCGGATGCTCTGGTCGCGCCGCGCGCGGTGCTGGTCGGCAATGCCGCGCAGAGCCTGCATCCCTTGGGTGCGCAGGGCTTCAACCTCGGCCTGCGCGATGCGCTGACCCTCGCCGAATGCATCACCGCGAATCGCGACGATCCGGGCAGCGAGGCGGTCTTGCGCAAGCATGCCGAACGTCGCGCACCGGATCGCGAACGCACGCTCGCGTTCTCCGATGGGCTAGCGAGGCTGACATCGAACGATGCGCCCTTGCTGCGTCCGCTGCGCAGCGCGGGACTGGTGGCGGGCGATGCGATGGGCTGGTTGCAGGGCTGGTTGGTCGGCGGCGCGATGGGCTATCGCGGCGACGTGCCGGCGTTGTGCCGGAGGAGTGCAGGCCTGTGAGCGGCATGTCGAGCAGGCGCGGCGCGCTGGACGTGGTGGTCGCTGGCGGTGGTGTTGTCGGCGCGGCGACGGCATTGATGCTGGCGCGCGAAGGCCTGCAGGTCGCACTGGTCGAACCCCGCCAACCACCTGCGTGGCAGCGGGACGCGCGCGACCTGCGCGTGTATGCATTCGCCCCCGACAACGCGGCATTGCTTGACGAGCTGGGCGCATGGCGCGACGTGCTCGCATCGCGGGTGCAGCCGTATCGCGGCATGCATGTCTGGGATGCGGCCGGCGGCGATCCGCTGACGTTCGATGCCGACACCCTTGGCCAGCCGCAGCTTGGCTGGATCATCGAGAACAACGCGCTGGTCGATGCGCTGTGGCGCGCGCTGCCGGTGGCCGGCGTGCGCGTGCACTGCCCGGCGCAGGTCGAATCGCTCGAGCAAGATGCGCACGGCGTGCGCATCGGCCTGGACGATGGCCTGGTGCTGGACGCGAAGCTCGCGATCGCCGCCGATGGCGGCAACTCCGCGTTGCGCGGTCTGGCCGGCATCGCCGCACCGAAGCATGCCTACGCGCAGCAGGGCGTTGTCGCGTTCGTCGCCAGCGAACAGCCGCATCGTGACACCTGCTGGCAGCGGTTCCTCGCCAGCGGACCCGTGGCATTGCTGCCGTTCAACGACGATGGCGATGCCGCGTTGCGCGGTCGCCTTGGCTCGATCGTGTGGACGCTGCCCGATCCCGACGCGCAACGCCTGCTGGCCGCGGAGGCCGATGTGTTCGAGCGCGAACTGGCGCAGGCCTTCGGCGGCGAGCTCGGCGCGTTCCGGTTGCAGTCGGCGCGCGCCGGCTTCCCGCTGCAGCGGCAGCTGGCCGAACGCTACGTCGAGGGCCGTGTGCTGCTGCTGGGCGATGCCGCGCACATGGTGCATCCGCTGGCCGGGCAAGGCGTGAACCTCGGCCTGCGCGATGTCGCCGCCTTGCGCGATCACGTGCGCGTGGCGAAGACGCGCGGTGGCGATATCGCATCGCCGTCGCGGCTGGCGCGCTGGGCGCGCACGCGGCGCAGCGAGAACGCGGTCAATGCGCATGCGTTCGAGGCGATCAACCGCGTCTACAGCAATGACGCGCTCTTGCCGACGTTGTTGCGCGGACATGCACTGGGTCTTGCCGGAAAGCTGCCGCCGCTCGCGCGCGCGCTGTGGCGGCATGCGGCGGGGGTGTGAGAAATGGGGTCAGAGTGAAGTTTTGCGACCGGAGTTTCCGGCGAGTCCGATCTGGATCGGCGCAAGATTCACTCTGACCCCATTTCTCGCCAGAACTTGCTTCAGGTCTTCTTGTTGACTGTCGCGAACACGGTGATCTCTTCGCGATCGTGATACAGCTGCTTCGCGCGGATCGTCAGCGGCTTTTCCGACTGCTGCGCGAACAGGTCAAGGCAGAGCTGGGTTTCCTGCCAGCGCTTCTTCATCGGCAATTTCAGGTTGAAGACCGTGTGCCGGCACCAGCCTTCGCGCAGCCAGGTCGCCATGCGCTCGGCGACGCGGCGCGGCTGCTCGACCATGTCGCAGACCATCCAGTCCAGCGGCTGCTGCGGTTGCCAGTTGAAGCCATCGGCGCGCAGGTGTTCGACCAGGCCGCTGTCCAGCACGTTCTGCCGCAGCGGACCGTTGTCGACCGATTGCACGCGCAGGCCATGCCGCGTCAGCACCCAGGTCCAGCCGCCCGGTGCGGCGCCGAGGTCGGCGGCGCGCATGCCGTCGCGCAGCAACGCGGTGCGCTCGCGCTGGTCGAGCAGGACCAGCAACGCTTCTTCGAGTTTCGACGCGGAACGCGATGGCGCATCCGCATGCGTGCGCAGGCGCGGAATGCCGAGCGGCCATGGCGAACTGTCTTCCGGCTCGCTGGTGGCCAGTAGCGCGCGACCGCCTTCCAGCAGGCAGACATGCAGGCGTTGCAGACGCGGGTTGTCTTCCTTCGTCAGTGCATCGGCCTTGCGCAGCACCGGACGCAACGCGTTGCCGAGGCTGCGCGCCAGGCCGGCCATCGGCTTGCCTTCGTCGCTATCCGGATGCTCCATCACCAGGTCGCCGAAGCGGACGTCCGCAGGCAACGCGGCGAGCATCGGCGCGATGCGGTCGCGCGGGTCGAGGTCGGTCAGGTCGGCGAACAGGCGCAGCTTCTGCCGCGCGAAGATCAGCGTCGACCACGGCAGCGCGTTTGAGAGCCCATCGGCGTCATCGCAGACGAACAGCACATGGCCAGTGTTGCGTTCGGCGCGTGCGTAGCCAACGAAGCCCGCCTGCGCGGCGCGCTCGGTCAGCTCGCCGGCGAGTTCCGGCTCGAAGCCCTGCCGGCAGTAGCAGAGCAACGCGTCAATAACGCTGGCCGCCGAGTTCGCCGTACGCACGCAGCACGGCGCATGCGGCATCGCGTTCGATGTCGCGCACGACCTCGATGCCGCGTGCGTTCAATTCGCCGATCCAGTCCGCCGGCAGTGGGCCTTCGTCGAACTCGGTCAGCGCCATCACGTCCTCGGCGCGCGCCCCGATCAACAGGCGGTCGATGCCGGCCCAGACCGTCGCGCCGTAGCACTGGCAGCACGGCTGCGACGACGTGGCGAGGGTGATCGGGCCGATCGGGTTGTCGTCGGCGTCGCGGTTCAGGCGCAGGCGCTGGGTGCGCCCTTGCGCGAGCATGTAGGCCATCATCTCGGCGTGCGCGACCGAGCAGGCATGCGGCACCACGCGGTTGACGCCGATCGCGATGATCCTGTCGTCCGGCCCGAACACCGCTGCGCCAAACGGGCCGCCCGATTGCGCTTCGACATTCTGCTTCGACAGTTCGATCGCCAACGCCAGCTTGTCGGCATCCGATGCATACACGCGCGTCGTGTCGACGGCCTCATGCACCCATGCGGGCAACGTCAGGTGGACCTGCGCGTACAGCACGGTTAC
This sequence comes from Thermomonas sp., assembly GCA_036666995.1. GTDB lineage: Bacteria > Pseudomonadota > Gammaproteobacteria > Xanthomonadales > Xanthomonadaceae > Thermomonas. The sequence continues at coordinate 13,736 of JAVWUU010000004.1, forward strand.
TTGCCCGCCCAGGTGTCGCGCAGGGTGACGCTGCGGTTGAACACCGGCGTGCCTGCGACGTGGTCGTAGCGATCCGCGACGAAGTAGCCGAGGCGTTCGAACTGGAAACCCTGCTCCGGTGCGCAGTCCGCAGCGGCCGGTTCCACATAACCGGTGACGACCTTGCGCGACGCCGGGTTGAGGTAGTCGCGATAGGTCTTGCCGTCGTCGTCGGTGTCGGGATTCGGCACGGTGAACAGGCGGTCGTACAGGCGGATCTCGGCCGGTACCGCATGCGCCGCGCTGACCCAGTGGATGGTGCCCTTGACCTTGCGGTTGGCGCCTTCCATGCCGGGTCGGGATTCGGGATCCAGCGTGCAATGCAGTTCGACCACATTGCCGTCGGCGTCCTTGATCGCTTCATCGCAGCGGACGATGCCGGCACCGCGCAAGCGCACATCGCCGCCCACGGTGAGACGCTTGAAGCCGGGGGGCGGGATTTCCTCGAAGTCCTCGCGCTCGATCCACAGTTCGCGCGAGAACGGAATCCTGCGCTCGCCCTGGGTCGCGTCCTTCGGGTGGTTGGAGAACGTCAGCGATTCCTCGTGCCCGGCATCCAGGTTGGTCAGCACCATCTTCAGCGGGTCGATGGCGGCCATGCGCCGCGGCGCATGCGCATCCAGGTCGTCGCGCAACGCGCCTTCGAGGATGGAGATGTCGAGCAGCGAGTTCTGCTTGCTGATGCCGACCCGGTCCACCATAAGGCGCAGCGCCGACGGCGTGTAGCCGCGGCGGCGGATGCCCTGCAGGGTCGGCATGCGCGGATCGTCCCAGCCATCGACCAGGCCGTCGACGACCATCGCCAACAGCTTGCGCTTGCTCATCACCAGGTAATTGAAGTTGAGCCGCGAGAACTCGATCTGGCGTGGCTTGCCGGCTTCCTTCGGCAGGTCTTGCGGTACCAGCGGCTCCAGCAGGTCGGGGTTGTTCGCAAGATCCACGCGATCCACACACCAGTCGTAGAGCGGGCGGTGGTCCTCGAACTCCAGCGTGCACAGCGAGTGGGTGATGCCCTCGACCGCATCGCCCAGCGCGTGGGCGAAGTCGTACATCGGGTAGATCGGCCATTCGCCGCCGGTGTTCTGGTGCTCGACGTGCTTGATCCGGTACAGCGCCGGGTCGCGCAGGTTGATGTTGCCGCTGGCCATGTCGATCTTCGCGCGCAGGGTGCGCGCGCCATCGGCGAACTCGCCGGCGCGCATGCGGGTGAACAGGTCCAGGTTCTCCTCGACGCTGCGCTCGCGGTACGGCGAATTGCGGCCGGGTTCGACCAGGCTGCCGCGATACTCGCGGACTTCCTCGGCGCTCAGGTCGCAGACGAAGGCGTCGCCCTGGCGGATCAGCTTCAGCGCGGCCAGGTAGTACACGCCGAAGTAGTCGGAGGCGTGGCGCAGGCTGGCCCAGTCGAAGCCGAGCCAACGCACGTCGTCCTGGATGGCGCGGACGTATTCGGGGTCTTCGCGGGCCGGGTTGGTGTCGTCCAGGCGCAGGTTGCAGCTGCCGCCGAACTCGGCCGCGACCCCGAAGTCCAGGCAGATCGCCTTGGCATGGCCGATGTGCAGGTAGCCGTTCGGCTCCGGCGGGAAGCGGGTCTTGATGGCAGCGTGCTTGCCGCTGGCCAGGTCCTCGCGGACGATCTGGCGGATGAAGTCGGTCCTGGTCGGCGCGGCTTCGGTGGCGGGATTCTGGGGGGTCGAGGACACGTCGGATCGGGCTTGCGGAACAGCCCGGTAGTGTAGCGGAGGCCAGCAAGATCGGGGTTTGCGGCCGGTTGGCACGGCGCTTGCATGTGGCCTCTGCGGGGGATTCATGCGCACTGTCTACGAGGCCGCGAACCTGATCGACGCCCACCTGGTGCGGCAGGCACTGGAGGCCGAAGGCATTCCCGCGTTCGTGCGCGGCGAGGCGCTGACCGGTGGGATGGGCGACCTCGGCGTGTTCGGCCTGCTGGCGGTGATGGTGCCCGAAGCGGCGTGGGCGGATGCCAGGCGGCTGGTCGAGGAGCTGGCCCTGGGCGCGCCGGATGTCGACATCGACGAACCCGCGGATGGCGAGGCCTGATGCGCGTCCTCGATCGCCTGCTGCCGATGCTGGCGCTGCTCGGGGCGCTCGCGGTGCTGGGCCTGGCCTTGGCCTGGCTGGTGCATGCGGATGCGCCGATGGCGGACGAGGTGCCGGTGCGGGTCGGCGTCGGCGATGAGGGTGCCATCGGCAGGCGGGTGTTGGCCGGACCCGGTGCCGGGACCGCGATCCAGGCCACGCTGGACTTCGAGCTGCCGGTATCGCGGCCGGGTCCCTGGGTGCTGTGGTTGCCGCGCGAGCCGCTGCAATCGGTGCTGGTGACCGGTGAGGATGCGCAGGGGCGCCCCTGGACAAGCGCACCGGATGGGTTCTTCACGCCGTCGCCAGGGGATGGTTTCGCGCCAGCGGGGTACGCGGTGGTGCTGCCGGCGGGGCTGGTCGGCCCGCAGCGTTTCCAATTGATGGTGCAGTCCGCCCTGCATGCGGCGCCCACGCCGCGGGTCATCGCGATCGATGGCGCCCTGCGCCTGACCGCGCGCGAGATGGTGTTCGCCAGCGCGCTGTACGCGGCTTGGGCCACGCTGCTGATCGCCTCGCTGGCGCTGTACTGGGCGGTGCGCGACGTGCTGTTCCTCGCTCATGCGGCCTACACCCTGATGGCGCTGGTGTTCATGGCGGTGTTGCAAGGACACCTGTATGCGATTCCCGGCATGGACGCGGTCGCGGCGATGGGGATGCGCGGCTTCTGGCTGGCGGTGTTGCTGTTCAACCTGAGCAGCCTGTGGCTGGTGCTGCAGTTCGTCGACGCCCGTGGCGCGCGCTCGCGGCGGGTGCGCAAGCTGCCGGCCTTGTTGCCGGTGGTCGCGCTGCCGATCGCGCTCGCGTGCGTGCCGTTGCCCGGCGCCGCCGCGGCGCTGCAGTTCGCCGCGCCGCTGGCCTGGATGCTGGCGGCGCCGGCCAGCATCTGGGCGATGCTGGATGGTGCGCGCCGCGGCATCCCGATGGCGCTGGCCGCGGCGACCCTGCTGGTCGCGTTGCTGCTGGCCGCGGTGGCGCACATGGCGATGAATCGCGGCGTGCTGGTGGACGGCATGCTCGTCCGCCACGGTTACCAGGTGGTGCTGGTGCTGTTCTCGCTGGTGCTGTTCGTCGGGTTGAGCAGCCGGGTCGGGATGGTGCGGCGACAGCTGGACGACGAGACGAGCGCGCGCCGCGACAGCGAAACCCGCCTGCGCCACGAACAGGTCCGCACCCGGCTCACCCAGTCGCTCCAGCAGGTCATGCGCGAGGTGCCGGAAGACCGCATCGCCCATGCCGCCTTCCGCCTGCTGGGCGCGCACGCCGGCGAACTGCTGGGCACCGAGGACGCGCTGGTGGTCGGCGACGACTACCTCGGCGACGGCAAGCTGTTCGTCCAGGCCACCGCCAAGACCACCACGACCGCCCGTGCCGTGCAGGCCGCGCGCGGGCTGGTCCGCGACCATGCACGCAATCGCGAGCCGGTCGAGGTGGGCCTGGCCGCCGGCCGCCGCAGCGACGATCCCGGCGAGGGCAACTACCTGATCGTGCCGCTGCGGGTGCAGGCGCCCGCATGGGCGGCGCTGGTCGCGCCGATGCGACGCATGCTGGCCGCCGAGGACAAGGCCGCGCTGGTGGACATGGCGCGCACCACGGTGGAGCAGGCGGATGCGGCGCACGCCGCGTTCCTGTTGCGGCGCACGGCCGAACGCGATGCCCTGACCGGTGGCTTCAACCGGCGTACGCTGGACCAGCTTGCCGCACGCGAATGCAAGCTGGCCGGCAATCACAAACCACTGGCCGTGCTGTTCATCGACCTGGACTTCTTCAAGCGGATCAACGACACCCACGGCCATCCCTGCGGCGACGAGTGCCTGCGCAAGGTTGCCGCCACCCTCCGCGCCGAATTGCGACCGCAGGACGTGTTCGGGCGTTACGGCGGCGAGGAATTCCTGGTGCTGTTGCCTGGCCAGGATGCGGCCTCCGCGCGGCTGGTCGGCGATCGCCTGCGCCAGGCGGTGGAGGACGCGGAGGTGGACTGGCACGGCGAAACGCTGCGCTTCACGATCAGCATCGGCATGGCCGTGCTGCGCGACGGCGACGATCCGGAGAAACTGCTCGCGCGCGCAGACAAGGCGCTCTACCGGGCCAAGCGTGAAGGCCGCAACCGGGTCTGCGTTGCGCCTGCCTACGTGGACTGACCGCGCGTCGGGTTGCAAACCGGGCGCGTCGTCGCCATCCAGCAAGGCAATCCACGCGAGGACATGACGATGCTGGGCATAGGCGGTTTCAAACAGCGCATGGTCGATCCATCACGGGCGTTGCCGGGTCGCGACACGCCGATGCCGGTGCGCAACGCACATCACGTGCACGGCCATCCGATCAGCGGCGAGTTCACCGGGATGCAGGCGGTGCAGTTCGGCATGGGCTGCTTCTGGGGTGCCGAGCGCAAGTTCTGGACGCTGCCCGGCGTGTCCACCACGGCGGTGGGCTATGCCGGCGGCATCACGCCCAATCCGACCTATCGCGAAGTGTGTTCCGGCGAGACCGGCCACACTGAAGTGGTGCTGGTCGTGTACGACGCCGACGAAGTCACGTTCGACGCATTGCTGAAGACGTTCTGGGAAAGCCACGATCCCACCCAGGGGATGCGCCAGGGCAACGACCTCGGCACTCAGTATCGTTCAGCCATTTACTGCTCCACGCAGGCGCAGTTCGATGCCGCCATCGCCAGCCGCGATGCCTACCAGCGCCGGCTGCTCGATGCAGGCCTTGGTGAGATCACCACCGAGATCGTGTTTCCCGCGCCGCCGTTCTACTACGCCGAGGACGAACACCAGCAATACCTGTCGAAGAATCCGATGGGCTATTGCGGGCTGGGCGGCACCGGAGTCAGTTGCCAGCTCGGGACGGGCGCCTGACCCACGTTCCAGCTCACGGCAGGTGCTGGCACCAGTACTGCAGTTCGCTGCTCTTGCTGGGCTCGTAGACGTACTGGAAGCCGCTGAAGCCGAAACCGTCGGCGCGCGAATCGAACGGCGGGCGATACAGCGTCTGGTGGATCAGCACCGGGTCGCCTGTCGACATGCCGTAGGTGTAGACCCGGATCGACTGGCCGGTCGCGGGCTGGTCGGCATAGACCAGCTTGAACTCGAAGTAGCGGCCGATCTTCTTCCCTTCGACTCGATACGGCTGCGCGGTGGGTGCGGCATCGATCGTCCATTCCTCGCCGCCGTAGATGATGTGGCAGCGAGCGCTGGCCGCCGCCGCATCGGCGCAGGCGAGGCCCAGCAGGAGGCAGGCGACGATCCGCTTCATGGCGTTCCCTTGCATTGGCGGACGGCCGGGTCGCCGGCAACGCCGCACGGGCTGGTGCTGTCGATCGAGGGATGCGGCACGCCGTTGGCGTCGAGCCTGGCCACGTGGGTGCGCCACTCGCGCACGCCATCCCGGCCGAGCCGTGCCGACAGCACCCAGCCGGTGGTGGTCGCCTCGGTATCGAAGCCGTTGAACAGGAAGTTGCCCAGGCTGTAGATGATCGGCTTGCCCTTGTAGGTCTCCGCGCCCTGGGTGACGTGCGGATGGCCGCCGACCACCATGTCGGCGCCCGCGTCGATCATCCGCCGGGCGAACTCGCGCAGGCGCGGGCTCGGTTGGGCTTCCTCTTCCCAGCCCCAGTGCATGTACGGGATCACGATGTCGGCGTGGTGCACCGTGCGCGCCGCGATGATGTCCTCGATCACCTGCTCGTCTTCGCCGCTCCAGGCCACGCCCGGGCGGTGGGCATCGGCTTCGAACGAACGCGGCTTGTATTCCAGGTAGCCGAGCAGGGCGATCCGCAGGCCGTTGCGCTCCACGATCCACGGCGCATGCGCTTCGGTCGCGTCATGACCTCCACCGAACCAGGGCAGGCCGGCTTTTTTCATCAGCCCGAGTTGTTCGGCGAACGCCGCCTTGCCGAAATCGCCGGAATGGTTGTTGGCCAGCGACATCGCATCGAAATGTCGCGCCAGCAGCGGCAACACGGCCGGATCCGCGCGGAAGGTGTAGGGCTTGGTCTCGGCCTTGCCGCCGGTGGCGACGACGCATTCCAGGTTGCCGATGCGGATGTCGTGCGCCTTCAGGATCGGCTGGAACGGCAGGAACGGATCGACGCCGCGCGCGATCAGCTGGCCGGGCGTTTCCGCCACCATCACGTCGCCGACGAAGACGATGCTGACCTCATCCTTGGTGTCGGCTGTGGCGGGTTGCGCCGAGGTTGCCAATGGCCATGCCAGTGCGGAGACAAGAAGAATTCGCTTCATGACGGCGATCATCGCGCGAATCGTCGGTGCGCGTCGTGCGAGCATGCCTGTCGACCTCGGCCTAGAGTTCTTGTACCGAGCAAACGTACACCACCTCGCAGGCACCGCCGCCGCTGTCTTCGCGGGTGAGCGAACTGCGCCAGCGCCAGCCGTCGGGTGTGTTGACCTGGACCAGCCAGCCGTCGATGCGAACGCGATCGCCGGCATCGACATCGCGCAATGCCGCGGCGATGTCTTGGTTGGCGGGCACCATGTGCATGTTGGCGCTGCTGCGCACGATCTCGCCCACCGGGATCGGCGGCTCGTTCTTCCAGCTGTAGCGGTACCAGCGCCCGCCCTGGCTGATGGCGAGCTGCGCAAGCACCGCGTCCTCGGTCATCCGGCCCCAGCCCAGCGCGAGGTCGGTCGGCGAGAACTCGGCTTCGCGGCCGATGAAATAGTCCTCGCGGCCGAGCACGCGCGCCTCGATGCTGAAACCGGCCAGCGGCTGCAGGCTAGCGCCCTCGGTCTTCAACGGCGGCATCGACGACGGCACGTCGCTCTGCAACGGCGCGGCACCGCGCTCGACCAGCGGTGGCAGCGGACATGCGCTGGCGGCAGCGTGCACGCTGTTGACCGAGGTTGTGGTGTCCGCTGGCGGTGGCGGCAGCGCGGGCGCGGGATTCGACAACCACCAGCCCAGCAGCCCGCAACCCAGCACCACCAGCACGATCCAGCGCACCGGCAATGCCATGACGCTGCGCTCAGCCGGCCTGCAACTGCGCGCGGGCCAGCGCGCCGACGGCATCGGCCAGCTGCTGCAGGAATGCGTCCATCGCCGACGACTTGCGCCAGACCAGGCCAATGCGCCGGCTCGGTGCTGGATCGCTGAAGTTCACCAGGCGGATGCCGGCCGGCTGGACGATCGGTGCGTGCACCGAAAGCGCCGGCAGCAACGTCACACCCACGCCAGCTGCGACCATCTGCCGCAGGGTCTCCAAACTGGTGGCACGGAAGCCGGATTTTTCGTGCGCACCCGACAGCCTGCAGACGTCGAGCGCCTGATCGCGCAGGCAGTGGCCGTCTTCCAGAAGCAGCAGGGTTTCGTCGGACAGTTCGTCGATCCCGAGCGAGGTGCGGCTGGCCAGTTCATGTCCCTGCGGCGCGGCCAGCACGAAGGGCTCCTCGAACAGGAACTCCGCATGCAGCTGCTCGTCATGCACGGGCAGTGCGAGCAGCGCGGCATCCAGCCGCCCTTCGCGCAGGCGCTGCAGCAGCACGTCGCTTTTCTCTTCCACCAGCAGCAATTCCAGCTGTGGGAAACGTTCGCGCAGCTGCGGAACCACATGCGGCAACAGGTAGGGCGCGAGGGTGGGGAACACACCGAGCCGCAGCGAACCGGATTCCGGATCCTTGCTGCGCCGCGCGGCTTCGCGCATCTGTTCCACATCGGCCACGATCCGGCGTGCGCGCTGCACTACGTCCTGTCCGGTCGGGGTGAGCATCACCTTGCGCGGCGCGCGTTCCACCAGGGTGACGCCAAGCTCTTCCTCGAGCTTGCGGACCTGCGTGGAGAGCGTGGGCTGGCTGACGAAACACGCATCCGCGGCCTTGCCGAAATGGCGCAGGTCGGCCAGGGCGATCAGGTACTTGAGGTCGCGCAGGTTCAACGCGAAGGCCCCTTCAATTCGATGCTGTTGCCGTCCGGATCGTCAAAGTACAACGAAAGCCCGTCGCCTTCCGCGCCGAAGTTCGAGGTCGCCGCACCGTGCGGCGCGATGTCTTGCTGCGCGAGGTGGTGGACGATGCTGGCCTCGTCGAAGGGCTCGATGCGCAGGCACAGATGGTCGAGGTTGCGGCCTTCGCTGCCGGCGGCACTACCACCGCGCTTGCCGAGCTTCCCGTCGACCGACACCAGGTCGATCATCGACGCGCCGGCACGCAAATGACGCAGCCCGAGGTCGTCGCGGCGTCGCACCACCTCGCAGCCCAGCACGTCTCGATAGAACGCCTCGGCGATGTCGAGGTCGCGCACGCGCAGCACCACGTGGTCGAGGCGCTGCACCGCGAACGGCATCGCCGGGGCGGTCATCGCTCAGGCCGCCACGGATTCGCCGGCGGCGGGCGCGGAGTGGCGGATCAGGTGATCGAATGCGGACAGCGCCGCCGTCGAACCGCCACCCATCGCGACCACGATCTGCTTGAACGGTTCGGTGGTCGCGTCGCCGGCGGCGAACACGCCGGCCAGGTTGGTGTGGCCACGATCATCGATGACGATCTCGCCGCGCGGCGTGAGCAGCACGGTGTCCTTCAGCCATTCGCTGTTGGGCAGCAGGCCGATCTGCACGAACACGCCGGCCACGTCGATCCGGTGCGCAACGCCGGTGCCGCGGTCGGTGTACTCGAGGGCCTGCAACTTGCTGCCGTCGCCGGTGAAGGCAGTGGTCTGCGCGTTCACATGCACGGTCGCGTTCGGCAGGCTGTAGAGCTTGCGCTGCAGCACGTCGTCGGCGCGCAGCTTGCCATCGAATTCGAGCAGGGTGACGTGCTCGACCAGGCCGGCCAGGTCGATCGCCGCTTCCACGCCGGAGTTGCCGCCACCGATCACCGCGACGCGCTTGCCCTTGAACAACGGGCCATCGCAGTGAGGGCAATAGGTCACGCCCTTGTTGCGGTATTCGGCTTCGCCGGGCACGCCGGTCTGCCGCCAGCGCGCACCGGGTGCGAGCACCACCGTCCTCGCGCGCAGGGTCGCGCCGCTGTCGAGTTCGATGCCGACCAGACCTTCATCCGACGCCGCGTGCAGTGCCTTGGCCCGCTGCGAGGTCACCAGTTCCACGCCGTAGCTGCGCACATGTGCTTCCAGCGAGGCGGCCAGCTTCGGGCCTTCGGTGTATTCCACCGACGGGAAATTCTCGATCGCCATGGTGTCCAGCACCTGGCCGCCGAAACGCTCGGTGAGGATGCCGGTGCGGATGCCCTTGCGCGCGGCATAGATCGCCGCCGCCGCACCGGCCGGACCGCCGCCGACGACCAGCACGTCGTACGGTGCGGTGTCCTTCAGCGCCTCGGCCTTGCGCGCGGCGGCGCCGGTATCGAGCTTGGCCAGCACCTGCTCGATGCTCATGCGGCCGGCATCGAACACCGCGCCGTTGAGATAGATCGTCGGCACCGACAGGATTTCGCGCGCTTCGACTTCCGCCTGGAACAGCGCGCCGTCGATCGCGACATGCGTGATGCGCGGATTCAGCACGCTCATCGCGTTCAGCGCCTGGATGGTGTCCGGGCAGCTCTGGCAATGCAGCGACATGTAGGTTTCGAAGGTGTAGTCCCCGGGCAGGTCGCGTACCTGCGCGGCCAGCGCGTCCTCGATGCGCACCGGATGCCCGCCGACCTGCAGCAGGGCCAGCACCAGCGAAGTGAATTCGTGGCCGAGCGGGATCGCGGCGAAGCCGACCTGCACCTCGGTGCCGACGCGGCGGATCAGGAACGACGGCTTTCGCGCATCGTTGCCTGCGGCACGGGAAATCTTCGGCGACAGCGCGGCGATCTCGCCGAGCAATGCGTCGAGTTCGCGCGAGGCGTCGGAATCGTCGAGCGAGGCGACCAGTTCGATCGGCTGCTGCAGCTTCTCGAGGTAGGCGGCGAGTTGGGTCTTGAGGTCGGCGTCGAGCATGGGGGAATCCTCGTGCGATGCGGCCGCGCATTGCGCGCGGCGGTGAAGCGGAAAGGGCTGCGGCCAACCGCCCGCGAGGGGCTGGCCGGAGCCCTCTCCCGTGGCGGGAGAGGGACGGACTGCGTGCGGCGACAGGGCCGCGCGCAGCGGTACTCAGATCTTGCCGACCAGGTCCAGCGACGGCTTGATGGTCTTGGCGCCTTCGTTCCACTTGGCCGGGCAGACCTCGTTGGGGTGCTCGGCCACGTACTTGGCGGCCTTCAGCTTGCGTACGGTCTCGGTGACGTCGCGGGCGATCGCGTTGTCGTGGATCTCGGCGGTCTTGATCACGCCGTCCGGGTTGACGATGAAGGTGCCGCGCAGGGCCAGGCCTTCTTCGTCGATGTGCACGCGGAAGGCGCGGGTCAGCTGGTGGGTCGGGTCGCCGACCAGCGGGAACTGCGCCTTGCCGACGGCCGGCGAGGTCTCGTGCCAGACCTTGTGGCTGAAATGGGTGTCGGTGGTGACGATGTAGACCTCGGCGCCCATCGCCTGGAACTCGGCGTAATGCGCGGCGGCGTCTTCGATCTCGGTCGGGCAATTGAAGGTGAAGGCGGCCGGCATGAAGATCAGCACGGACCACTTGCCCTTCAGGTCCTCGTCGCTGACGGTGATGAAGGCACCGTTCTTGTAGGCATTCGCCTTGAACGCCGGCACCTTGGAGTTGATCAGCGGACGCGGATGCAGGGTGACGCTGGAATCGAGCAGGGACATCGGAACCTCGTTGAGTGGGTTGGGGGGTGGTTTGTTGCGACACGGCAAATCTATCGAATCAGCCGTTATCGATCAATGAAATTGATTATATTGATTCGATAGTTATCGTCTATTGATTCAGTCTGCAGGAAGGGCTCGGAGGTCGGATGCGACACTGTGGCCATGACTGAAACCGTCGAAACCCTGCTCCGGCAAGCCTCCGCGATCGACCGCGTCGATGCCGACTGGTTGCTGGCCCACGCCCTGGGGCGCCCCCGCAGCTGGTTGTTCGCGCATGCGGCCGATCCGGTGGCGCCTGAACTGGTCGATCGCTTCCAGGCATTGATCGCGCGCCGTGAGGCCGGTGAGCCGGTGGCCTACCTCACGGGGATGCAGGGCTTCTGGACGCTGGACCTGGAGGTGTCGCCGGCCACGCTGATTCCGCGCCCGGAGACCGAACTGCTGGTCGAACTGGCGCTGGCGCGGATTCCGCCCGGTGTTGCATCGCGCATTGCGGACCTGGGCACCGGCAGCGGCGCAATCGCGCTGGCGATCGCGAAGGAACGGCTACAGGCGACGGTCATCGCGACCGATGCCAGTACCGCCGCGCTGGAAGTCGCTGGCCGGAACGCGACCCGCAACGGCATCGCCAACATCACATTCCGCGAAGGTGACTGGTTCGCGCCGCTGGCCGGCGAGACCTTCCACCTCATCGCCAGCAACCCGCCCTACATCGCCGAAGGCGACCCGCACCTCGATCAAGGCGACCTGCGTTTCGAGCCGCCGACGGCCTTGTCGTCCGGTGCGGACGGGCTGGACGCGATTCGCTGCATCGTCCGCGATGCACCGTCGCACCTGGTCGCGGGCGGCTGGTTGCTGCTGGAGCACGGATGGGGCCAAGGCACAGCCGTGCGATCACTATTGATAGAGGCGGGTTTCGTCGACGTCGAAACAGAACGGGATCTTGAAGGTCGCGACCGCGTGAGCCGGGGCCGGACGGCCGTTTGAAGCCGGCGCGGTAAACTGCGCGCCCGACACCGCACGGATGCCCCGGATGCACACGCTCTACCCCGAGATCGCCCCGTATGAGACCGGCACCCTGCAGGTCGACGGCCGCCACACCCTGTACTGGGAGCAGTGCGGCAATCCGAACGGCAAGCCGGTGGTACTGCTGCACGGCGGTCCCGGTGCAGGCTGCAACGACAGGATGCGCCGCTTCCACGACCCGGCGAAGTACCGCATCGTCCTGTTCGACCAGCGCGGTGCCGGGCGATCCACGCCGCATGCGGATCTCACCGACAACACCACGTGGGACCTGGTCGCCGATATCGAACAACTGCGCGAGCTGCTCGGCATCGAGCGCTGGCAGGTCTTCGGCGGCAGCTGGGGCTCCACGCTGGCGCTGGCCTACGCGGAAACCCATCCGCAGCGGGTCACCGAACTGGTCCTGCGCGGCATCTTCATGCTGCGCCGCTGGGAACTGGAATGGTTCTACCAGGAAGGCGCCAGCCGGATCTTCCCGGACGCGTGGGAGCACTATCTGGCCGCGATCCCGCCGGTCGAGCGGCATGACCTGATCTCGGCGTTCCATCGCCGGCTGACGTCGGACGACGAGGCCACGCGCCTGGCCGCGGCCAAGGCCTGGAGCATCTGGGAAGGTGCGACCAGCTACCTGCACATCGACCCGGATTTCGCCAGCAGCCACGGCGATCCGCGCTTCGCGCTGGCGTTCGCGCGGATCGAGAACCACTACTTCGTCAATGGCGGCTTCTTCGAGGTCGAGGACCAGTTGCTGCGCGACGTCGACCGCATTCGCGATATCCCCGGCGTGATCGTGCACGGCCGCTACGACGTGGTCTGCCCGATCGCCAATGCCTGGGACCTGCACAAGGCCTGGCCGAAAGCGGAACTGGTGATTTCCGCCGCGTCCGGCCATTCCGGCTTCGAGGCCGAGAATATCGACGCGCTGGTGGCGGCGACGGATCGCTTCGCGGGCTGACGAGTTTTCGTACTAGCCGGCAGGCGATCCATCCGGGTTGCGGTCGATCATCCACAAGCCGGCCCACAGCTTGAGGTCGAGCTCGAAGCCTTCAGCCTGCTTCTGCATCAGCCAGCGCGGCGCATCGGCACGCGGGACGGCATGGACGGTGATGTCCTCGCTGTCGACGCCGCCGCCCTCGCCGACCTTGGTCAGGCCGGTGGCGCGGACGAAGGCGATGCGTTCGTTGCTCATGCCGGAACTGGTGGGGCCGACCAGCAGCACGTCGACCTTGGCCGGCGACCAACCGGTTTCCTCGATCAGCTCGCGCCGGGCAGCATCGACCAGGGTGTCCTGCGCGTGGTCGTCGCCGACCAGGCCGGCGGGCATCTCGATGGTGCGCGATCCAAGCGGAATGCGGTATTGCTCGACGAACAGCACCTCGTCCGCTGGTGTCACTGCGATCACGATCACTGCCATGCCCTGGCCGTGGGTGCGCTCGCAGGCCTCCCAGTGGCCGATGCGGACCAGCCGCAGCCAGTCGCCTTCGTAGAGGGTGTGTTTGAGGTTCTGGCCCATGGAGCGATGCTAACCCACGCGCATGGCAGGAATGCTGGGCACCGGAGTTGGCGGGCTAGGGTCCCGTTCGAGCGCGCCATGGGTAAGCACATTCTGATTGCGCGGCACTGCCGCGCGAATGTGCGAACGCCCGCCACACTGTGGCGGGCCGGGCCGCGAAGCGGGCGCGCGGCCGCGCATCGGAGCCGGACGCGGAGCCTAAGCGGCGAGCTACACCCCAGCGCCCGGCTCCGGTGCGCGACGAATCTCAGCCAGCCAATCCGGCCGCGTCCGCCAAGCGCTTGCGGGTCAGCGGTCCAAAGCCCACCCAGTCCGACAGCGACGCCAACTCCTCGGCATCGCCGCGACCGCGTGCGAAGCCGCCTTCGGGCAAGGGCGCATCCAGCGCGATGGTGGTGAGCTGGCGCCACAGCAGTGCGTGCTCGCGTTGCTCTCGCAGGCGCGTGGCCATGGTCGCCGCGCCGCGCAGGCGCAGGAACGGCACTTCATCGATGCGCGCCAGCAGCGCGTCCAGCGACTGGAAATGCGCCAACAGGATCGCCGCAGACTTCGCGCCGATCCCGGTGATCCCGGGGATGTTGTCGACCGCGTCGCCGGTCAGCGCCAGGTAGTCGGCGATCTGGTGTGCGTGCACGCCGTGCCGGGCCTTCACGCCGTCCGCCTTCCAGCGCACCGCCTTGGCGAAATCGTATTGCTCGTCGTCCGCCTGCAGCAGCTGCGACAGGTCCTTGTCGGCCGACACGATCACGCTGCGGAACCCGTTGCGGCGGCCTGCATGCACGGCGGTGCCGATCAGGTCGTCGGCTTCGTAGTCGGTGTGCGCCAGGGTGACCAGCCCCACTGCCTTGCATAGCGCCTTGCACCAGGCGAACTGCCGGCGCAGTTCCGGCGGTGCGGGATCGCGGTTGGCCTTGTAGGCGGGATAAATCGCATTGCGGAAGCAGGAGTCCAGCGCCTCGTCGAAGGCGATGGCGATGTGTCGCGGGCGCTCGCGCTCCAGCAATTCCAGCAGGAAACGGGCGAAGCCGTGCACCGCATTGGTCGGCCAGCCGTCGGCATCGTGGAACTCGTCCGGCATCGAATGCCAGGCACGGAACACGTACATCGACGCATCGACCAGATGGAGGGTGGGCTGGGTCATCCGGTTACAGGACAAGATCGGTGAGCAGGTCGCGCGGATCCGGTCGCTCGCGATCCGGCACATCGACCTGCGGCGTGCCCATCGCAATGGTGCCGACCAGTTGTTCGTCCGCCTGCAGGCCGAGCGTGTTTTCCAGGAACGGGCGGTCGTAGCAGGGCCAGCCGGTCAGCCATTGCGCGCCATAGCCTTCGGCCTGGGCGGCCTGCAGCAGCAACAGGCAGACGCAGGACGCGGTCGAGAAGCGTTCGGACGCCGGGATCTTCTCGTCATCACCCAGCCTGGCGATCACCGCGATGGTCAGTGGCGGCAGGATGAACCGGTTGCGCAGTTTCTCTATCGCGCCTTCTGCCGGCCGGGTTTCGCGTTCGAGCAGGCGGGCGATGGTGGCGTCGGCCAAGGCCACGCGTGCGTCGCCGGCGATGCGCAGGAAGCGGAACGGCACCCGCTTGCCGTGGTCGGGCACGCGCGAGGCGCTGCGCAGGATCCACTGCAATTGATGGTCGTCCGGACCGGGTGCGGCCAGTTGCCGGGTCGGCACCGACAACCGGCTGTCGAGGGCGGCAAGGCTGAGAGTAGTCAGGGGCTTGGTCATGTCGTCATGGTAACGGCGCCTGCGTGCATCCAGCCTGCATTCGGTAGGATGCAGCCATCACGGCGAGGGAGCGGGCGATGGCGGTGAATATTGGCGTGGCGCGCGAGAGCGCTGCGGGCGAACGGCGCGTTGCGTTGACCCCGGAGACCTGCAAGAAGCTCGTGGCCGCGGGCGCAACCGTGCGGATCGAGTCGGGCATCGGCGACGGTGCGTATTTCCCCGACCAGGCCTATGTGGATGCCGGCGCGCATGTCACTGCCCACCCGCGCGAAGGTGCCGACATCGTCCTCTGCGTCCAACCGCCGTCCGCCGCCGCGATCGGTTCCTTGAAGTCGGGCGCCGTCCTCGTAGGCAGCCTGCAGCCGCAGGCCGATGCCGCCCGTGGCGAAGCGATCACGTCGCGCGGCATCGTCGCCTTCCCGCTGGAAAAACTGCCGCGTACGACCCGCGCGCAGGCGATGGACGTGCTCAGCTCGCAGGCCGGCATGGCCGGCTACAAGTCGGTGTTGATCGCCGCGCAGCTGGCACCGCGCTTCTTCCCCATGCTGACCACCGCCGCCGGCACGATCCGGCCGTCGAAGGTATTGATCGTCGGCGCCGGCGTGGCCGGGCTGCAGGCCATCGCCACTGCCAAGCGCCTGGGCGCGGCGGTGGAAGGCTTCGACGTGCGCCCGGAAACCCGCGAGCAGATCGAATCGCTGGGTGGCAAGTTCCTGGACCTCGGCGTGTCCGCGGCGGGCGAGGGCGGCTATGCACGCCAGCTCACCGACGAGGAACGCGCGCTGCAGCAGCAGCGGTTGGCCGATCACCTCAAGGGCATCGACGTGGTGGTCTGCACTGCGGCGGTGCCGGGCCGTCCCGCGCCGAAGATCATCAGCGCGGCCATGGTCGCCGGGATGAAGCCGGGCAGCGTGGTCGTCGACCTCGCCGCCGAGACCGGGGGCAATTGCGAACTCACCCAGCCCGGCGAAACCATCGACAGCGGCGGCGTGACCATCGCTGGTCCGTTGAACCTGGCTTCGATGGGCGCGCAGCACGCCAGCGAGATGTACGCCCGCAACGTCTACAACTTCGTCAGCCTGCTGTTGAAGGACGGTGCGCTGACCTTCGATTGGGACGACGAGTTGCTGGCGAAGACGGTGTGGCCGGAGCGGACGCTCGCGTGAGTTGAATCGATAGGGCCATCGAAAGGGGGGGATATGGAGTTGACACGCCTTGTCAGGTGGATGGGTGCATCTGGTTTCTGCCTGTTGCTGGCGACATGTCCTCTCGCGATTGCCGGGCAGCCGCCAAGCGAGGCTGCCATCCCGGTCGAACATGCCTCCTTCCATCAACTGGTCTTCGCTGACGAAGACGTTGCGATCCTGAACAATTTGTACCCGCCCGGCGGCGATTCGGGATTCCATACCCATTACCGCGACCTGTTCGCCATCATCGTTCAGCCTTCGCAATCGAGCGGGCAGGGTCTGGGCAAGCCGCTGACTGCGGCGGCGATGCATCCGGTTGGGGCTGCGGTTTACAGCGCAGTAGGTGCCGAACCCCGCACCCATAGAGTGGTCAACGGGGACAGCAGCACCTTCCAGATCATAGTCGTGGAACTGCGACGCACGATTCCTTCCGGAAATCTGGTCTCGTCGCGCGACACCGCACCCCAATACGTGCAGATTCTCGACAATCCACGGATGCGGGCATGGCGGCTGGTGCTGGAGCCTGGCCAAACTGCCCCGGCGATTTCACAGGGCAACAAGGGTGTGCGGGTTGTCGTGCGTGGTGGCTTGCTGACAACGACGACGCCGGGTTTGCAGGATCAACACCTGGCACTGCGGGCGGCGGATTTCGCAGTCCAGCCAGCCGGTGCGACACGCGCGCTCAAGAACAGCGGAACAGGCACCATCGAACTGGTCGAAATGGAGCTCAAATAGAGCAGCAGACTGAGGTCGCCAGATCGGGCATTGGTGATGCCGGGATCACGTTTCGCTGCCTTCCGGTCGACTCGCCAACCGAATCAGCGCTCGCGGCGCTGCTGCGCCAGATGCGCCTTCAGCCAGTCGGCCTTCTGCTGCGGCGTCTTCTGCCGCCACTGCACCATGAACGCCTTGCGCTGGTCCTTGTCCAGGCCGCGCATGGCGTGGAACAGCGCGCGCGCCTCGACGCGCTGCTCGGGCGACATGTGTTCCCAGCGCTGCATGCCGTGACCCGCGCGATCGCGTTGCTCGCGCGGCATCGACTTCCAGCGCTGCGCGCGCTCGGCCATGCGCGCGCGATCCTCGGGATTGCTGTTCCAGCGTTCGCGCAGCGGCGCAACCAGTGCCTCGCGCTGGGCCGGCGTGAGTTTGTCCCATTCCGGGTATTGCGTGGCCACGGTGGCGGATTGCGCAAACGCGAGCGCAGGCCACAGGGCCAGGGCGAACAGGGTGATGCGGATCATGCGGTTCATCGGTTACTCCATCGCCACCAGCTGGGCATCGGTGGATGCCAGCCAGGCGTAGAACTCGGGGTCTTCGTCGAGCATGGTGGTGTCGGTGCCAGTCGACGCAACCGACGCGATGCCGGTGGTCGTGACGGTGTTGGTCGGGCCGGGCATCAGTCCGAACTGCAGGCCGATGGCGAGTGCGCAGATTGCCGCGAAACTGGCCGCCGCGTAGCGCATGCCGTGCCCGCGACGCACGGGTTCCCCGCGCAGGGCGGCATTGCGACGCTGCGCGAGTTGCGCGCGCACGCGCGGCGAAATCCGCTCCACGGCGGTCGCGTGCTGCTGGCGCAAGGCCTGGTCGAAGCTGTTGTCGTTGTTCATCGGAATTCCTCCAGTTGCCGCTGCAGCGCCTCGCGGGCGCGCGAAAGATGTGTCTTGACCGAGCCCTCGCTGCAGCCCATGACGCGTGCGGTGTCGGCCACGTCCAGTTCCTCCAGCACGCGCAGGGTGAAGGCCTCGCGCTGGCGTGTCGGCAGTGTGCGCAGCGCGTCGCTGATCCGCGACCAGGCTTCGCGGCTGTCGTGGCTGCGCGACGGATCCGGGCCATCGTCGGCCCAGTCCACCGGTTCGCCGTCCTTGTCGGTGCTGCCCGGAATCAGCCAGCGCAGCCGGAACAGGCCGCGTCGCTGGATGTCGACGATGCGGTTGCGCAGGATGCTCCAGAACAGCGGGCTCCATTCGGCCGCCGGCCGGTCGCGGTAGCCGAGCATCTTCATCATCGAATCCTGCACCGCGTCCAGCGCGTCCTCGCGATGGCGCAGGCCGAGCTCCGCGAAACGGAACGCGCGCCCGTCGATCCCCGCCAGGAATTGCTCCAGCGAAGTGGGCAGCGGTGCCGGGGCGACGACGTCCGCCGGCTCCGGTTGGTTGTCGAGGGCCTCTTCCACCGGGCCTAGCTTAGCGGCGACGAACAGCATGTCGGGCACTCCCGGTACGGGTCATGGCGGCGGGGGCATCTGCAGGATTCACGACATGCGAAACGCCCATGTGGCGCATCGGTTGACAGCGGGCACAAGCGCGCGGGCCGTGGTTATGATGCGGGCAGGCGATCGGGGAGAGGCTTCGTGGGCGACGGATTCGTGGCGCTGTACATCTTCATGCTGGCGGCGATCGCCGGCGATGTGATCATTTCGCGAGTGCCGGTGATCCTGCACACGCCGCTGATGTCCGGCTCCAACTTCATCCACGGCATCGTCCTGATCGGCGCGATGGTGGTGCTGGGCCATGCCGATACCCCTCTCGAAAAAGCCTTGGGCTTCGTCGCGGTGCTGCTGGGCGCGGGCAATGCCGCCGGCGGCTACGTGGTCACCGAGCGCATGCTGGAGATGTTCAAGCCGTCGCAGAAGACGGAGCCGAAGGCATGAGCCTCCTCGTGCTGGTCAAGTTGAGTTATTTCGTCGCGGCGACCCTGTTCCTGCTAGGCCTGCAGCGCATGGCCAGCCCGAAGACCGCGCGCAGCGGCATCCAGTGGGCCGGCGCGGGCATGCTGATCGCCACCTTCGCCACCTTCTTCCTGCCCGGCCTGCACAACATCGGCCTGATGGTCGCGGCCATCGTCATCGGCGTGGCGGCCAACTGGGCGTGGGGCAAGAAGGTCGCGATCACCGACATGCCGCAGATGGTGGCGCTGTTCAACGGCATGGGCGGCGGCTCCGCGGCGGCGATCGGCGCGGTGGAACTGGTGCGCTGGTCGGCCGCAGGGCAGTCGCCCGGGATGGTGCCGGGCGTGCTGGCCGTGCTGGGTTCGCTGATCGGTGCGGTGTCGCTGACCGGCTCGGTCATCGCCTGGGCCAAGCTCGACGGGCGCATGGACAAGCGTTACACCTTCCCCGGCCAGCAATGGTTCAACGCCGCCATCGCGCTTGCCGCGGTGGTGTGCGGGGCGATGGCGCTGCAGACGCTGGCGATGCCGTGGATCGTGGCGTTCTTCGCGCTGGCGCTGGCGCTGGGCGTGCTGATGACGCTGCCGATCGGCGGCGCCGACATGCCGGTGGTGATTTCCCTCTACAACGCCTTCACTGGCCTGGCCGTTGCGTTCGAGGGCTACGTGCTCGGCAACGAGGCCCTGATCATCGCCGGCACCATGGTCGGCGCGGCCGGCATGCTGCTGACCCGGCTGATGGCCAAGGCGATGAACCGCAAGATCAGCAACGTGCTGTTCTCCGACTTCGGCGGCAGCACGGGTGAGATGCAGGAAATCGGCGGGTCGATGAAGCCGATCGAGGCCGCCGACGTGGCCGCGATGATGGCCTACGCCGAGCGTGTGGTGATCGTGCCGGGCTACGGCATGGCCGTGGCGCAGGCCCAGCACAAGATCTGGGAACTGAGCCAGCGGTTGATGGAGCGCGGGGTCAAGGTGAAGTTCGCGATCCACCCGGTGGCGGGGCGCATGCCGGGGCACATGAACGTGCTGCTGGCCGAGGCCGGCGTGCCCTACGACCTGATCGCCGACATGGACGACATCAACCCGGAATTCGCGAATACCGATGTGTCGCTGGTGATCGGCGCGAACGATGTGGTCAACCCGGTGGCCAAGACCGATCCGGCATCGCCGATCTACGGCATGCCGATCCTGGACGTGGTCAATTCGAAGAACACCATCGTCATCAAGCGCGGCAAGGGCACCGGGTTCGCCGGCATCGAGAACGCACTCTTCTATGCCGACAACACCCGCATGCTCTATGGCGACGGTGCCGGCGTGGCCAGTGCGCTGGTCAGCGAGTTGAAGGCGCTCGACGGCGGGCACTGAAGCCCGCCACGATCGCCACCAGCAGTCCCGCCGCATACAAGGCGAGATCCAGCGGCGAGTTCGCCATTTGCAGCAAGGTCCAGGCGTGGTTCGCGCCGAGCATCGTCGCGGACTCCCAAGGGCGCATCCCGAAACTCTGGCCTAGTTCCCCTGCGGCGATTCCGAAATTGGCCAGGGCGATCGCCATCACCGTGGCAACCAGGGCCCAGCCCGCGCGTTTCGCGCCGGCCGGCCAGCGGCCGATCCCGAGCAACAGGACCATGTCCAGTGCGGCCAACGGGGCCAGCCAGGCGCACTGGCGTTCCAGCACAAGGGCCAGCAAGACCCAGGCGGAAACGAAGCCCAGCATGCCCAACGCCAGCAAGGGCAGGGCGAACCAGCGTGGGGCTGTGTCGGGATCGGTCGTCATGGGTGGTCCGCGAAGGTCGCGCATCATACCCAGCGGGCAAAGGGACTAGAATGGTACGGATTCCACCGTTCAGCCTTGCCCATGTATTCCCGCAGCAGTGAACCCGTCCGTTTCGAGCGCGATTGCGCCGCAGTCCTCGTTCCTGCTGGCGATGAGGTCACCCTGCCGGCCGGCACCGTCGGCTACATCACCCAGTCGCTGGGCGGCAGCTGGACGGTGTTCGTGGAAGGCAACCTGATGCGGATCGCCGGCAAGGACGGCGACGCGATCGGCAAGGAACCGCCGGCACCGATCGACCTGCCGGAAGGTGCCAGCGACGAGGACGTGGAAGCGCTGGTGTGGTCGCAATTGCGGACCTGCTTCGACCCGGAGATCCCGGTCAACATCGTCGAACTCGGCCTGGTCTATTCGGCAGACGTGCGCCCCCGCGATGAAGGCGGACGCATCGTCGAGGTGCGGATGACCCTGACCGCGCCCGGTTGCGGCATGGGCGAGGTGCTGGTGGACGACGTGCGCAGCAAGCTGGAGTTGATCCCGACCGTAGCCGAGGCCGACGTCGAGCTGGTCTTCGACCCGCCATGGGGCCGCTCGATGATGTCCGAGCTGGCCAAGCTCGAAACCGGGATGCTCTGAAGCCCGTTGTTGCGGGACAGGGCGAGGTGACCGGTGTCACTACTTCCGTGACCATCGACACAGGCCTCCCGCGTCACTTTTTGCCCCATGAAGTCAGCGCATTTTTGTGTTGCCCCGCAGCAGACGGGGCCCATCAGAGCCATCTCGGTATCTCGATGTTGCGATGAAGCAAACACGTGAATGGCTCTGGAACGCCATTGACTACGTAGTCAATGATGCTGATTACCGATCGTTATATCCATATTCCCTACCTCGCTTGACGGTCGATAGTCACCGACGTAACTGTCCGGATCGCTTCGGGAACGGTTCAGCTTTCCTGAACGACCTGCGACCAGTAGATCCCCCTCAGAGGGACAGCGCGGGCGATTCGTGTGTTGCCTGACCATGCGCCGCATCCGCGGCGACTCCAACAAACATCACCACTAGGGGTAGTGCCAGTGAATTGTCATAGCCGAATCAACATGCTCGCCACCGCCATTGCGCTCTCGCTCGTCGCGACCGGCGCCCAGGCAGCGGGCAAGGTCGACCTGCACAAGCGCGACGTCGCCCAGCTCAAGCAGCAGTACCAGTCCCGGGTCGCCGCCCAGGGCGTGGCCGACATGGCCCACCGCCGCCACAGCCAGTTCATGGCGGCCGATGCCGACACCACCCTGCTGATGCGCCGTCAGCGCGCCGACCACGGCGTTCGCAACTACCGCTACGACCAGACCTTCCGTGGCGTTCCGATCTTCGGCGAAGGCGTGGTGGTGAGCGAGGACGGCGCCGGCAACGTGCGCACCATGTTCGGCAACCTCTACTCCGGGCTGGACCAGGACATCGCCTCGATCACCCCGAAGCTGAGCAAGGCCGCGGCGCTGGTCGCCGGCAAGCGCGCCGGCCTGGGCAACCGCATTTCCGGCATGTTCGTCGAGAATGAATCCGTCGAACTGAGGGTCTACATCGACGAAGCCGGCCGTGGCCACCTGGCCTACGTGGTGTCGTTCTTCGCCGACTCGATCGGCGCCGGCGCACCGACCCGTCCGCTGGTGATCATCGACGCCAACTCCGGCCGCGTGCTCAAGCAGCGCGAAAACCTGCAGCACGCCCTGGTGGGCACCGGCCCCGGCGGCAACGCCAAGACCGGCCAGTACGAGTACGGCACCAACTTCGGTTACCTGGACGTCACGCAGAGCGGCAGCACCTGCACGATGAACAGCACCAACGTGAAGACCGTCAACCTCAACAACGCCAGCACCAACACCAGCAACACCGCGTTCTCCTATACCTGCCCGCGCAACACGGTGAAGACCATCAACGGCGCGTATTCGCCGCTGAACGACGCCCACTATTTCGGCCAGGCCGTCTTCAACATGTACCAGGCCTACATCGGCCAGGCGCCGTTGACCTTCCAGCTGGTGATGAAGGTCCACTACAAGAGCGGCTACGAGAATGCGTTCTGGAACGGCAGCGCGATGACCTTCGGCGACGGTGCCAGCACCTTCTATCCGCTGGTCAGCCTGGACGTGAGCTCGCACGAGGTCTCGCACGGCTTCACCGAGCAGCAGTCGGGCCTCTGCTACGACAACGGCAGCCACTGCGGCGGCATGAACGAAGCCTATTCGGACATGGCCGGCGAGGCCGCCGAGTACTACGTGCGCGGCAGCAACGACTGGAAGGTCGGTGCCGACATCTTCAAGGGCACCGGCGCGCTGCGCTACATGAACAACCCGCCGCAGGACGGTTCCTCGATCGACAACGCGGCGAACATGACCAGCAGCATGGACCCGCACTACTCGTCCGGCGTCTACAACAAGGCGTTCTACAACCTGGCCACCAAGTCCGGCTGGAACACCCAGAAGGCCTTCCAGGTGTTCGCCCGCGCCAACCGCGACTACTGGACCGCGAACTCGACCTGGAACAACGGTGCCTGCGGCGTGCAGACGGCGGCAACCGATCTCGGCTACACCGTGGCGGACGTGACCTCGGCGTTCTCCGCCGTGGGCGTGAGCTGCTCGGGTGGCGGCGGTGGCGGAGGTACCACGGGCGGCGCCCTGGCCAATGGCGTGGGCAAGGCCATTTCCGGTGCCAGCGGCAGCAGCCAGATCTGGACGCTGGCGGTGCCGGCGGGCTCGACCGGGCTGAAGTTCGTCAGCGCGGGCGGCACCGGCGACCTGGACATGTACGTGAAGTTTGGCAGCGCGCCGACCACGACCAGTTATGACTGCAAGTCCGAGGGTGGCACCAACGCGGAAACCTGCAACATCGCGACCGCGCAGGCCGGTACCTACCAGGTGCTGATCAAGGGCTACAGCGCGTTCTCGGGCGCAACGCTTACCGGCAGCTACACCGCCGGCGGTGGCGGTGGTGGCAGCACGCAGACCTACACCAACACCACCGACTACAACATCCCGGACAACAACGCGACGGGCATCACCAGCACCATCACCGTCTCGGGTCGCACCGGCAACGCGCCGAGCAACACCCAGGTGGCGGTGAACATCGTCCACACCTACAGCGGCGACCTGGTGGTCGAGCTGGTGGCACCGGATGGCACGGTCTACACCCTCCAGAGCCGTGTTGGTGGCAGTGCCGACAACATCGTCAAGACCTTCACCACCAACCTGTCCAGCGAAGCGATCAACGGCGCGTGGAAGCTGCGCGTGAAGGATCGTGCCAGCACGGATACCGGCTACATCAACAGCTGGTCCATCACGATGTGATCCGCGGTCCGCAAGGACCACTGATCCACTGATGCATCGACAACCCCGGTTCGCCGGGGTTGTTTTTTTCCACACCATCGAATGCTGGCGCGTCCGCGCGCCGGTCAGGACAGGAGCGTCTCCATGATCCGGAAAAGAATGCTGCAAGGCCTGCTGCTGTCGTCCGCTTTCGTCGGCGCGACGGCGATGGCTGGGCAAGCCGAGGTTGCGCACGCGCAGGCGCATTCGCGCGCCGAACTCGCCTCGATGCACCTCGAGGACAACCCCGATGCGAAGGTCTACATCGTCACCTCGCGCGCCACCCACGACCGCGTGCGCGGACTGGTGCGCAATGGCGTGGCCCACCGCGACAGCCTGGGCCAGCCGTTGGTGATCGGCGAGATCCGTGCCGGCGAATTGAGCGTGTTGAGCGAAGACATCCACAGGATGGAACGCCGCTGCGGCGGCTACTTCGCGTTCCGCACGCTTGCCGCGGCGCAGGCATTCCTGCGCGACGACCGTTCGGCGGGCGCGGTGGCCCGGTCGCTGGCCGCGAACTACACCATCGACAACCAGGGCACGGTGGGGCCGTGGCTGTCGCAGGCCGGGTCGACGAAGATCCAGGAGGTCATCACCCAACTGCAGGGCTACCAGAACCGGTACTACAGCAGCCCCACCGGCAAGACGTCGGCGGAGTGGATCCGTACCACGTGGCAAGGCCTGGCGGCCGGGCGCAGCGACGTCACCAGCGAGCTGTCCACCTGCGCCAACTGCTCCACCCAGCCTTCGGTGATCCTCACCATCCAGGGCAACGAGCTGGCCAGCGAGGTCGTGGTGATCGGTGCCCATCTCGATTCGATCAGCGGCAGTGGCGGTAACAGCGTGGTCGCGCCGGGCGCGGATGACGACGCCTCCGGCATCGCGACCATCACGGAGGTGCTGCGGGTCGCACTGGCCAATGGCTGGAAGCCCAAGCGCACGGTGAAGGTGATGGGCTATGCCGCCGAGGAAGTCGGTCTCCGCGGCTCCAACGCGATTGCCACCTCGTTCAAGAACGCTGGCACCAATGTCGTGGGCGTGCTGCAACTGGACATGACCAATTACCAGTCGGGCTCGGCGACCAACATGCGGCTGATCACCGATTACTCCAATGCGGACCTGAAGACCTTCTTCAACCAGCTGTTCGATGCGTACCTCGCACCACTGGGCCACACCCGCGGCACCTACACCTGCGGCTATGGTTGCTCGGACCATGCCTCGTGGACGAGCGCCGGTTTTCCGGCGGCGATGATGTTCGAGGCCGGCACCTCCGCCGGTGGCTCGAATCCCAACATCCATACGACGTCGGACACCCTGGCCAGCATGGGCAACACGGCGCAGCCCAGCGTCAAGTTCGCCCAGTTCGCGCTGGCCTTCCTTGGCGAGCTGGCCAAGACTCAGGGATCCACCGGGGGTGGAGGCAGCGGTGGTGCGTTGGCGAATGGCGTGGCCAAGCCGATCTCCGGCGCGGCCGGCAGCAGCCAGCTGTGGACGCTGGCGGTTCCGGCGGGTTCGACCGGGCTCAAGTTCGTCAGCGCCGGCGGCACCGGCGATGCCGACATGTACGTGAAATTCGGCAGCGCGCCGACCACGACCAGCTACGACTGCAAGGCCGATGCCAGCGGCAACGCCGGCACCTGCAACATCGCGACCGCGCAGGTCGGCACCTACCAGGTGCTGATCAAGGCTTACACCGCGTTCTCCGGGGCAACCCTCACCGGCAGCTACACCACCGGCGGTGGCGGCGGCACCACGCAGACCTACACCAACGGCACCGATGTGGCGATCCCGGACAACAACGCGACGGGCATCACCAGCACCATCACCGTCTCGGGCCGCACCGGCAATGCCCCCAGCAACACCGCGGTGGCGGTCAACATCGTGCACACCTACAGCGGCGACCTGATCGTCGACCTGATCGCGCCGGACGGCACGGTGTACAACCTGCAGAACCGCACCGGCGGCAGCGCGGACAACGTGATCAAGACCTTCACCACCAACCTGTCGAGCGAAGCCATCAACGGCGCATGGAAGCTGCGCGTCGCGGATCGTGCCAGCAGCGATACCGGCTACATCAACAGCTGGAGCATCACGATGTAATCGCATCGGCCCCGAGTGGATGCGAAGAACCCCGGTCTCGGCCGGGGTTCTCTTTTGGATCGGAGTGGGGCGGCCGCCTGTCGCGGCACGCGCTCAGCCGATCGCCTCGAACCGGTTCGCGTCCACGTTCTTGCGCACCTTCAGTGGATCCCAGATGCGTCCATTCATCGCGATGTAGGTGCCTGCGGGCAGGGACTGCACCGCGCCAACCGCGCAGCCGATGTTGAACTCCGCGTCCGAGCCCTCGAAGCGCGCCGGGCTGAGCGCGCCGGTCAGCACGATGGTCTTGCCTTCGATCCCGGCCAGCACGCGTGCGGTCTCGACCATGCTGTCGGTACCGTGGGTCACCAGCACGCAGGTCTCGTCCTGTGCGGCGATGGTGGCGCGCAGCAGCTGGCGGTCGGAGTCGTCGACGAACAGCGAGTCCTTGCGCAGCAGCGGGATCACGTGGAAGCGGAAGGTGACGCCGAGCTCCTGCAGCATGCGGCCGATCTGCGGCTCGCCGACCTGGTAGTCGGATTTCGCGTCGAAATACACCTTGTCGATGGTGCCGCCAGTGGTGACGATCAGCAGGTTGTCCATGCGCGGATTGTCCGCCAAAACCGGGTCACGCGACACCGTTTCAGGCGCCGGATCGCCCGAGTGCCGCGCGCAAGGGGTCGAGCAACGCGCCGTAGGCGTCCGCTCGTGCGGTATCGCGCCGCAGCGGCTGGCGCACCTGTGCGGCACTGGCGGTGCGCACGTTGCGCCTGGCCTGGTGCGAGGCCAGGCATGCCGGGTCGAAGGCCAGTCCGCAATCGTCGAGCAGGGCGCGGATGCGCGGTTCGGGATCGGCCAGCAGGTCTTCGTAGCGATGCAGGCGGATGCGCGCAGGATCGCGCGCGCGCCATGCATCCATCGCGCGCTCGCAGCCGCGGATGTGCGCGGCGATGTCGAGGATGTCGTTGCCGAAATGCGGCTGGCTGTAGAACTGCTGCTTGAAGCAGGACCACGCGGTTTCCAGCGGATCGCGGCGGGTTTCGATGACGGTGGCTGCAGGCAGCATCGCGCGCAGGATGCCCGCGTGTTTCCAGTTCTCCGGCAGCTTGTCGGTGAAGCGCGGCCGCGTCGCCCGCCAGCGCGCGGTACGCGCGAGGTACTCGCGGCCCAGCCGTTGCCAGTCGTCGGCGGTGGCCTGCGCGATCCATTGCGGATACGCCATCTGCCGGCGCATCGATTCGCGCTGGATGACGATGCCGAGGTCCGGCAGTTCGCTGGCGCCTTCCACGTCGGGATGCGCAGCCAGGATCTGCTCGAACAGCGTCGAACCCGAACGCGGCTGGCCCACCACGAAGATGACTTCGCTGCCGAGGCTCGGGTCGAGCGGTGCCGGCAGCGTCTGTGTCGCGGCCAGCGCCTGTTCTACGTAGCGCTCGAACGCCTGCCGGCTCCACGGCGTCAGGCGCGCCTGCACCGCATTGGCCGCCACGAACGCGGCATGCGCCTCGCGATGCTGGTCGTGATCTTCGCGCAGCTTGCCGAGCGCGTGGCCCATCGCCACGCGGTCGCTGTCGACGACGTCGCGACGCTGCAGCTGGGTTTCAAGCGCAATCGCGTCGGCGGCGTCGAGCGCGCGGGTCTTGATGTTGGAGAGGCCGCGCCAGGCGTCGCCGCAGGCAGGATGCAGGAGCAGCGCATCCCGATAGCGCGAAGTGGCGTCGTCGAAGCGGCCGGCGTGCACCAGCGCATCGCCGAGCAGGATCTTCGCCGGTAGCGCGTCCTGCGCGCGCGCGACCGCTTCCCGCAGGGCGGCGATGGCCTCGTCGGTGCGCCCGAGCTGCTGCAGGTTGCGGCCCAGGTTGAACCACGGCATCGGCTGCGCGGGATCGAGGTCGCAGGCGCGCTGCCAGCTGGCGAGCGCGGCGTCGATATCGCCCGTGGCCGACTGCGCGGTACCGAGGTCGCAATGCAGCAGTGCGTCATCGGGTGCCATCGCCAAGGCCTGCTGCAGGCTCTGCATCGCCATCGACGCACGACGCGTGTGCAGTTGCAGGATCGCCAGGTAACGCAACGGTTCGACATGCGCAGGCGCCTGCGCGCACGCCTGCCGGAAGTGTTGTTCCGCCTGCTGCGGCTGGCCGTCGCGCAGTGCACGTGCGCCCGCATGCACGAGCGCGACAACCGCCGGCGCCAGGCCGGCCATGCGCGGGTCGCTGTTCATCCCGCCTTGCTGTGCTGCTTGTCGCGACGCGCGCGTGCGCCCGGCATGCAGGCGGCATAGATGATCGCAAGCGACAGCGCGACTTCGACCAGGGCCATCCAGCGCTGCGCCGGTTCCGACCAGGCCAGCATCACCCCATGGCAGAACCACAGCAGGGCGAAGACGCCGGCGGTGAAGCTGGCGCGTCGCCATCCACGCCATGCCGCGATCGCCAGCAGCAACGGCGGCAGCACGAAGACCAGCAGGCCGGTCAGCAGGTGCGCATCGTTGGCGAACCAGATGCCATAGAACACGGCCAGCGCGAGCAGGGCGAGCGCGAGCGGTCGCAACGGGTTCATGCCTGCAACCGTGCCGCGAGCGTGGCGACGCGGCGACCCAGCGCACGCGCCAGTAACGCTTCGTCCTCGCTGAGTTCCGGATCGTCCTGCGCGCCGGCGACATGGCTCGCGCCGTAGGGCGTGCCGCCGGTGCGGGTGGTGCTGAGCGCAGGTTCGGTGAACGGGATGCCGCTGATCACGCAGCCGTGATGCAGCAATGGCACCAGCATCGTCAGCAGGGTCGATTCCTGGCCGCCATGCATGGTCGCGGTGGATGTGAACGCCGCCGCCGGTTTGCCATCCAGCGTGCCGCTTGCCCATTCCGCGCCGAGGGTGTCGATGAAGTGCTTCATCGGCGCGGCCATGTTGCCGAAGCGGGTCGGGCTGCCGATCAGCAGGCCCGCGCATTCCGCCAGGTCGCGCTTGTCCACGTAGGGCGCGCCCTCCTCGGGTTCGGGCGGGCTGGCGACCTGCGTGACCGGCGACACCGGCGGCACGGTGCGCAGGCGTGCCTGCATGCCATCGACCTCGCCGATGCCGCGCGCGACCTGGCGCGCCAGGCGCGCCACCGAGCCGCCGCGGCTGTAATACAGGACCAGGATCTCGGGCATGCCGCGCGTCGTCTTCAGAGGAGTGCGAAGCATAGGCGATGCGACGCGCACGGGGCATCGGTTAGGCTTGGACGATGGAGCCACTGGATTCCCTTAACCGCTGGAGCGATCGCTTGCGTGATCGCGCACGCGCCGGCAGCTTCGGCCGTTTCGTGCTGAAGCGCTTCCTCGGCGATCGCCTGTTCGAGGCCGCCGGCGCGTTGTCGTACACCACGGCGTTCGCGCTGGTGCCGCTGTCGATGGTGGTGTTCGGCGTGCTCTCGGCGTTCCCGGTGTTCGACGTGTGGAGCGCCAGCCTCAAGACCTACATCTTCGCCAACTTCGTGCCGAGCGCTGCCAGCAAGGTGCAGGAGTACCTGAGCACGTTCTCGGCGAACACGAAGTCGCTGACGACCGCCGGCGCGCTGGCGCTGGTGGTCTCGCTGCTGGTGACGTTGACCAGCGTGGAGGCGATCTTCAACCGGATCTGGCGCGTGCCCACCGCGCGGCCGAAGTTCGGCCGTTTCCTGGTGTACTGGACCGTGCTCACGTTGGGCGCGCTGGTGGCGGCGGCAAGCCTGGCGCTGTCCACCCGCTTCTTCGCGCTGGCGATTTTCGAAACCATGCCGGGGCGCTGGCTGGAAGCAGTGATGCTGCGGCTGGCGCCGATGCTGATCGAGTTGCTGGCGTTCGCCGCGGTGTTCAAGGTGGTGCCGCACCGCACGGTCAAGTGGCGCCATGCGCTGGCCGGCGCAGCGCTGTCGGTGGTCCTGTTCGAAAGCGTGAAGTCGGGCCTGGCCCTGTACCTGGGCAGCTTCGATTCGTACCAGAAGATCTACGGCGCCATCGCCCTGGTCCCGATCCTGATGCTGTGGATCTACCTGGGCTGGACCTCCATCCTGTTCGGCGCCTCGTTCGCGTCATCGATGTCGGCGTTCCGCTACCAACCGGTGGCGTTGCGGCTCCCGCATGGCTACGAGTTGTATGGATTGCTGCGCATGCTGGGTCGCTTCCACCAGGCGCGTGCACGAGGCAAGGGCCTGCACAGCGACGAGATCCAGCAGCTCGAGCCGATCCTCACCGACAGCCTGATCCAGGACCTGCTGGGGCAGATGGCGGCGATCAACGTGGTCAGCCGCGCCGAAGGCGGCGAGTGGCTGCTCGCCCGCGACCTCGACGACGTCACCCTGGGCGAACTGTACGAGGCCGCGCGCCTGCGCGTGCCGGTCGTCGAGGCGCACCTGCCGCATCGCGACGATGCACTGGGCATCGCGGTGATGGATGTCATCGACGGCTTGCGGATGCCCTTGCGCGACCTGCTCAAGCAGCGCGTGTCCTGCGTGTACGACCGCATTCCCGGAGAGTGAAGATGTCCCGCCTGATCGTCATCGCCGTGCTGGTGCTGCTCACGCTCGCCGGCTGCAAGCCCGAGGCACCTGCACCCGCTGCACCTGCTGCACCCGCCACGCCGGCACCTGTTTCCAGGCCGCAGGCCGCGCCCAAGGCGGCGCAGCCGAACATCATGTTCCCGTCGCTGCGGGTGACGACGCTGGACGGCAAGGCGTTCGACCTGGCCGGGCAACGCGGCAAATGGGCCATCGTCAATTTCTGGGCGACCTGGTGCGGACCCTGCCTGAAGGAAATGCCCGAACTGTCCGCGCTGGACGCGATGCGCGAACACATCGTGGTCGTCGGCCTGGCCTACGAGGACACCACCGAGGACGCGTTGCGCGCGTTCCTGGTGAATCATCCGGTGGTGTATCCGATGGCATTGGTCGACGTGTACAACCCGCCGGCCGATTTCGAAACCCCGCGCGGGCTTCCGTTCACCTACCTGATCGGACCGGATGGCGCGGTGGTGAAGATGTATACCGGCCCGGTCAGCGCGCGGATGCTGGAAGAGGACATCGCTGCGGCCGGTGGACCCAAGGCCGATTGATGCCGACGGCGCTGTTCATCGTTCGCGGCAAGGTGCAGGGCGTGTGGTTCCGCGCCTCCACCCGCGATGCAGCGACGCGCCTCGGGCTGGACGGGCACGCGCGCAACCTTGCCGACGGCAGCGTGGAGGTACTGGCGATCGGCGAAGCGGAAGCCATCGACGCATTGGCGCGCTGGCTGCACGTGGGGCCGCCGCTGTCGCGGGTCGATGCGGTGTCGCGTTCCACCTTGCCGGCGGATTCGGTGGTGACAGGCAGCGGCTTCACCATCGGCTGACCTTCACATGAGCCTGTCCTGCCCCGTCTTGCGCCTGCGTTATGCAAGAATCGGGACAGGGGCCGGAATGGACGCGGCATGATCGGCAAGTTCATCGGGGAATTGAAGCGTCGCAACGTGCCGCGTGCGGCGATCCTCTACATCGGTTCGGTGTGGGCGCTGGCGCAGGGCATCGCCCAGCTCGGGCCGGAGTTGGGCGCGCCCGAGTCCGCGACCCGCTGGTTCCTGATCGCCGCGGCCATCGGCTTCCCGCTGTGGATCGCGTTCTCCTGGCGCTACGAGTTCACCAGCCAGGGCCTGAAACTCGAAGGCGAGGTCGACGACAACGCGCCGGACGCGCGCAAGGTCAAGCGTCGCACCGACCTGATCATCATCGGCGTGCTGGCGATCGCGGTGGTGCTGCTGCTGACCGACCGCCTGGTGGACCGCACGTCGCCCGCGCAGGCCGCACAGGCCGTGGCCGCCGGCAATTCCATCGCGGTGCTGCCTTTCGACAACCAGAGCAGCGACAAGGACCAGCAGTACTTCTCCGATGGCTTGTCGGAGGGCTTCATCATCGCGCTGTCGCGGATCGACGGGTTGCGGGTGATCAGCCGCAAGTCCTCGTTCGAGTTCCGCGACAGCAAGGAAGACACCAAGACCATCGCCGGCAAGCTCGGCGTCAGCCACCTGCTGGAAGGCAGCGTGCGCCGGGTCGGCGACACCGTGCGGGTCAGCGCCACCCTGACCAAGGCCGCCGACGGCAGCACCCTGTGGGTGGAAAGTTTCGACCGCCCGTACAAGGACCTGTTCGCCCTGCAGGACCAGATCACCGCGCAGGTCGCCACGGCCCTGAAGTCCCGCCTGCAGCCGGCTTCCGCGCCAAAGGCGCAGAGCGATCGGCCGCCGAATCAGAACCTGGAGGCGTACGACGCCTACATGGCTGCGCGTTCCGCCACCCTGCTGGATGATGCGGTCAAGCGCTACGACCGTGCCATCGAGCTCGACCCGACCTACGCGCTGGCCTATGCGTGGAAGGCGCGCATGCTGATCGATACCCTGGCCGGCGGCGTGTTGTCGGGCGAGCAGGCCGAACATGCGTTCGCGCAGGCGGACGACGCCATCGTGCAGGCGATGCGGCTCGCGCCGGACAAGGCGTCGACGAGGATCGCCCGCGGCTACCTTCTGATGCAACGCGATTTCGATTGGCATGGCGCCGAGGCCGAGCTCAAGCGCGCCGTGGAGTTGGCGCCGGATGATGCGGATGCGCTCTACATGCTGGGACTGGCGCGAGCCAGCCAGGGCGACCTGGCGCAAGCGGTCGAACTGACCCGCAAGGCGCTCAAGCTGGATCCACGCAATGCCTACGTCTATCGGGCCCTGGCGTGGTACCTGATGTCGATGGGTCGGCTCGACGAAGCGGAGCAGGCAATCGCCAAGGCGATCGAGATCGAACCTGCCGCGATCTACAACCACTACATGCAGGCGATGGCGAACGTGTTGCGCAAGGATCCTGCAAGCGCGCAGAAGGCCGCCGATGCCGAACCGCCCGGTCCGTGGCAAGACTTCGCACTGGCGCTGGCAGCGCAGATCGGCCCGGATCGCGCGGCCGCGGAAGCAACCCTGCAGGCCGCCATCGACAGCTATGCCGAGGGTTATGCGATGCAGATCGCGGAGGTCTACGCCGTCCGTGGCGATCCCGATGCCGTGTTCGAGTGGCTGCAGCGCGCATGGAAGGCGCGCGATCCAGGCATGCAGACCTTGCTGTACGACGCCCTGCTGCTGCGCTATCGCGATGACCCGCGCTACGCCGCCGTGGCGAAGCAGGCCGGGCTGCCGTGGCCGCCGGTTTCGACCAAGCCTGCATCGCCGGCAGCGGCGCCGGCCAAGCCCTGAACCTCAGGTCTTGAACGGCGGGATCGGCTTGAGCACGCCGTAGCGTTCCTTCGCCGGTTTCGTGGACAGCTTCGGGAATTCGATCTTCGGCGCATCAATCGCGGTGTCGGGCAGGCGATCCAGCAGGTCGCGGATCAAGGCCAGGCGGCCGCGCTTCTGGTCGTTGAAGTCGACCAGCGTCCACGGCGCATGCGCCGTATGGGTCGCCTTGAGCATGTCTTCGCGGGCGCGGGTGTAGTCGCGGTAGCGCTTGCGCGCCTCCAGGTCGATCGGCGACAGCTTCCAGCCTTTCAGTGGATCTTCCAGCCGTTCGGCGAAGCGCTTCTCCTGCTGTTCCTGGTCGCAGCACAGCCAGTACTTGAACAGCAGGATGCCGTCGTCGACCAGTTGCTGTTCGAACTGCGGGGTCGCGTGCAGGAAGGCTTCGACCTGCGCATCGCTGGCGAAGCCCATGACCTTTTCCACGCCGGCGCGGTTGTACCAGCTGCGATCGAACAGGACGATCTCGCCCGCCGCCGGCAACTGCGCCGCATAACGCTGGAAATACCACTGGCCGGTTTCGCGATCGGTCGGCTTGGGCAGTGCGACCACGTGGCACTGACGCGGGTTGAGGTGTTCGCGGATCGCGTTGATCGCGCCACCCTTGCCGGCGGTATCGCGGCCCTCGAAGACCACCACCAGCCGCTGGCCGGTGTGCTGCACCCAGCGCGCCATGTTCGCCAGCTCGGTCTGCAGCGGCTGCAGCAGCGCCTCGTAGTCCTTGCGCTTGAGCTTGCTCATTTCCGCGGCTTCGCCGGCTTCATGCTGCGTGCCACTTCCAGCAATGCACCCTGCTGGCGGGTGCCGAGGCTGCGATAGGCGGCGAGCAGGTCGTGCTCGCCCTTGGTTCGCGCCGGATCGAGGGTGCTGGCCAGTTCCGACAGCAGTGCGCCCGCCGGCACGCCGAAGGTGCGCGCCAATGCATCGACCTGGTCCTTGCCGGGCAGCTTCTCGCCGCGCAACCAGGCATTCACCGTGCTCACGCCGGCACGCGGGATGGCGGTGGCGATGTCGACCACGGTCAGGCCGCTGGCCTTGCTGAGCAGTCGCAAAGTGGTATCGAGGGCCATCGTCACTCCTTGAGCCGGGGCTTCAAATTGGCGAGGTTGCAGGGTTTGGTGCGTGCGTCGAGTTGCGCGGCGATGATCCTGTCCCAGCCGGTGCGGCAGGCCGATGTCGACCCCGGCAACGCAAACAGGAAAGTGGCGTTGGCCAGGCCGGCGAAGGCGCGCGACTGCAGCGTCGACGTGCCGATCTCCTCGAAGCTGATCGCGCGGAACAGCTCGCCGAAGCCATCCATGCGCTTGTCCAGCAGCGGCAACAGGGCTTCCGGCGTCGAGTCGCGGCCGGTGAACCCGGTGCCGCCGGTGACGATGATGCCGTCCACGTCGGCATCGGCGATCCAGCGCGAGACCAGTGCGCGCATCGCGTATTTGTCGTCGCGGACGATGGCGCGTTCATGAAGGCCATGGCCTGCATCGCGCAATGCATCGCAGAGGTAATCGCCGGAGGTGTCGTTGTCCGCGCTGCGCGTGTCCGACACGGTCAGCACGCACAACGACAGTGGCTTGAAATCCGAAGCGGCAGTCATGCGCCGAGTGTAGGCCGGCCCCGTGCCGGCCGCATCAGTGGTGCTGCCTGGAGAACGACAGCGAATACCACTGGGTCGCGTCCTCGTTCCAGCCGGCAGCGCGATACAGCGCGCGTGCGGCGGCATTGTCCTGCGTGGTTTCCAGCGAGATGCCCATCGCGCCATCCTCGCGCGCGAACTTGGCCGCGGCTTCCAGCAATGCGCGGGCGATCCCTCCGCGTCGCGCTGCCGCATCGACATACAGGTCGT
This sequence comes from Thermomonas sp., assembly GCA_036666995.1. Lineage (GTDB taxonomy): Bacteria > Pseudomonadota > Gammaproteobacteria > Xanthomonadales > Xanthomonadaceae > Thermomonas. The sequence goes on from JAVWUU010000004.1 coordinate 48,952, forward strand.
TGAGGATCCAGGTCTTCGCGGTGCGTACTGAGGAGAACATCGGGTACAGCTGGACGAAGCCGACGGCAGTGCCGGCACGCCTGGCGACCAGCACCACCGACTCGCCGAAGCGCAGGCGTTCGCGCAGCCACTGCCGTGCGAGCGGGAGATCGGACGGCTGCTGGTAGAACTGGCGATACGCGTCGAACAGCTGCGCGAGCGCGTCGAGGTCGGCCGGTCCGGCGCGTGAAATCGTGGTGTCGTCCATGCTCAAGGCTCCAGTGCCAGTCGGGCGAGTGCTTCGGCCTGCTGTTCCTGCTGCAGGCGCAGGACTAGAGGGTCGAGGTCGCCCTCGATGATGTTGGGCAGGTCGTACAGGGTCAGGCCCTCGACGCGGTGGTCGGTAATCCGGCCCTGCGGAAAGCTGTAGGTGCGGATGCGCTGGCTGCGGTCGCCGCTGCCCACCTGCAGCTTGCGGTCGGCGGCGGTCGCGGCGGTGCGCTTCTCGAGTTCGGCATCCACCAGCATCGCCTGCAGGCGCTTCATCGCCTTGTCGCGGTTGGCGTGCTGGCTGCGCTCGGTCTGGTTCTCGACCACCACGCCGGTGGGAATATGGGTGATGCGGATCGCCGATTCGGTCTTGTTGACGTGCTGGCCGCCGGCGCCGGAGGAGCGGAACGTATCGATGCGCAGGTCGGCCGGATTGATCACGATGTCGGTGTCGCCGCCCGGTTCGATCGCGATGATCGCCACCGTCGCCGCCGAGGTGTGGATGCGCCCCTGCGATTCCGTGGCCGGCACGCGCTGCACGCGGTGGGTGCCGGATTCGTACTTGAGCTTCGCGTAGGCGCCATCGCCTTCCACGCGCGCCACCAGCTCCTTGTAGCCGCCGTGCTCGCCGGGACTCGCCGATTCCACTTCGATGCGCCATCCCTGCGTTTCCGCGTAGCGCGAATACATGCGGAACAGGTCGCCCGCGAAGATCGCGGCCTCGTCGCCGCCGGTGCCCGCACGCACTTCCAGGTACAGCCCGCCACCGTCGCGCGCATCCTTCGGCACCAGTTGCGCCAGCAGCTCGCCTTCGAGTTGCTGCAGGCGTGCGTTGGCGGCCTCGATTTCGTCGTCGGCCAGTTCGCGCAGTTCAGGATCGCTGCGCATCGCCTCGGCGGCGGCCAGGTCGGCGCGCGCCTGCGCTTCAGCGGCCAGCGCATCGGCGACCGGCTGCAACGTGGCGAACTCGCGCGACAGGTTGCGGAAGCGATGCTGGTCAGCGGCGATCGCGGGATCGGCCAGCAGGCGTTCCACTTCCTCGCGCCGTTCCACCAGCGCGTCGAGTTTGCGGCGCAGGGCAGGGGTCATGCGTCGGCGCTGTCCGTGCCGGCGGCAGGGAACAGCTTTTCCGCCGCGCGGGCCAGGTCGCCGTCGCCGCTGAGTGCCGCCTCGCGCAAGGCGACCGTGGGCGCATGCAGCAAGCGGTTGGTCAGTGTGTGCGCCAGCAGGTCCAGCGCCTGTTCGGGCGGCATGCCGGCGGCGAGTTGCGCGCGAGCCTTGGCCAATGCGTCCGCCCGCGCGGCGTCGCCATGCGCGCGCAAACGCAGCAGGGGTTGCTGGCGACCGCTGGCCTGCCAGTGCTCGACGAAACGCGCGGTCTGCAATTCGATGATGGCTTCGGCTTGCTGGGCGGCTTCGCGGCGACCGCGGCGGTTGTCCTCGATCGCCCGTTCCAGGTCATCCACGGTGTAGAGGAATACGTCGCGCAGTCCCGAGACGTCGCTGTCGATGTCGCGCGGCACCGCCAGGTCCAGCAGCAGCATCGGCCGATGCCGGCGCAGCCGCAGCGCATGTTCGACCTGCGCGCGATGCAGGATCGGCGTGCGGCTGGCGGTGGCGGAGATGACGATGTCGGCCTCGGCCAGGTGCTTGTCGAGCTCGGCCAGCGGCAGCGCCATGCCGCCGTGGCGGCTGGCCAGTTCCTGCGCGTGGGCGAGGGTGCGGTTGGCGACCAGCAGGCGCTGCGCCTTGGCTTCCACGAGGTGACGGGCGGCCAGTTCGATGGTTTCGCCGGCGCCGATCAGCAGCACGGTCGATTCGCTGAGCCGGGCGAAGCTCTCCTGCGCCAGCCGCACCGCGGTCGACGCCACCGAGACCGGATTGGCGCCGATCCGGGTGTCGGTGCGCGCGCGCTTGGCGGTGGCGAAGGCCTGCTGGAACAGCCGATCCAGTTGGCCGCCCAGGGCGCCGGCGTCGCGCGCCGCCGACCAGGCCTGCTTCACCTGGCCGAGGATCTGCGGCTCGCCCAGCACCAGCGAATCGAGCCCGCTCGCCACCCGGAACAAATGGCGCACGGCATCGGCGTCGCGGTGGCGGTAGAGATAGGCATGCAGGTCGCCGCCGGCCTCGGGATGGGTGGCCAGCCAGCCGGCCAGCGCCTGGCCGTCATCGTCCGAATGCGCGTACAGCTCGGTGCGGTTGCAGGTCGACAGCAGCACGGCCTCGTGCACCTCCGGCAAGGCGCGCAGCGACGCCAACGCCGGTGCCAGCGAATCCTGGGCGAACGCCACCTTCTCGCGCAGGCTGACCGGCGCGGTCTGGTGGTTGATGCCGAGGACGTGCAAGGCCATGCGGGAAATCCGTTCAGGTGCCTGCGATAAGCTGCTGGCCCGATCCGTCATTGTACCGGCCCGCCCCATGCCCATCCTGCAACACGCTGGTCCACGCCTGCTGCTGTTGGCGGCATTGCTCGCTCCCGGCCTCGCCATGGGGGCTTCAAAGCCGAAGCCGACGACCGTCGCGACGGATCCCATGGAAGCCAGCCTCGCCGGGGAATTCGCCCTGCAGGCGGGGCAGTTGCCTGAAGCGGCGCGCCAGTACCTGCAGGCGGCCCGCAGCGCCAATGACCCGGTCCTGGCCGAGCGCGCCACCCGCATCGCCCTGCTGGCGGACGAGGACGCCCTGGCCCGCGACGCCTTCAAGGTCTGGCAGTCGCTCGCCCCTGAAGGCGGACAGGCGCAACGCATGGTTGCCGCGGGACTCGCACTGCGTGCCGGCGACAAGCGTGCCTCCCGCCGGGAACTGCGCGCGTTGCTCGCCGAAGAGGGCGGGAAAGGCTGGCGCAGCGCGCTGGCGGCCCTGTTCGGTGCGGTCGGCAAGCAACAGAAGCTGGTGGTGGCGATGATCGACGGCATCGTCGACGACCAGGCGCTGCCCAATGATTTGCAGGCCTGGTTGGGTTTTGGCGGGCTGGCGCAGCGGCTCGAGCAACCGGCGCTGGTGGATCGCATCGTCGGCGAGATCGTCCAGCGCTATCCGGGCGAACCGCGGGTCGCCCTGTTGCGCGCGCAGCTGCTGCGCGAGGGCGGCAAGCTGGACGAGGCGCGCGGCCTGCTCGCCGGGCTGGAGGATGCCGCCAAGCTGTCACCCCCGCTGCGCTGGTCGTTGGCCGGCGAATACGATGCCCTCGGCGACAGCGCGAAGGCCGCGCAGGTGCTTTCGTGGGGTGCGCAGGACGACGCCAGCCACGCCCAGCGCGCGATGCTGCTGGACAAGGCCAAGGACAAAGCCGGGCTGGCCGCGCTCTACGAGGAGCTGAAGCGCGAAGCGACCCACCCCAATCCGATGCGGCGTCTGCTGCTGGGCCAGTTGGCCGAGTTGCTGGAGCGTTACGAAGATGCCCGTGGCTGGTACGCCAATGTGCCGGGCGAAGGCGTGCAGGGCATTGCGCGGCTGCGCGGTGCCAGCGTGCTGCATGCGATGGGCCGCCAGCCCGCAGCGTATGAAGAGCTTCGTGCCATCCAGTCCGACGCGACCCTGGAAGAGGAGGCGCGACGCGACGGCTACCTGCTGGAGGCCGAGCTGAGGCTCAAGGACAAGGACGCCGCCGGCGAACTGGATGCCTACGCGCGCGGCCTGGCGGCGTTCGCCGACGACGAGGCGCTGCTGTACTCGCGCGCGCTGTTGTGGGAGCGCCGCGACGACATCGCCAAGGCCGAGGCCGATTTCCGCCGGATCCTGGTGATCTCGCCGGACGACGTGAACACCCTCAATGCGCTGGGCTACACCCTGGCCGACCGCACCACGCGCTATCGCGAGGCGCTGGAACTGATCGATCGCGCCCGCGTGGCCGCACCCGGCAACGCCGCGATCATCGACAGCTACGGCTGGGTGCTGTTCCGCCTGGGCAAGCCGCGCGAGGCGCTCAGCCACCTGCGCCACGCCTATGCGCTGCAGAAGGATCCCGACATCGGCAGCCACCTCGGCCAGGTGCTGTGGGTGCTCGGCGAGCGCGAGGAGGCGCGCAAGTATTTCGAGGACGTGCGCAAGCTCGATCCCGAGAACCGTTCGCTGCAGCGCGCCCTGCAGGCCACCGGCGCGTGAACCGAAGGGTCTGGGTCGCGCTGGCGGGGATGCTTGCGCTGGCGGGTTGCCAGACCATCCCGACGCAGCCGCAGGTGGTCGATCTGGTCGATACGGCGGGGGCGCGGGCCGCCCATCGCGCGCGTATCGAAGCGCTCGGCCTGGCTGCCGGCGACTGCACCAGGCCAGAGTGGGCGATGACCGGCCGTGTCGCCCTGTCCAATGGCAAGGACGGTGGCAGCGGGCGCATCGAATGGATGCAGGGCAGCGGCCAGGTGCGCGTCGGGCTGACCGCGCCGGTGACCCGGCAAGGCTGGGTGCTGGAGGCGGGTGCCGAAGGCGCGAGCTTGCAGGGTGTGCCGAATGGCCCGCTGCATGGCACGGATGCCGCAACCCTGCTGCGCGACAACACAGGCTGGGACATTCCGGTCGCCGGCCTGGGCTGTTGGGTGCGTGGGGCATGGGCCAGCGAGGCCGTGTTGGGCGAGGCCAAGGCGGCCTACGGCGCGGACGGGCAGTTGCAGCGCATCGAGCAGGCGGATTGGATCATCGACTACGCGGACTGGCGCGCGGATGCCGCAAGCGGCATCGCGCTGCCGGGTCGGGTGAACGCCCAGCGCGGAAACGACCGGGTTCGCCTGATCGTGGATCGCTGGAGCACGGACTGAGCCCACGCATGCGCGACTTCCCCGCATCCGAAGGCTGGAGCCGCTGGCCTGCGCCCGCCAAGCTCAACCTGTTCCTGCGCATTACCGGCCGCCGGGCCGATGGTTACCACGCGCTGCAGACGGTCTTCCGGCTGCTGGACTGGGGCGATGTGATCCATCTGCGGGCTCGCGCCGATGGTGTGATCGCCCGCGTCGGCGCCGGTGCCGAGGGGGTCGATGAGGCGGATGATTTGCTGGTTCGCGCGGCCAAGATCCTGCAGATGCATGCGAATTGTTCGCAAGGTGCCGATATCGGCATCGAAAAATGCATCCCGATGGGTGGCGGGTTTGGTGGCGGATCTTCGGACGCGGCGACCGTGCTCGTCGTTCTCGACCGGTTGTGGGGCACGGAATTGGGTGTCGAGCGGCTGGCGGAGCTGGGGCTGGGGCTAGGCGCGGACGTTCCGGTCTTCGTCCATGGCCGCAATGCCTGGGCGGAAGGCGTCGGCGAAGTCCTCACGGCCATCGACCTGCCGCCGGCCTGGTACGTGGTGGCCAGCCCGGGTGTCCATGCCGCTACGGCCGCCCTGTTCCAAGCCCCTGATTTGACGCGGAATGCTGCACCCGCGAAAATAGCGGGCTTCCTTTCCGGAACATCCTCGTCAGGGGCTGTGCTCGACAATGCGTTCGAGCCGGTGCTGCGCCGCCGTGAACCCGCCGTCGAGGCCCTGTTCGCGACGCTCGCAAGCATCGGCAGGCCGCGTTTGACGGGTTCCGGCAGTGGCTGTTTCGTCGAATTCGCGGATCGCGAATCCGCCGAAGCGGCGCTCGCCTCGCTTCCATCCGGCATCCATGCCTGGCTGGCGCGGGGCGTGGACAGGTCGCCATTGCTGGATGCAATGGAAAGTTTCAATGCAGGGGCGTCGCCAAGCGGTTAAGGCACCAGGTTTTGATCCTGGCATGCGTAGGTTCGAATCCTTCCGCCCCTGCCAGTTGTTTGCTCGACAGATACATCGGCACGATCCGCATTTCCTTCGCCGCGCAATGTTCCTCGCGCGGTTCATCAGCACCGCCACGGTCAGAGCGCAGCGGGTACCGAAGCCATGCAAGACGATCGCAATCTTTTGGTGTTTTCCGGCAATGCCAACCGGCCGCTGGCCGATGCGGTGTGCCGCGAACTGGGCGTGCGCCCGGGCAAGGCGCTGGTCAGCACCTTCTCGGACGGCGAAGTGCAGGTCGAAATCGAGGAGAACGTGCGCCGGCAGGAAGTCTTCATCATCCAGCCGACCAACGCGCCGACCGCCGAGAATTTCATGGAGCTGCTGGTGCTGGTGGACGCGCTCAAGCGCGCCTCGGCGGCCAGCGTCACTGCGGTGGTGCCGTACTTTGGCTACGCCCGCCAGGATCGCCGCCCGAGGTCCTCGCGCGTGCCGATCACGGCGAAGGTCGCGGCGAAGATGTTCGGCGCCGTGGGCACCGATCGGGTCCTCACGGTCGACCTGCACGCGGACCAGATCCAGGGTTTCTTCGACATGCCGGTGGACAACGTGTACGCGTCGCCGCTGCTGCTCGCCGACATCTGGCGCGCGCATGGCACCGACAACCTGATCGTGGTCTCGCCGGACGTGGGCGGCGTGGTGCGTGCACGCGCCATCGCCAAGCGCCTCGACGACGCCGACCTGGCGATCATCGACAAGCGCCGTCCTAAGGCCAACGTGTCCACGGTGATGAACATCATCGGCGACGTCGAGGGCAAGACCTGCGTGCTGGTCGACGACATCGTCGATACCGCCGGCACCTTGTGCGCCGCCGCGAACGCGCTGAAGGAGCGCGGCGCGTTGAAGGTCGCGGCTTACTGCACCCACCCGGTGCTGTCCGGTGCGGCGATCGACAATGTCACCAAGTCGCAACTGGACGAACTGGTGGTGACCGACACCATCCGCCTGTCCGACGCCGCCAAGGCCTGCCCGAAGATCCGCCAGCTCAGCGTCGCCGAGCTGCTCGCCGAGACCATCCGCCGGGTGGCGTTCGGCGAATCCGTCAGTTCGCTCTACGTCGACTGACGACAACAATCCGCGACGTCGTTCAACGGCGTCGCATCCCACTCATCTGGTCGCGGGTGAGTGTTTCCATCGCCGCGAGGCGGTGCCAATGCAATAGAGAAGAGTGAATCAACATGGCAACGCATGAAATCAACGTCGAAAGCCGCGCAGTCGAAGGCAAGGGTGCGAGCCGCCGCCTCCGTCTGGCCGGCAAGATCCCCGCCATCGTCTACGGTGGCGAGCTCCAGCCCGTCGCCATCCAGCTCGACCACGAGAAGGTGTGGCTGGCGCAGCAGAACGAGTGGTTCTACTCGTCCATCCTCGACCTGAGCCTGGGTGGCGACGTCCAGCAGGTGCTGCTGCGCGACATCCAGCGCCATCCGTTCAAGCAGATCATCATGCACCTGGACTTCCAGCGCGTGGACGCCAACCAGGCGTTGCGTGCCAAGGTGCCGCTGCACTTCCTCAACCAGGACACTTCGCCGGCCGGCAAGGCTGCCGACGTGGTGGTGCTGCACGAGTTGAACGACGTGGAAGTGAGCTGCCTGCCGAAGGACCTGCCGGAGTTCATCGAGATCGACCTGTCGAACCTCGTGGTCGGCGACATCATCCACCTGTCCGAGCTGAAGCTGCCGGCTGGCGTGGAGATCCCGGAGCTGAAGCTGGGCAAGGAACACGACGTCGCCGTCGTGATCGCCAAGCACGGCAAGGAAGATGTCGAGGAAGCCGCTCCGGAAGCCGCCGAAGTGCCGGCGACCAAGGCCGCGAAGAAGGACGATAAGTAATCTTTCGATTCATGTCGGCGCGCGGCTGCCGCGCGCTGGCCTGAATTCGAAGTACGTCGCTTTCGATGGCAGGTTTGCGCCTCATCGTCGGGCTGGGCAATCCCGGACCCGAACACGCCCGAACCCGGCACAACGCCGGGTTCTGGTTTATTGACGCGCTGGCGGAACAGGCGGGCGTGCGCTTCGGGCTGGAAAGCAAGTTGTTCGGCGAGACCGCGAAGGCGGTGGTGGCCGGCAGGGACGTCTGGCTGCTCAAGCCGGCGACCTTCATGAACCTCTCCGGCAAGTCCATCGCTGCAGCACTGCGCTACTGGAAGATCGAGCCTGAGGAAATGCTGGTCGCGCACGACGAGCTGGACATGCCACCCGGCGTGGCGCGGCTCAAGTTCGACGGCGGCCACGGTGGCCAGAACGGCCTGCGCGACACCATGCGCCTGCTCGGGCATGGCAAGTTCCACCGCCTGCGGGTCGGCATCGGCCATCCCGGGCACAAGGACAGGGTGACCTCGTGGGTGCTCGGCAAGCCCGGGCGCGACGATGAAGCGGGCATCCTGCGCGCCATCGACGATGCCATCGGCGCGCTGCCACTGGCGATGGAAGGCAATTTCCAGGATGCGATGACGCGGTTGCATACGCCTCGACCCGACTGATCCACTACGAACTTTCATCGCGCGGGCAAGCCCGGGCGACAACGGAGCAACACGCGACATGGGCATCAAATGCGGCATCGTCGGCCTGCCGAACGTCGGCAAGTCCACGCTCTTCAATGCGCTGACCAAGGCCGGCATCGCCGCTGCCAATTTCCCGTTCTGCACGATCGAGCCGAACGTCGGCATCGTGCCGGTGCCGGATCCGCGGCTGAATGCCCTGAGCGACATCGTCAAGCCGCAGAAGGTGATCCCGACCGCGGTCGAGTTCGTCGACATCGCTGGCCTGGTGGCGGGCGCGGCAAGCGGCGAAGGC
>JAVWUU010000005.1:0-54577 GCA_036666995.1 Thermomonas sp.
GGAATAGCCGCAACGCGACGCCTTCCTGCGCGGCCGCGGCGCACGCGATGCGCTGACCGGCAAGCCAGTGGCGCTGGACAGGACACTGACACTTCCAGCGATGTCGGCGACGTTGCTGGAACTACCGTAGGAGCGGCTTCAGCCGCGAATGCACTCCACACATCGCACGGTCGCGCCTGAAGGCGCTCCTACAGCTCCAGCCAGCCCGCAACGACCGAACGCAACTCGTCCACGCCCTGCTTGGTCTCGCCGGAGAAGCCCTGCACGCTGACGCTGTCGCCATAGGTCGCGGACAAGTCCTTGCGCACCGCCTGCACGGTATTCATCGCCGCGCCGCGCGAGAGCTTGTCGGCCTTGGTCAGCAAGGCATGCGCGGGCAGGCCCCGGCGCATCGCGTAGCCGATCATCGAGCGGTCGTAGTCCTTCAGCGGGTGGCGGATGTCCATCACCACCACCAGCCCGGCCAGCGCATCGCGGCTGCCGAAGTAGCCGTCCAGGAACGCCTGCCAGTGCGCCTGCAGGTCCTGCGGCACCTTGGCGTAGCCGTAGCCCGGCAGGTCGACCAGGTACTTGCCCTCGTGCGGGGGCAGGCCGAAATAGACCAGCTGCTGGGTCCGGCCCGGGGTCTTGGAGACCCGCGCCAACGCATTGCGCCCGCACAGCGCATTCAACGCCGAGGACTTGCCGGCATTCGAACGGCCGGCGAAGGCGACCTCGCGGCCACCATCCGGCGGCAGCTGGCGATGGGTGTGCGCGGCCAGCAGGTAGTCGGCGCGGTTGAACGGATTGGGGACGGCCATGGGCATAGGATCGCATGCCGCGGCGTCGCAGCCCGACCCTGCATCCCGACGCAGCAGGCGCCGAGGGCCGGGAATCGGCTGCCAGAGCCGTCGCGCGCGGTTTGACCGTCATGCGCCACCCGACCATAATTCGCCAGTTCAGCGGCTCCCGGCCGCACCAGCCTTGTGTATGGAGTTCCGCATGCGTCTTGCCCGCGTCCATGGTCTTGTCGGCCTTGCCTGCCTCGTGCTGGCCGCCGCCGCGTATGCCCAGAGCACCGCCATCGCCGTTCCCGACAACGCACCGGTCGTGGCCGCGCCGCTGGACGACAAGCCCGCCACCTGGGGCGATGCCAAGGCCGGCCAGAGCAAGGCCGGCGCCTGTGCGGCCTGCCATGGCGTGGACGGCAACGCGATGCAGCAGAACGCCCCGCGCATCGCCGGCATGCCGGAACGCTACATCGCCCAGCAGCTCGCGCTGTTCAAGCACGGCGAGCGCATCGGCGGCCTGGCCGGGCTGATGGCGCCGTACGCAGCCCCGCTGTCGAACCAGGACATGCGCGACCTCGGTGCCTGGTTCGCCACGCAGAAGGCTGCTTCCGGCGTGGCCGACGACACCCTCATCGCCGCTGGTCCGAACAAGGGCCTGAAGTTCTACCAGGTCGGCGAACGCCTGTATCGCGGTGGCGACGCCGCCCGCGGCATCCCGGCCTGCATGGCTTGCCACGGCCCGTCCGGCGCCGGCAACCCGGGCCCGTCCTACCCGGCGCTGCACGGGCAGGAGACCGCCTACGTGGTGCGTCGCCTCGAGGAATACCGCGCGGGCACCAGCACCTACAAGGATGCGGCGCATTTCAACCTGATGGCCAGCGTCGCCAAGCCGCTCAGCGACGAGGAAATCCGCTCGCTGGGCAGCTACGTGCAAGGCCTGCATGCTCGTGCATCCGCCTCGCCGGCCGCTGCCGCGCACTGATCCACGCGACGCGGCTTCACCATGCGTTCCGCCCGGCGTGCGCAAGCTCGCCCGGTCCACCTGATCGCCGGAGTCGAGTCGATGCGTGCATTGCTGTTGTCCGCCTTGCTGTTGCTGTCCGCATTCGCCCTGCCGGCCCACGCGCAGAAGCAGCTGCCCGGGCTGACCGAGGGCACCGAGTACCGCTACATCGAGGATGGCAAGCCGTACCGTCCCTCGCCCGGCAAGGTCGAGGTCGCCGAGGTGTTCGGCTACTGGTGCCCGCACTGCGCGCATTTCGCGCCGATGCTCGACAAGTGGAAGGCCACGATGCCGGCGAACGCCAGACTCGTGCTGGTACCGGCGATGTTCGATCCGAACGACGCCTACGCGCGCCTGTTCTTCATCGCCGAAGGGGCCAATGCGGTCGGCGTGACCCATGACCGGGTCTTCCGCGCGATCCACGAAACCGAAGAACTGCCGCGCAAGGCCACGATCGCGCAACTCACTCCCTACTACCTGCGCCAGCCAGGCGTGAATGCCGCGGCGTTCGCCAAGGCGCAGAACGACGAAGCCACCCTGCAGGCGAAGGCGGCGAACGCCCGCGAATTCCAACTGCGCAGCAAGATCGAGGGCACGCCGTCGCTGATCATCGCCGGCAAGTACCTGGTGCTGGGCAACAGCTATGACGAGTTGCTCGTCAACGCCAGGCGCATCCTGGTTGCGCTGGCGCCGACCGCCAAGGCCAAGCCCGCACCCAAGCCGAAGGCCGCGCCCGCCAAGACCGCCGCCAAGCCCCGCACCTGACACGACACTGCCGAACGGAACCGACATGACCGCATCGCGCTACGCCCTGCTGCTCCTCGCCCTGCTCCCGCTGGCCGCCTGCAAGAACGACGCACCGGCTCCGGTGAGCGAAACGGCCGCCACCCCCGCCGCTGCCAGCGCCAAGCAGGCCAGCGCCGAGGATCCTGCGCAGAAGGCGGCCGCCGAGGCGGCGCTCAAGGCCGCAGAGGAAGCCGCTGCCAAGGCACCGCCGCTGGTCGCGGGCGTGGATTACGCCGAGATCCCGAATGGCCAGCCCTTCGAAACCACCGACGGTCGCATCGAGGTGGCCGAGGCGTTCGGCTACGTCTGCCCGTACTGCGCCGCCGTGCAGCCGACCGTGCGCGCCATGAAGGAAAAGTTCCCGGCGGACGTGCACATGGTCTACGTGCCGGCCGCGTTCGGTGGCCCGTGGGACAACTATGCCAAGGGCTATTACGCCGCGGAAGCGATGGGCCTGGTCGACAAGACCCATGACGCGATGTTCCGTGCGATCCACATCGACAAGACCCTCAAGGGCGAGCGCGGCATGGACACGCCGGAGCAGATTGCCGCGTTCTACGCCGCCTACGGCGCGGATCCGAAGCAGTTCGCCAGCAGCATGCAGAGCTTCGCGGTGGCGACCAAGATCAACCGCGGCAAGCAGTTCATCCTCAATGCCTTCAGCAACGGCGACCAGCCCAGCACCCCCGCCTTCGTCGTGAATGGCAAGTACCGGGTCAAGGGCAAGTCGGTGGACGACGTGTTCCGCGTACTCAACCAGCTGATCGTCGCCGAGCGCGCCAAGCTTGCAGCGGTGCCGGTCCCGGCCCCGGCAGCGACGGATGCCGCTGCCCCCGCAGCACCTGCCGAAGCACCTGCCGCCGCCGCGCCGCAGGGCTGATCCCCACGCCATCTCGCGCATGGATACGCGCCGGCTGCGCCTGCTGAGCGCCAACATCCAGGCGGGATCGAGTACCCGCGGCTACCAGGACTACGTCACCCGCAGCTGGTCGCACGTGTTGCCGGCCGGGAACAAGCGCGGCTCGCTGGACCTGATTGCCGAACTCGCAGGCCGGCACGACATCGTCGGCCTGCAGGAATCGGATCCGGGCAGCCTGCGATCCGGCTTCACCAACCAGACCCATTACCTGGCGCAACGCGGTGGCTTCGCCTACTGGAGCCACCAGCCCAATCGCCGCATGGGCGGCGTCGCCTCCAGCGCCAACGGCCTGCTGAGCAAACTGGAGCCGAAACGGGTCGAGGAGCATTCGCTGCCCGGCCGGGTCAAGGGCCGCGGCGTGCTGATCGGCACCTTCGGCAATGGCGATGACGCACTGACGGTGGCGGTGGCGCATCTGTCGCTGGGCAGCCAGTCGCGCAAGGCGCAGATCGACTTCATCGCCGAACTGCTCGGCGACCACCCGCACGCGGTGTTGATGGGCGACTTCAACTGCGATCCGGATCGTCCGGAGATGCAGGGCCTGTACCGCAATACCCGGCTGCAGCCGCCGGCCGACTGCGTGCCCACATTTCCCTCGTGGCGCCCGCAACGGGCGATCGACCACGTGCTGGTCACGCCCGCGCTGGCGATCGCCACCATGCAGGCGATGCCCGCGGCGCACTCCGATCATCTGGCCTTGTCGGTGGAGCTGGACGTGCCGGAGCACGCCCTAGGCTGAGCGCTTCGCTCAGGGACGCAGCAGGATCTTGCCCTTGCTGGCGCGTCCCGGTACCAGCGAATCGCGCACGGCATCGCCGATCTGGTCGAACCCGTAGGTCGCTGCAACCGGCAGTTGCAGTTCACCGCTGGCCGCGCGTTGCAGCAGTTCGCCCATCAGGCGGCGGCGATCCTGCGACGACAAGGCCTTGCTGGCCGGCGTGCCCCAGAAGCCCTTCACCGTGATCTGCTTGAAGATCAGTTCGCCGGACGGGATCTGCATCGACTCGCCGGTCATGCTGCCGAACGACACCAGCAAACCGTTTTCGCCAAGCAGGCTGGCCAGCACGCCACTGGCCGGGCCGGCGACCGAATCCACCGCCGCCTTCGGACGCGCACCGCCCATCAGCTCGCGCGCCTGCGCCTTCCAGCCTTCATGCATGGTGCAGACCGTATTGCCGATGCCCTGCTCGGCCATCTCGGCCACGCCTTCCTCGCGCCGCACCAGGTTGAGCACATGGATGCCGCGCGCGCGCGCCAGCATCGCCAGCGCCTTGCCGACCGCGCCGTTGGCTGCGTTCTGCACGATCCAGTCGCCGGCCTCCACGCCCAGCGTTTCCAGCAACATGAGTGCGCTCAACGGCATCGCCACCAGTTGCGCGGCAGTGGCGTCGTCGATCGCGTCCGGCACCGGCACCAGCGAATTCGCCGGCACCACGAAATACTCCGCCCACGCGCCACGCGCGCCGGCGGTGGTCACCCGCTGGCCGATCGCCAAGCCCTCGACACCCTCACCCAGCGCGTCGACAACGCCGAAGGCCTCGCTGCCGGCGATCGCCGGGAGGGTCGGCTTGTAGCCGTACTGGCCGCGCACCGTCCACACGTCGTGGTTGTGGATCGGCGACAGCAGCATGCGCACCCGCGCCTGGCCGGGAGCAGGTTCCGGCAGCGGGGATTCGCCAACCCCCAGGACTTCGGCGGGTTCACCGTAAACGGCGTGGACGACACTGCGCATGCGAAGACTCCTTTGTGGCCGGTCGGCGCACGCATGGTGCGGCTCCGATACGCCGGCGAATGGTCGAATCAGGTCAGCGCACTGTACGCGAAGGCGATGCCGACCAGCAGCAGGAACGCCGCGAACACCCGCTTCAACGCCTGCCCGCTCAGCGCGTGCGCCAAGCGCGTGCCGTACGGCGCGGCGAACACCGAGGCCAGCGCCACCCCGAGTGCAGCCGGCAGGTAGACGTAACCGAATGCACCGGGCAATGCCACCGCGCCCGCCGGCGCCTGCAGTGCGTAACCGAGCGCGCTGCCGATGCCGATGAAGATGCCGCAGGCCGACGACGTGCCCACCGCGCGCACTGGCGCAACACCGCGCCAGACCAGCAAGGGCACGGTGAGGCTGCCACCACCGATGCCGACGATCGCCGAGACGATGCCGATGCCGCTGCCCGCCAGCGTGTAACCGGGGCCGCGCGGAGCTGCGACCACGCCGCTGTCGACATGCGTCTTCGACAGCAGCATCTGTGCCGCGATCAGGAAGCAGTAACCCGCCACGCACCAGCGCAACACGCCATCGTCGAGCGCGATGGCGAAGCGGCTGCCCAACCATCCGCCAAGCAACACGCCCGGCACCATCCACGCAACCGTCGGCCACAGCACGCTGCCGCGGGCATGATGCGCGCGCGCGGACGCCGCCGCGGTCAACACGATGCTCGCCAGCGAGCTGGCCAATGCGACGTGCATCGCGGCATCGACGGGCACGCCCTGCATCGGCAGCAACCATGCGAGCGCACCCACCAGCACCAGACCGCCACCAATCCCGAGCAATCCCGCAAGCACGCCCGCGCAGGCACCGAGCAACAGATAGATCAACAACGCGGACATCGCAGCACCCACCGAAAAGTCGTTCATCGATGCTCGGTTATAGTCCGGCGATGCACAAGCACGCATCGTCATTGCTGGCCGCACTGGTGTTCACCACGAGCCTGCTGCCCGGCAGCGCACGCGCGCAGACGGCCACGCCACCGCCGCGCAGCGCCAATCCACCGATCTCGGTGGCGATGCCCACGACCGCGGTGCGCGAAGCCTTCGAAGCCGCTGCCCGCGGCACCCTCGACGATGCCTTGCTCGACTCGTATTCGCGGCACCCGCTCGGCGGCTGGCTGGAATACACCGCATTGCGCAAGCGCATGGACACGCTGCCGGTGCAACGCGGCAACGGCTTCCTGGCACGCCATCGCGGTGAACCCGTTGCCCGCGCGTTCCGCAACGACTGGCTGGGCGCGCTGGCGAAGCGCAACGAATGGCAGGCATTCCTGGCTAACTGGAACGACGACATCGACGATGCCGGCCTGCGCTGCCTGCAGTTGCAGGCGCGGCAGTCGCTCGGCCGCATGGATGCGGCATGGACGTCCGATGCGCAGGCGTTGTGGCGCGACAACGGCAAGTCGCTGCCATCGTCGTGCGATGCGCCGTTCGCGCAGCTGGCGACGCAGGGCGGGCTTGACGATGGCTTGCGCTGGGAACGCTTCGACAAGGCCGTGGCCGAAGGCCAGGGCGGCGTGATGCGTGCGATCGCGCGCGGCATGGGTGCCGATGCAGCCGTGACGGCGAATACCTACGCCACCTACAACGACGCACCGAGCGCGGGTGTCGCGGGCTGGCCCCGGACCGCGCGCAGTCGCCTGGTCGCTTCGTGGGCACTCGCGCGCCTCGCGAAGACGTCACCCGACCAGGCCGAGGCACTGCTGCCCGGCGTGGCGCAGGCGCTCGGCTTCAACGCGGACGAACGTGCGCGCGTGCTGTATCCGATCGCGCTGTGGACGGTCGCCTCGTACGGGCCGCAATCCGCGCGCCGGTTGGCTGCGGTACCCGACACCGCCTACGACGCCAGCCTGCACGAATGGCGGGTGCGCGAAGCGCTGGCCCGCAGCGACTGGCGCGCCGCATTGGCCGCGATCAGGCGCATGCCGGACGCGCAGCGCAACGATTCGCGCTGGACGTATCTCGCCGCGCGCACCAGCGAACTCACCGGCGATGCGGCGGGCGCGAAGACCCTGTACCGGCAGGCGGCGGGCAAGTCCGATTTTCACGGTTTCCTCGCCGCCGACAGGCTCGACCAGGCGTATGCGTTGTGCCCGTGGCAGCCGACCGTCGCGCAATCGGCGAAACAGGCGATCGCGCGCGATCCTTCGATCGTCCGCGCGCTGCAGTTGTTCGCACTGGATCGCAAGGGCTGGGCGCAACGCGAATGGGACGATGCGCTTTCGCGCTTCTCCGACGAGCAGCGCCGGATCGCGGTGGAAGTGGCGCAGGACAACGGCTGGTTCGACCGTGGCGTGTTCGGCCTGGTCAACGTGGGCGGCAAGCGCTATCCAGAGGAACAGCGCCTGTACCTGCTGCGCTTCCCGCTGCACCACGACGCCAGCATCCGTCGCGAATCCGCGAAGAACAATCTCGATCCCGCGTGGGTCGCCGCCGAGATCCGCGCCGAATCGGTGTTCGATCCGAACGCGCGTTCCTCCGCCGATGCGCGTGGGCTGATGCAGGTCCTGCCCGGCACCGGTGCCGGCGTGGCGGCGAAGATCGGCATGCCATGGACCGGTGGCGACAGCCTGTACGACGCCGACACCAACATCGCCCTCGGCACCGCCTACCTGCGGCAGTTGATGGACAAGTACGGCGGCAAGCCCTATCAGGTCATCGCCGGCTACAACGCGGGTCCGGCACCGCTGGGCCGCTGGATCTCGCAGCGTCCGACGATGGATCCGGACTTCTGGATCGAGACGATCAGCTACAAGGAAACCCGCGAATACGTGGCGCGGGTGCTGAGCTTCAGCACGCTCTACGACTGGCGGCTCAACGGCGACGCCGTGCGCCTGAGCGATCGCCTGCTCGGCACCGGCGGTGGCCCGCGCAAGACGTTCGCCTGCGCCACCCCGGAGCCCGCGAAGGCGGCGCCACCGGCTGCACCGAAGAAGCCCACGCTCAAGGATCGCCGCCGCCACTGAATCCCGTGCGGCACCGCCTGTCCGGTGGACAGGACGCCTGCCGCTTGCCGCGTGCTTGGCGATAGGCGTACCTTCGGCCTTGTATGGCTACGCGCGTCCATTACAGGGGGCCGCGCGATGCGGGTGGACCCGGCTCAGGCATCGGTCCGGGCAGCGACTTCGTGTCGACGCTGTTTGCCGCCAACGGTCTCGAGGGCATCGAGGCTGTCGCCGCGCGCGAAGCGGTTTCCTCCTTCGGATTGCGCAACCTGCGGCTGCACCGGCACGAGGTCAACGACGACTCGACCGCCACGGAACACGACACCGCATCGCCGCTGCCGATCGACTTGCGGCGCGCAGCGCGTGGATCGCAACGCGCCTGGTTCGACCTCGATGGCGCACCCGAGTCCATCGCGCTGTCGGTCGACTGGCCGGATCAGGGTGGCCCGGATCCCGCGTCGTCCGACTGGCTCGGCTTCCTCGCCATCGTGGCCGCGCGCGTGCGCACCGCACTGGAACTGGAGGACCAGCGCCTCGTCGCCACCCGGCTCGAAAAGACGGTGCGCATCCAGACCGCGCTGTACCGCGTGGCCAACCTCGCTTCGGCCGGGCTGGACATGGCCGAGATGCTGGCGCGCATCCACGACGTGGTCGGCGAGCTGATGTATGCGCGCAATTTCTACATCGCATTGCATGACCGCGAACGCGACAGCCTGCGCTTCATCTATTTCGCCGACGAACAGGACGATCGCACCGTCGATCCCGAGCGCGAATACCCCGCCTCGAAGATCGGCAACAGCCTGACCCTGGGGGTGATCCGCAGCGGCCAGCCCGCGCTCGGGCCATCGCGCGTGCTGCGCGAGAAATTCGGTTTCGCCCAGGACCATGAGCAGTACGGCCCGGGCAGTGCCGACTGGCTGGGCGTGCCGATGATCGCCGACGGCGTGGTGCGCGGCGCGATCGTGGTGCAGAGCTACGACCTGGAAGCCCGCTACAACGAGGACGACCAGTCGCTGCTGCAATTCGTCGCCCAGCACATCCTGATCGCGCTGACCCGCCACCAGGCGCACGTCGAACTCGAACGCCGGGTCGAGGAACGCACACGCGCGCTGACCGACGAAGTGCGCGAGCGCCAGCGCGGCGAACGGCTGCAAGCGGCCCTGTACGGCATCGCCGACCTCGCCAGCAGCGAGCTTGGCATGGAGGACATGCTGCGGCGCATCCATCTGGTGGTCGGCGAACTGATGTATGCGCGCAACTTCTTCATCGCGCTGTACGACGGCGAGCGCGACAGCGTGCGCTTCATCTATTTCGCCGACGCCAAGGACATCAACATCTACGAAACCGACCGCGAAGTGCCCGCCGCCGACCTGCGCGACAGCCTGACCCTGGGCCTGATCCGCCACGGCAAGCCGGTCCGCGACCCCGCGCGCGACGTCGCCCGGACACTGGACATCAGCGGCATCGGCTTGGGCACGCCGGCACTGGATTTCCTCGGCGTGCCAATCAGCGGCGACAGCGGCGCACGCGGCGCGGTGGTGGTGCAGACCTATGAGCCCGGCGTGCACTACAGCGCCGAGGACAGCACCCTGCTCGGTTACGTCGCCCAGCACATCATGACCGCGCTGGAACGCAAGCAGTTGCAGGCCGAACTGGAGCATCGCGTGGAGGATCGCACCCGCGAACTGGCAGCGGTGGTCGGCGAGTTGCGCGAGCAGGTCAAGGTGCGCGAACAGGCCGAACACCGGCTGATCCACGACGCCCTCCACGATGCGCTGACCGGCCTGCCCAACCGCACCTGCTTCCACGTGGCGCTGGAGCATGCGCTGGAGCGCCTGCATCGCGATGCCGACCATCGCTTCGCCGTGCTGTTCCTGGACCTCGACCGCTTCAAGGTGATCAACGACAGCGTGGGTCATCTCTACGGCGACATGATGCTGCAGGAGGCCGCCAGCCGACTGGCCGGCTGCGTGCGCGGCAGCGACGTGGTCGCGCGCCTGGGTGGCGACGAATTCGCGGTACTGATGGAAGGCATCGGCAGCGAGGAAGACGCCTGCGACACCGCGCGCCGGGCCATCGAGGCGCTGGCCGCACCGATGCAGGTCGGCGGCAAGGAATTGTTCACCTCGGCGAGCATCGGCATCACCCTCGGCGAACGCCGCTACCGCAAGGCCGAGGAACTGCTGCGCGATGCCGACGTCGCGATGTATCGCGCCAAGGCGCACGGACGCCAGCGCTTCGAGATCTTCGACGAGCGCCTGCACCAGGAAGCCCTGCACCTGCTCGACATGGAAAGCGACCTGCGCCATGCGATCCAGCGCAGGGAATTCGAGCCGCATTTCCAGCCGATCGTGGACCTGTGCGATGGTCGGGTCGTGGGCTTCGAGTCGCTGCTGCGCTGGCGGCATCCGCAGCGCGGGCTGTTGCTGCCCGGCGAGTTCCTGAAGGTGGCCGAGGACAACGGCAGCATCGAGCAGATCGACTGGCAGATGCTGGCCAACACCTGCCGCGCGATCCCGGCATTGCGGCTCGAGGAAGGCCGCTACCTGACCCTCAATGTCTCGCCGCGGCGGTTCCGCTCGCCCACGCTGGCGCAACAGCTCCTCGACGTGCTGGCGGCCCACGACGTGCCCACGCATTGCGTACGCATCGAGGTCACCGAGGACGCGCTGCTGGAGAATCCAGACCAGGTGTTCGCCACCCTGGACACGCTGCAGCGCGCCGGCGTGCTGGCGGCGCTCGACGACTTCGGCACCGGTTATTCGTCGTTGAGTTACCTGCACCGCTTCCCGCTGCATGCGCTGAAGATCGACCGCTCCTTCGTCCGCGAACTCAGGCCGATCCACGAAGGCGGCAGCAGCGCGGCGGTGGTACGCGCGGTGCTCGCGCTGGCAAGCACGCTCGGGATCGAGGTGATCGCGGAAGGCATCGAAACCGAAGTCCAGCGCGAGGCCCTGCTCGAACTCGGATGCACGCGCGGCCAGGGCTTCCTGTTCTCGCAGGCGCGACCCGCTGCGGAGTGGCAAACGCTCAACGCCTGACACCCTGTGCGGACAGGCCCATGGAATCGTGCATCATCGCCGGATGACGATGGCATCGCTTCCCGACAATGTGCAGGCCTATCTGGTCGGCGGCGCGGTGCGCGATGCGCTGCTCGGACTGCCTGCGGGCGATCGTGATTTCGTCGTGGTCGGCGCGAGCGTGCAGCAGATGCTCGATGCCGGCTACCGCCAGGTCGGCCGCGATTTCCCGGTGTTCCTGCATCCGCAGACCAGCGAGGAACACGCCCTCGCGCGCACCGAACGCAAGTCGGCGCGCGGCCACACCGGCTTCGTGGTGCATGCGGATGCATCGGTGACGCTGGAGGAGGACCTGCGCCGCCGCGACTTCACCCTCAACGCGATCGCACGATCCGCCGATGGCACGCTGGTGGATCCATTCGGCGGCGTGCGCGATATCCAGGCACGCGTGCTCCGGCATGTGGGCGACGCCTTCGTCGAGGATCCCTTGCGAGTGCTGCGTGCCGCGCGCTTCATGGCGCGCTTCGCGCCGCTCGGCTTCAGCATCGCGCCGGAAACGCTGGCCTTGATGCGCGAGATGGCAGCAAGCGGCGAACTCGCCGAACTCGTGCCCGAGCGCGTCTGGCAGGAACTTGCCAAGGCGCTGCGCAGCGCCTCGCCGGCCGCGTTCCTGCGCACCCTGCGCGACGCCGATGCCTTGCGCGCAGTGTTGCCCGAAGTCGATGCGCTGTACGGTGTGCCGCAGCGCGCGGAATACCATCCCGAGGTCGACACCGGCACGCACATCGAGCTGGTCTGCGACATGGCCGCACGACTGGCGCCGGGCGATGACCTCATCGGTTACGCGGCGCTCTGCCACGACCTCGGCAAGGCGCTCACGCCAGCCGACAAGTTGCCCGCCCATGTGATGCACGAACAGCGCGGCATCGACCCGGTGATCGCAGTGAGCCAGCGGCTGAAGGTGCCGGCCGAGCATCGCGACCTGGCGGTGCTGTGCTGCCGCGAGCACCTCAACGTGCATCGCCTCGACGAACTCAAGGACGCCACCGTCCACGACGTGATCACGCGCTGCGACGGTTTCCGAAAGCCGAAGCGCATCGACCAGCTCGCCACCGTCTGCGAAGCCGACAAGCGCGGTCGCACCGGACTCTCGGAGCTGCCGTATCCGCAGGCCGACACATTGCGACGCGTGCATGCCGCGGCATTCTCCGTGCGCAGCGACGACATCGTCGCGCAGGGCATCAGCGGGCCGGCGTTTGGCGAGGCGCTGCGCAAGGCACGCATCGCCGCGATTGCGGACGCGCGCTAGGGTGCGCCTTGGCGCACCAATGCGGATCAGACGCTGATCCTGATCCCGCGTTTCGCCATCGCCCACATCAGCAGCCACCAGAACGCGACGAAGGCGATCGCGAACGCCAGCGACGCCGCCTTGTCGCCGAGCAGCGGACCGATCGCCGGTTGCAACACGCCGCGATACAGCGCGCCGAACACGCCGAAGCGCTCCAGCAAACACGCCATGATCCATGAGCCCGCGTACGCGGTGATCGCGTTGATGCCCATGCTGCGCCCGAACGGACGCCAGCCACGCACGTCGAACAACCAGTGGCACAGGGCCAGCAGCAGGGTCGCCCAACCCGCGGTCCACACCGCGTAGGACGGGGCCCACAGATTCTTGTTCCATGGCAACAAGAACGACCACGCGCCGCCGACCAGCAACGCGAGCAGGCCGGAGCGCAGCAGCCCGCGCGTGCCCTGTTCGCGCAACACCACGCCTGCGCGCACGCCGAGCAGTGTCGTGGCGAGCGCGGGCAAGGTGCTCAGCAGGCCCTCCGGCTCATGGCCGAGGCCGGTCGCGGCATCGAACTTGTAGGCATGCGCACCGAGCATCCAGGCATCCACCCGGCTGGCGATGTTGTGCCATGGCTCGAGACTGCCGCCGGCCACGAGCAGCACCCAATAGCACAGCAGCAAAGCGGCGATGCAGAACCACTGGCCGCGCGCATGCAGGGTCAGCACCACTGTTGCGGCCAGCCCGAAGCACAGGCCGATCCGCTGCAGCACGCCCCATGGGCGGAACGCGGCGATGTCGTAGGCCCACATCGCCACCGCGTGAAGCACCAGTCCGATCGCGACCAGCCGCAGCGCGCGCATCCACGCCTTGCCGAGCAATGCGCGGCGCTCGATCGGCGTCGGCGTTCCGCGCGACATACCGAGCGCGATCGACACACCGACCACGAACAGGAAGGTCGGGAAGATCAGGTCGGTCGGCGTGCAGCCATGCCAGGCCGCATGCTTGAGCGGCGCGTAGATCGCGCCCCAATCACCGGGGTAGTTGACCAGCAGCATCGCCGCCACCGCCCAGCCGCGCAGCACATCCACGGAGGTGAAGCGCTGCGGCCGATCCACGGCGCTCACCAGCGTCGGTCGAAACGCAGCAGCGCGTCGCGCAACGGCGTGAACGCAGTCGCCAGCCCGATCAACACGCCGATGGTATTGGCCAGCGCGTCATTGCGATCCAGCATGCGCCCCAACGCCATCTGCGCCTGCAGGTACTCCAGGCCGATGCCCATCAGCACCAGCAGCACGCAGACGAAACCCCAAGACAAGCGCCGCACGAACAGTTGCACCGCGCCCGCCGACAATGCGGCATAGGCGATGAAATGTTCGAACTTGTCGTTGACCTGCACCGACGGCAGGTCCTTCGCCGGGAGCAGCGAGCCGACGACGACCATACCGATCGCCAACATCCACAAGCCCGCCCACAGCCAAGGCCGCTTGAACGGCTTCAGCGAGCGTCCCATCCGTCGCTTCGGCGTACTCACAATCGGTGGCTCAGGTCGCCGACCAGGAACGCCGCACCCAGTTCGACACCGCGCTGGAAGCCGATTGCCTGGAAGCGCTCGCCCATTTCGCTGGGCAGGGTCAGGCGCTTGACCTGTTCGCGCAGCGCATGCCGGGCGATGTCGTCGGGCGCGCGCGATTCCGCCAGCGCCAGGTTCTCCTGCAGGCGGTTGCCGATCAGGAAACTCGCCTGCGAACAGTAGCCGGCGAACTCGAAACCCGCTGCGGTGCCGGCCTCGGCCAGCGCGGTGAAATCCACCGAGGCGGTGATGTCCTGCAGGCCCGGCCAGGCGAACACGTCATGGGTCATGTGCTGCTGGCGGAATGCGCGCAAGGTGCCATCGCGGCGCTGCGGCTGGTAGTACTCGCCGCGCGCGTAACCGTAGTCGATGAACAGCATCGCGCCGTCCTGCTGCGCGCCCATCACCGCCTGGATCCAGTACGGCAACTGCGCCAGCGCTTCGCTGCGATAGCCCTCCGCGAACGGCTCGGGCAATTGTCGCTCCACGTGTCGCACCGCGGCGGCGAGCATCGGATCGGCCGGCCTGTCGGTCACCCGGAAGCGGCCTTCGCCATCCAGCGCCACGTGTTCCTCGAACACCTCGCCATCGCGGATCGTGAAGCGCGGCGTCGGCAATGCGTCGATGACCTCGTTGGCGAACAACACGCCATTCCACGGTTCCTGGATCGGGCCGTCCAGCCATTCGAGCAGTTCGAACAGCAACGGCGGCAAACGCTTCTGCAGGCGTTCGCGCTGGCGTTCGCGCAGGTCGGCGCTCGGTTCGAGGATCGCGTAGCGCGCGGGCAATGCGTCCAGCGCAAGCAGCTTCGACAGGCAGGTTTCGGCGAAGGCGCCGCTGCCTCCGCCGATCTCCACGAACAGTGCGTCCGGCCCGAGTTGCTGCAACACCGGTGCCAGCGCATCCGCCACGCAGGCCGAGAACAGCGGCGAGGATTCCGGCGCCGTGGTGAAGTCGCCGCCCTTGCCGAATTTGTGCGCACCGGCGCTGTAATAACCGAGGCCAGGCGCATACAGCGCCAGCTCCATGAATTTCCAGAACGGCAAGTGGCCGCCGGCGGCGATGACCTGCTCCTGGATCACCTCGCGCAGGTGCGTGCTGTGCGATTGCGCATCGGTGTCCGGCAGCGGCAAGGTGGATGCCATCAGTCGAAACTCGCGCGACGACCGGCGCTCTGGCCGGGCCCAGAGAACACCCGTACTTCGATCGCGTCGATGCGATGCGCGCGCAAGGCGTCGCGGTCTTCGCCCAGCCGCGCGAGGAACCACGCCGCGAATTCCTCCAGCGTTGCGTTGGCGATCGGCAGCAGCAGTACGTCGCCGCGCAGGAACGGGATGCGCTGGCCATCGAACAGCGCGAACACATGCGCGTCGTCTTCCTCGATACGCAGATATGGCGATTGCGTGGGCAGGATCGTCCACTCATTGAGTTCGCGGCAGAGCGCGACCACGCGATCCTTGTAGATGCCGTAGTCGAAGCACATGCCGTTGCCGAGCATGCGCGCTTCGATGTCGACCTCGACCCGGAAGTTGTGGCCGTGCAGGCGCTCGCGCTCGCTGGCGGAGAAGATCGTGAAATGGGCGGCGGAGAACTTCATGTTCTCCTTGGCCAGGCGGATCGTCACGGCATCGTTCATGCCGGGATCTCCGCGTCCGTACCGATGAAATCCGCATCGCCGATGTCGCCGCGCTGCGGTCGCATCACGATGTCCTCGACTACGGTCCGCGCCGACATCGTCCACGCGGTCCATGCCATCTCGGCCACGTCTTCGGCCGGCATCAATCGTTCGGGCGGCAACGGCACGCCCTCCCACGACGCGGTCAGCGTCGCACCCGGCAGCAGCGCGACCACGCGCACGCCATGCGGCTTCATTTCCTCGCGGAGGTTGCGCGAGAAGCCATGCAGTGCGTGCTTGGCGATGCTGTATGAGCCGCCGTTCGGATAGGCGGCGATCGACGCCGTACTGCAGACATTGATCACCATGCCACTGCGACGCGCCACCATCGCCGGCAGCACGCGCTTGGTCAGCCGATACGCGCCGAACAGGTTGGCCTGCAGCATGTCGAGCAGCGCATCGTCGTCTTCGCTGGCGATCTGGCCGGGCTGGTAGGCACCAGCGTTGTTGACCAGCAGGTCGATCGCGCCATGGCGTGCTTGAACGTCGCGCGCGAGTGCATCCACCGCGGCGCCATCGCGCATGTCGCAGGGAAGGCAATCGACTTCAGGGAAATCGTGCTGCAACTCGGCCAGGCCAGTCGCGCCACGCGCGCACGCAACCACGGTGTCGCCCGCGCGCACGAAGCGCGCCACGATCGCCCGCCCGATCCCGCGCGAAGCGCCGGTGACCAGCACCACGCTCATGCGCGCCAGCTTCCGCGTTCGATCACCACGCCCACGGTATCGGCGCCTTCGAACGCGCCGGGCTTGGCGAGCTTCAAACGCACGCCGGTCGCACCGAATTCGGTGATCAGCAGTGCCGCGCATCGTTCCGCCAACGTCTCCACCAGCTGGAAGTCGCTGTCGCCGGCGAATTCCACCAGGCGCATCGACACCGCGTGGTAGTCCAGTGCATCGGACAGCTGGTCGCTGAGCGCGGCGATGCGGGTGTCGAAGCGCATCTCGATGTCGAACACCAGCGGCCGCCGCGCGGCGCGCTCGTGCGTGTAGACGCCGATCAGGGCATCGACGCGCAGCCCTTCGATGAAGACGATGTCGGTCATCGCGGAAGGATACCCGCAGGCACGTCGCGACGAACTCCGGAAATGCGGTGCCCGAGTGCGGGCCGGGGCTTGCGGGATGAGCGGGCCACGGATGGCCCGCGCCCGCGACTCAGTCCTGGACGACTGGACGGAGCGGCAGCCCGCAAGCCCCGGCCCGTGCTTGGGCACTGCATCGCGAGATGGAGACGCTCACACCGTCGGCAATGTCGCCATGTCCCAGCGCGGGGTGACGTGGACAGCAGCGTCCTCGCGCTGGCCGGCCTGCAGCCGCAACGCGCCGGCAAAGGCGATCATCGCGCCGTTGTCGGTGCACAGCGCCGGGCGCGGGAAGCAGGCGCGGCCACCGCGCTTGCCGCACATGTCGGTCAGCTTCGCGCGCAGGCGCTTGTTCGCACCCACGCCGCCCGCGATCACCAGGGTGTCGCAGCCGGCCGCATCCAGCGCGCGTTCGCACTTGATCGCCAGAGTGTCGACCACCGCATCCTCGAAGCCACGGGCAATGTCCGCCTTGGTGGCATCGGACTGGTCGCTGTTGCGCCAGGCCAGTAGGACCTGGGTCTTCAAGCCGCTGAAACTGAAATCCAGGCCGGGGCGATCCGTCATCGGCCGGGAAAATCTGAATACGCCCGGCGTGCCGCCTTCGGCCAACTTCGCAAGCTGCGGCCCGCCCGGATACGGCAGGCCCATCATCTTTGCGGTCTTGTCGAAGGCCTCGCCGGCGGCATCGTCCAGGGTTTCCCCCAGCAGCCGGTAGCTGCCGATGGCGTCCACCGCGACCAGCTGGGTATGCCCGCCGGAGACCAGCAAGGCCACGAACGGCGCAGCAGGCGGGTCGTCTTCCATCAGCGGGGCCAGCAGGTGGCCCTCCATGTGATGGACGGCGACCGCCGGCACGTCCAGCGCCCAGGCGAGCGAGCGCGCCACCCCGGCGCCGACCAGCAAGGCCCCGACCAGGCCGGGACCGGCGGTGTAGGCGACGCCATCGATGTCGCCGGTGCCCAGCCCGGCTTCGCCCAGGGTCTGGCGGATCAGCGGCAGCAGTTTGCGCACGTGGTCACGACTGGCCAGTTCCGGCACCACCCCGCCGTATTCAGCATGCAGGGCGATCTGGCTGTAGACCGCATGGGCGCGCAGCCCGGCCGCGCCAGGCAGGGCGGTGTCGTAGACGGCCACGCCGGTTTCGTCGCAGGAAGATTCGATGCCAAGAACTTTCATGCCGCCTATCTTGCACCGGCCGGAGGCCCGCTGCTATCATGCGCGGCTCGCCCGGACTGCCCCGGCGTGTGCGGGTCCCTCCGCAAGAGCCTGGCCACCTGGCCCGACTTTCCAAAGATTCCGAGATTCCAAAGATGCCGAGCGTCAAAGTCCGCGAAAACGAGCCCTTCGAGTTTGCCCTGCGCCGCTTCAAGCGCACCTGCGAGAAGGCCGGCGTGCTGGCCGAAACCCGCAAGCGCGAGTTCTACGAGAAGCCGACCCAGGAGCGCAAGCGCAAGGCTGCCGCAGCGGTGAAGCGCCAGGCGCGCCGCAGCTCGCGCGACGTCACCAAGCGCCAGCGCCTGTACTGAGCGCGCGTTTGTTGCGCCTGAAGCCGGCCGCGCGCATGCGCCGCCGGCTTTTCGCGTTTCTGAAATCCGATAAATCCGAATGGAGATCCCGATGAGCCTGAAGGCCCAACTCACCGACGACATGAAGACCGCGATGAAGGCCGGCGAGAAGGATCGCCTGGGCGTCATCCGCCTGGTGCTGGCCGCGATCAAGCAGAAGGAAGTCGACGAGCGCATCGAGATGACCGACCCGCTGGTGCTGGCCGTGCTGGAGAAGATGGTCAAGCAGCGCAAGGATTCGATCAGCCAGTACGAGGCCGCCGCGCGCGAGGACCTGGCCGCGATCGAGCGCTACGAGCTGGGCATCATCGAGGCCTACCTGCCGGCCAAGATGGACGAAGCCGCGATCCTCGCTGAAATCGACAAGGCCATCGCCGCGACCGGCGCGGCCTCGGGCGCCGACATCGGCAAGCTGATGGGCGTGCTCAAGCCGGCGCTGGCCGGACAGGCCGACATGGGCCTGGTCAGCAAGCTGGTGAAGCAGAAGCTGAGCTGAGCCATGGCTGCGCGTCCGCTGCTGTCGATCCGCCCCGCCACCGCCGATGACGTGCCGCTGATCCGGCAATTGATCGCCGAGCTGGCCGAGTACGAACGGCTGGCGGATGCCGCGGTGGCCACCGACGACGGCCTGCGCGCGCAGCTGTTCGGTGCGCAGCCGGCCGCCGAAGTGTTGATCGGCGAAGTCGATGGCGAGCCCGCCGGCTTCGCCCTGTTCTTCCACAACTTCAGCACCTTCCTCGGCAAGCGCGGCCTGTACCTGGAGGATCTGTTCGTGCGCCCGGCCTTCCGCGGCTCGGGATTGGGCAGGCACCTGATGGCGTCGCTGGCGCGCATCGCCGTGCAACGCGATTGCGGCCGCTTCGAGTGGAGCGTGCTGGACTGGAACGCGCCGGCGATCGGGTTCTATCGCACGCTGGGTGCGGTCGGCATGGACGAATGGACCGTACAGCGACTCGAAGGCGATGCCCTGCACGCGCTGGCATCGCACGACGCGCTCTGACCCGCGTGGCAAGCCGGGCGCTCTAGACTAGGCACATGGCCCGCATCCCCGACGCGTTCATCGATGACCTGCTCGCGCGGACGGACATCGTCGAGATCATCGGCGCACGCGTCCCGCTGAAGCGGCAGGGCAAGGAATACGCGGCGCGTTGCCCGTTCCATGACGAGCGCTCGGCCTCGTTCACCGTCTCGCAGACCAAGCAGTTCTATCACTGCTTCGGTTGCGGCGCGCACGGCACCGCGATCAGTTTCATGATGAATTTCGACCGCCTCGAATTCCTCGACGCGGTGGACGAGCTGGCCAAGCGCGTGGGCATGGAAATCCCGCGCGACACACAGCAGCGCAACGCCAATCCGGAAACCCGCGACCTCTATGGCGCGATGGAAGCGGCCTCCACGTTCTTCCGCGGCCAGCTCGCCAACAGCGAGAAGGCACGCGCGTATGTCGAGCGGCGCGGGATCGCGGCGGAGATCGTCGAGCGCTACGCGATCGGCTATGCGCCGGATGGATTTTCCGCACTGCGTGACGCGCTCGGCACCGATCCGGGGCGCATGCAGTTGATGGAACGCGGCGGACTGTTCTCGAAGAACGACCGCGGCAACGTTTACGACAAGTTCCGCGACCGCCTGATGTTCCCGATCCACGATCGTCGTGGCCGCACCATCGCGTTCGGCGGGCGCGTCATCGATCCCGAGGATTCGCCGAAATACCTCAACTCGCCGGAGACCGCACTGTTCCACAAGGGCCGCGAGTTGTACGGCCTGTGGCAGGCGAAACAGGCGAACGCGAAACTCGAGCGGCTGATCGTGGTCGAGGGCTACATGGATGTCGTCGCGCTGGCGCAGTACGGCGTCTCGCAGGCGGTGGCCACGCTGGGCACCGCGACCACGCCGGACCATGCCGAGCTGCTGTTCCGCAACGCACCCGATGTGTACTTCTGCTTCGATGGCGACCGCGCCGGTCGCAGCGCAGCCTGGAAGGCGCTGGAGTCGGTGCTGCCGCGGATGAAGGACGGCCGCCAGGCGTTCTTCCTGTTCCTGCCGGATGGCGAGGATCCGGATTCGATCGTGCGCAAGGAAGGCGTGGTCGGATTCGATACGCGCCTGCGCAATGCCACGCCGCTGTCCGAATTCTTCTACGCATCGCTGTCCAGTGACGTGAACCTGTCCAGCCTCGACGGCAAGGCGCGCCTCGCCGAACGCTGCAAGCCGCTGCTCGCGCAGATCCCCGATGGCGCCTTCGGCGACCTGATGCAGCAGCGCCTGACCGAACTCACCGGCGTCGGTGCGCGTGCCAGCAGCCCGCAGACGCATGTGCCGACAAAGCGCGCGACGACCTCATCGCGCAACACGCCTGCGCAGAAGCCCAGCCTGGTGCGCAGCGCGATCACCCACTTGCTGCATCGCCCGTCCTTCGCGCTGGACCTGCAACCGCCGTATCGCTTCGCCGCCCTGCAGCAACCCGGCATCGAGCTGCTGTCGGAGCTGGTGCTGCTGGTGCGCGAGCGCCCGGAGATCAGTACCGGCGCGCTGCTCGGGCATTTCGAGAGCCGCGAGGAGCAGGCCTCACTGCAGAAGCTGGCCTCGCATGCACTGCCGGGCGATGACGCAATCCTTCGCCAGGTCTTCATCGACAACATCGAACGCCTCGACGACGAGGCGCTGAAACAACGCCTCGAAGACCTGCAATCGCGCATGGCGGACCTGTCCGATGGGGAAAAGGCCGAAATGCGCGAACTGATGCCGCTGGTGTTCGGGAAAGTGCGTCGGCCATGACCTTCGGCGCAGGTGCCGGAATGCCAGCGCGCTAAGCTCGGCGTTCCTCCAGGCTTGGGGAAGCCGCCATGTCCCGTTTCGATACGCGTGCCCGCACCGTCCTGTTCGCGGCCCTGCTCGCGGCCCTGCCCGCGTTCGCGCAGTCTGCGGACGTGAAACGCGAGGTCGCGGGCAACCGCACCAGCGAGAACATCCCGGAGATCCCCGCTGCGCTGGTCGAACAGCTCAACCGCTACCAGAACACCCGCGGCGCCGGCTTGGCCGGTTGGACCAAGGATGGCTGCCTGCTGATCAGCACGCGCTTCGCCGAGACCGCGCAGGCGCATCGCGTCTGCCAGCCGCTGGGCATGCGCGAGCAGCTGACCTTCTATCCGGAGCCGGTCGGCGGCATCACGCCCTCGCCTGCAAACGCGTGGCGCCACGGTTTCGTGTTCGCCAAGGACAAGGGTGGCGACGAGTTCAGCCAGCTGTACTGGTTCGACGAAGCCACGCGCTCGACCACCCTGCTCACCGACGGCAAGCGCAGCCAGAACAGCGGCACCACGCTCAGCCGCGACGGCGGGCTGATGGCGTACAGCAGCACCTCCCGCAACGGCACCGATCGCGACGTCTGGCTGCGCAACACCCGCAACGGCGAGACGAAGCTGCTGGTCGATGCCGGCGGCAACTGGTCGCCGATGGATTTCTCGCCGGACGGATCACGCCTGCTGGTGATGAAGTACGTCTCCGCCGCGGAGTCCTACCCGGGCGTGGTCGATGTCGCCAGCGGCAAGCTGGAACTGTTCCCGGTCGATGGCGGCAAGGCGTCGTTCGGCGGCTTCGCCTTCGCCCCCGATGGCAGGGCGGTGTACTTCATCTCCGACGAACCACTGAAGGGCAAGGCGCAGGAGTTCAAGACGCTGCGGTATCACAACCCCGCGACGGGCAAGTTCGAGGTGCTGAGCGCGAGCATCCCGTGGGATGTCGGCGGCATCACCCTCGCCGATGACGGCAGGCACCTGGCCTTCGTCAGCAATGAGGACGGCATCAGCAAACTGCGCGTGCTCTCCCTGCCCGACCACAGGGAAGTGCGCCTGCCCACGCTGCCGATCGGCGTGATCGGCGGGCTGTCGTTCTCGCCCGACGGCAAGCGCCTGGCGTTGACCTTGAACAGCGCGACCTCGCCCAGCGACGTGCACGTGATCGACCTCGCCGCGGCCACGCTGACGCGCTGGACGCAGAGCGAAGTCGGCGGGCTGGATGCATCGAAGTTCGTCGCGCCGACGCTGGTGCGCTATCCCACCTTCGACAAGGTCGCGGGCAAGCAACGCACCATCCCCGCGTTCTACTACAAGCCGACCAAGCCCTCGAAGACCGGCAAATATCCGGTGGTGATCAACATCCACGGCGGCCCGGAAGGGCAGTCGCTGCCGACCTTCAGTTCGAATGCGCAATACCTGGCGAACGAACTCGGCGTGGCGCTCTTGGTACCGAACGTGCGCGGCTCGACCGGCTACGGCAAGACCTACCTGTCGCTGGACAATGCGGAGAAGCGCGAGGATTCGGTCAAGGACATCGGCGCGTTGCTGGACTGGGTCGCGAAGCAGCCGGAACTGGACGCCTCACGCGTGGGCGTGATGGGCGGCAGCTACGGCGGTTACATGGTGCTGGCGTCGCTGATGCACTACAGCGACCGCATCCGCGCCGGCGTCGACGTGGTCGGCATTTCGCACTTCGGCACCTTCCTGAAGAACACCGAGAGCTATCGCCGCGACCTGCGCCGCGTCGAGTACGGCGACGAACGCGACCCCGCGATGGCCAAGGTGTTCGAGCGCATCTCGCCACTCAACCATGCCGGCAAGATCAAGTCTCCGCTGTTCGTGGCGCAGGGCCGCAACGATCCGCGGGTGCCGTGGACAGAGGCCGAGCAGATCGTCAAGGCGGTACGTGGCAACGGCCAGCCGGTCTGGTACCTGCTGTATGCCGACGAGGGCCATGGCTTCGCGAAGAAGGCGAACAGCGACTGGTTCGGCGCGGCGACGATCCTGTTCTGGCAGCAGAACCTGCTGAACGATTGAGTCTTGCCGTCATCCCGGCCTGCGCCGGGATGACGAACTGAAGCGCATATGGCACGTGATCACGCACCCGGCAACGGCAGGATCCGCTCGAGGTTGGCCTGCAGGCGCGCGCTGCGCTTCGGGTCGGATTCGCACAGCACCGCGAACACGCGGTCCAGCAGGTGCTGCAACGCGGAGTGGTAGAGCAGCGGGGCGATATGCGGGCGCTCGTCATGCGCGGACACCAGCAGGGGCACGTCGGCATGCGCGCGCAACGGATTGGAGCTGTGGCGGGTGACGGTGACCACGCGCGCGTGCTGCTCGCGCGCATAGCGGCACAGTTGGTACAGCGCCGGCTGCATGCCCTGTTCGGAGAACACCAGCAGCACGTCGCCCGCATTGGTCGCCGACAGGCTGGTGCTCATGTGCGCGGGATCGAAGTTGTGCACGGTGAGGATGCCGAGCAGCGACAGTCGCAGGGCCAGGGTGCGCGCGTGGATGTCGTCGTCGCCCAGGCCGATGATGAAGACCTTGCCGGCGGCGGCGATCGCGGCCGCCGCGGCTTCGACCGCGTCCGGCGGATTGATCAGGCGGGTGGCTTCCTCGGCCTCGGTCTTGCGCAACCACAGGTCGGCGCCAATGGTCTCGGCGTGCGTGTCGCCGTTCGCTGCCGAGGGTGTGCCGCCGTTGCCGTTGTCTGCGCGCACCACCGCCTCGCTGATCGACAGCTTGAGGTCCGGGTAGCCCTTAAACCCCAGCTTCTGGCAGAACTTGACCACGCTGGACTGGCTGATGCCCAGTGCGTTGGCGAGTTGCTGCGAGGAGTAGTCGCGCAGCAGTTGCGCGTTGTCCAGCACGAAGTCGGCGATGCGGCGTTCGATCGCCGACATGCGGTCGCGCTCGGAACGGATCTTGACCAGCGCCGACATCGCGCGCGACTCAAGCAGCCGATTCGGCGACGGGCACGAGACCCTCGATCGCGCGGATGCCCAGGCCCGGTGCATCGGTCACGCTGATCTCCGACTCGTTGAAGATCACGCCGCTGCTCACCGGATCGAAGCGGCACAGCGAAGGTCCATCTAGGTCGACCTTGCTGATCACGTCGGACTTGGCCACCGCTAGGTGCACCGCCGCAGCCACGCCGATGCTCGATTCCAGCATGCAGCCGATCATGCAGTCCACGCCGTAGAGGCCGCAGATGTCGGCGATCTTCACCGCATTGGAAATGCCGCCGGTCTTCATCAGCTTGATGTTGACGATGTCGGCCGCGCGCATGCGGATCAGTTCGATCACTTCCATCGGCCCGAACACGCTTTCGTCGGCCATCACCGGCGTGTGCACGCGCTCGGTGACGTAGCGCAATCCCTCCAGGTCGTGTGCCTTGACCGGTTGCTCGACCAGCTCCAGCTTGACGCCCGCGTTCTCCAGGGTCTGCAGCGCGAACACCGCCTGCTTGGCGGTCCAGCCCTGGTTGGCATCCAGGCGCAGCAGGGCGCGGCCCTCGACCGCAGCGTGGATCGCCTTGGTGCGCTCGATATCGACGCCGATGTCCTTGCCGACCTTGATCTTCAGCGACTCGAAGCCGCGGTCCACCGCGGCCAGCGAGTCCGCCACCATCTTGTCGATGTAGTCGACGCTGATTGTGATATCGGTGGTGATCGCCGGCTCGCCGCCGCCCAGCAACTGGTAGAGCGGGGCACCGTACAACTGGCCCCACAGGTCGTGCAGCGCGATCTCCACCGCCGCCTTGGCGCTGGTGTTCTTCTCCATCGATGCCTGCACCGCATGGGTGATGCGGTTGAGGTTGGCGATCTCCTCGCCGACGATCCGCGGCGCGATGTAGTGGCGGATCGCGTGGGTGATCGAGCCGTGGGTATCGCCGGTGATCACCGCCGTCGCCGGCGCGCTGCCGTAGCCCACATGGCCGGTGTCGGTGTGGATCATCACCACCACGTCCTCGACCTGCTCGACGGTGCGCAGGGCGGTCTTGAACGCGGTCTTCAGCGGCACGCGCAGCATGCCGAAGCGGATCTCGGTGATTTTCATTTGTCGCGCGTCATCCTGACGATGTTGGTGATGCGGTCGATGTAATCGTGGTCCTTACCGAAGCGCAGCGGGGCCAGCGGGGTCAGCGACACGCCATTGAGTTGCATGGACTGCAGTGTGCCATCCGGGCCGAGGAAACTGCCGCCATTGGTGTCGTGGATCACCCACGGCATGCCGTCGATACGACCGGCGAACATCATCACGTGGCCGGGGATGTAGATCAGGTCGCCGACGTCGAGCGCTTCAACCGCGGCCATGCGTTTGGCGCGCGGGGTGTCGGCCTCGAAATGGATGCGGTCGAACGCCGGGCTGACCGACTGGTCGCTGGTGTTGCGCGGCAGCTCGACGCCCATGCTGCGGTAGACCTCGGACACGAATCCGCTGCAGTCGCGGCCGTTGTACGAATGGCCCCAGCCATAGCGCTCGCCGAGGAACTTGAAGGCCTGGCGGATCAGGTTGGCTCGGGTCAGCGGAAGGTAGTCCGTCGAGGTGTCCGCGTTGCGCTGCATGAGCGCGGGCGCGAAGCCGAGCCGTCCATCCGCATCGCGCACCGGCAGGTCGAGGATCCACGAGGCATACGGATGCTGGCCATTGACCGGCTTGTCCTGCGCGACGTTCGCCAGCGGGATGCGCACCCCCATGTCCAGCTGCAGTTCGGACAGGCGCGGTTCTTCGCGGGTAAACACCGTGCGCGGCTTGGCGCCGGTGACGATGCGATGCGGCGCGCGGGTGGCGTAGCCCAGCACGGTGGCGCGATCGCCTTCCGCGATGGCGTCCGCCGCGACCCAGGCGGTATAACGCGCGCTGACCACGAACAGCCACTTCGCATCGGCACTGGCATGCACGATCGCCACCGGGTCGCCGGGGAACAGCGCGCTTTCCTGGAAGCGGTCGATGTCGGTTTCGCCCTGGCGATTGAACACGCGCAGGTCGGTCGGGAAGGCGCGCAGGGCAGTGCGCTGCACGGCCATGCCGAACCGGGTGGGTTGGTTCGCCGGGATCGACTCCATCGCGCGGGCTGCAACGATCGCATCGAGCCTTGCTTTCGCAACCGCCGTGCCGGTTTCATCCCACAGCGGCTTCGATGGCGGCGATGCGAGGTCGTCGATCCATGCGGCTACTTGCGTGCGCGCCAATGTGGCTGGCAATGCGCCCAGGTCATGCATCGAGTCGTCGACCTGCAGCAGGCGACGGTTGCGCGCTTCTATGGCGGCGGACGACATCAGCACCTGGTCTGCTGCCTGCGTGCGTGCAATCCAGAACTCAGGCGCGAAGTACGCGTCCTGCATCCCGATGACGCCGCTGGGCGGAATCGGCAGTGTTGTCGGCGTCGCGCGATCGAGCGCCGCCGCCGGCGCGATGGCCAGCGCGAGCGACAGCGCCAGCACGTGCAACACGGGCAGGTTGATGCAGGAGCGTGGGCGTTCGGTCATCGCATTCCCTCCAATGCGGATCCTCGACTGGATGCGCAGCGCCGCATTGTGGCGGGAGCGCGTCAAGGAATAGCTAATTCCAAAACTTATACGTGAAGAATAAATTATTGACCAGCCCCTCATCGCGTGCTACACAGCGTGAAGATCACCGATCGTTGGGGAACGCTTCGGATGCACGCACGCCACGCCATCGAGCGCATGCCATCGATCCGGAAGATCTGTTGCGCAGTGCCGTGCCGACCAGCATTCGATCGGTCCCCGATACACACCTCGCGCCTCGCTGCGGACCGCAACGATGACGCGTGACTCCACCTCCCGCACCTCAGCCGTGCCCACCCAGCCATCGCCCGGAGAACGTCCATGAGCACCGCCCCAAGCAGCCTGCGCAAGTCCGCCCTCAGCATCGCGATGGGGCTTTGCCTCGCGTCGCTGGTCGCCGCGCCTGCCTTCGCGCAGAGCGCCACGGGCGCGGTGGCGGGGCGCGCGAATGGCGGCGAGCAGATCACCATCGTCAACACGGCGACGGGTGCGAGCCGCAGCGTCACGGTCAACAGCGATGGCAGTTACCGCATCGGCCAGTTGCCGCCGGGCGACTACACCCTGACCGCAGGTTCGGCGGCGCCGGTCAACGTCAACGTGTCGCTGGGCGGCACGACGACGGTGAATCTGGGCAGCGACGGCGGTGTCGCCAACCTGGACGCGATCGAGGTCGTGGGCTCGCGCGTGATCAACCGCGTGGACGTGCGCTCCACCGAGTCGGCTACCAATGTCACCCGCGAAGAGATCACCCGACTGCCCATCGACCAGACCCTGGGCTCCGTCGCCCTGCTGGCACCCGGCGTGGTCTCCTCGGGCGCGACCTTCGGCGGCCTGTCCTTCGGCGGCTCGTCGGTGGCCGAGAACGCCGTCTACATCAACGGCCTGAACGTGACAGATCCGTATCGTCGTCAGGGCTTTTCGTCGGTACCGTTCGCGTTCTACCAGGAATTCCAGGTCAAGACCGGTGGTTATTCGGCCGAGTTCGGGCGTACCACGGGCGGCGTCATCAATGCGGTGACCCGCTCAGGCGGCAACGAGTTCAAGGCCGGCATGGAGATGACATTCGAGCCGACGGCCTGGGCCGCCGAGAAAGAGGATCACTTCCACGAAGACGGCAGCCTGGACGAGCGGAACCGGACCAGCCGCGACGCGAGCCCGTTCTACAAGGCCAATGTCTGGGCATCCGGCCCGATCGTGAAAGACAAGCTGTTCTTCTTCGCGATGTACGAGAAGCGCGACAGCAGCCCGCGGGACATCGACACCACCCAGGCCTGGTACACCGAGAGCGACAACGACTTCTGGGGCGCCAAATTCGACTGGCGGATCAACGACGACCACCTGGTGGAGCTGCTGGCGTTCTCCGACAAGGCCGATTCGGTCACCAGCAACTACCTTTACAACTGGGACACCGCTGCCCGTGGCAACAAGAAAGGCGAGGGATCGGCGAGTTCCGGTGGCGACAACTGGTCGCTCACCTACACGGGCCATTTCACCGAGAATTTCACCGCCAAAGTCATGTACGGCGTCAACGAGCGCAGCGCCATCGCCGGCAGTCCGTCGGATGCGTCGTGCAGCATCGTGACCCGGTCCGGCAGTTACACAAGCCGCTTCGGCCCGGAGACCACGCCGGAAGGTTGCCATCCGACCGATTCCAGCGCCGCCAGCCGCTACGACAAGCGCGAGGCGACCCGCCTGGATTTCGAGTGGACGCTCGGGAACCACCTGCTGCGCTTCGGCCTGGACCAGGAAATCATGGATTCAAGCAGCTCGGTGGTGTATCCGGGCGATGGGGTGAGCTACCAGGTACAGGCCGCCACCCCGGGCGGCCCGCTCAACGGCACGGTGGTGCCTGCCGGAGCGACGGCGATCGTCGACGCGCGCCGCTACATCACCGGCGCACCGGTCACCAACGAAACGCAGGCGCTCTATTTCGAAGACAACTGGAACGTCACGGACAGCCTGCTCCTGAACCTCGGGATCCGCGTCGACAAATTCCACAACAAGCTGGCGTCGGGCGCGACCTTCGCCAAGGCCGATTTCGGCGACATGATTTCGCCGCGCCTCGGTTTCAGCTGGGACGTCAAGGGCGACGGCACGACCAAGGTGTTCGGCAACGCAGGCCGTTACTACATCCCGTTGACCAACAAACTCACCGACTATTTCGGCGGTGGCACCACCGACGAGCACACCTACTACGTACTGAGCGGATGGGCGCAGAAGGTCGATCCCATCACCGGCGGCGCCTACCTGGAACCGATCCTTGGCGCGCAGATCGGCCCGGTCAACACCGACGGCAATGTCCCCGCGCCCAGCGACGTTCGGGCGGCGGTTGCCCGCGACCTGAAGCAGGTCTTCCAGGACGAGTACATCGTGGGCTTCCAGCAGGCGCTCAACCCGGAATGGTCGTTCGGCGTCAACGCGACGTACCGCAAGGTGACCCGGGCGGTGGAAGACACCCGCATCAACCATTCCGATTGCCCGGGCAACTGGAATTTCCCGATCATCAACCCCGGCGAAGTGAACACCCTGTGGTGCACGTCCACCCAGTCCTGGGTGGACATCGACACCGCAGTCGATGGCTACGCCGCGTTGGGCAGCAATGCCATCTCGGGCTACAAGAAGCCCCGGCGCACCTACAAGGCCGTGGAATTCCAGCTTGACCGTGCGTGGGACGACAAGTGGGCGTTCAATGCCAGCTATCTGTGGTCGAAATCCGAAGGCAACATCGAAGGCCCGGTGAATTCCGACACCGGATATGCCGATACCAACCTGGTGCAGTTCTACGACCATCCGGCCGTGAACGAGCGCTATGGCGTGCTGTTCAACGATTCCCGCCACCAGATCAAGCTGCGCGGCAGCTTCAAGCTCAACGACATGTGGAGCTTCGGCGCCACGCTGTCCACGCGCTCCGGCGGCCCGATCAGCGCGTTCGGCGTGCGCTGGCCCAACGACAACCGCGGCTTCGGCCCCGGCGAGTTCAGCGGCGGCGGTTCCGGCTGGTTGTGCGTGGCGAACTGCGCCAGCTTGAACCGTGAGCTGGTCTATACGGAACGCGGGGCGTTCGGTCGGATGCCGTGGGTGACCAACCTGGGCGCCAACGTGACCTGGGCACTGCCATCGGAAGACATCGACCTGAAGGTGCGTTTCTCGGTGTTCAACCTGCTCAACAGCCAGACCGTCATCAACGTGCACTCCCGCTACGAAGGCCAGGCGGGGACGATGCTGCCGCACTTCGGGCAAGGCACCGTCTGGCAGTCGCCGCGCTACATGCAGTTGGTCGTCAGCTACAACTATTGATCGCGCCGATCCCACCGAACCCCTAGTCCTCCTCCTCCGGGACTAACCTCCGGCGGCCCCGCACGGGCCGCCTCTTTTTTGCACGACATGCCACCGTCAGCCCGTCGCACATGCGCAGGCGGATGCGATGATCCCGCTCACCCAAGCCACGGGAATGCAGATGCGCCAGGCCCTCCGAGATCCGCGGACCACGACGTGCACGCGCCTGCGCAAGACGGCGCTTGCGGTGGTCATGGCTTGGTCGTTCGCGATGCCTTCGGCGCAGGCCGCGACACCGGCGGCAGCCCCCACGCCGCAGCAAATCGATGCCGCGGTGCGCGCCACCGTCGAACGCTACAACCTGCCTGGCATCGCCGTCGGCGTGATCGAGGACGGCAAGGTCGTGTATGCGCGCGGGTATGGGGAAACCGTCGCCGGCAGCGGCGATCCGGTGACCACCAAGACGCTGTTCAAGATCGCGTCGAACAGCAAGGCGATGACCGGTGCGGTACTCGCGCGGCTGGTGCAGCAGGGCAAGTTGCGCTGGGACGATCCGGTGGTGAAGCACCTGCCGCAGTTTGCGATGCACGATCCCTGGGTCACCCGACACATGACCGTCAGCGACCTGCTGGTGCACAACAGCGGCCTGCCGGAGGGCGGTGGCGACCTGATGCTGTGGCCGGAGCCGAACCTGTTCACCCGCGACGACATCATCCGCGGCCTGCGCCATATCAAGCCGGCCTACGGGTTCCGCTCGGGGTACGCCTACGACAACCTGCTGTACGTCGTGGCAGGGCAGGTGGCTGCGGCAGCGGGCGGCGCTTCGTACGAGGAACTGGTGCGGCGCGAACTGTTCCAGCCGCTGGGCCTGGACGGGTGTCGCGTCGGCGAGTTCGTACTGGCCGATGCCGGCAGCGTCGCCCAGCCGCACACGCGCAATGGCGATCGCAACGAGGCGATGCGCCGCGATGGCGGTGTCGTGCCGGCAATCGCCTCCGCGCCCGCGGGCGGCATCCGTTGCGGCCTGGACGACATGGTGGTGTGGGCCAACAACTGGCTTGTGCCCACGGACGCGCAGAAGCAATGGCTCGGCGATGCGCAGCGCGCCGAGATGGTCAAGCCGCGCACGCCGATGCCGATCTCGGCGCAGCGCAAGCGCTGGGACAACACGCACTACTACGCGTATGCGTACGGGTTCCGCCTCGCCGATGTCGATGGCACGTGGACGGTCTCGCACACCGGCACGCTGGGCGGCATGTACTCGATGATGATGCTGGTGCCGGACCGCAAGTCCGGCTTCGTGTTCATGATCAATGGCGATGGCAGCAGCGCGCGCACCGTGCTGGCGCAGGTGCTGCTGAAGCTGTTCACTGCGCCGGACAAGTCGCTCGGCGTGGCGGGCTATGCCGACGAGTTGGCGAAGCCGGCATCGTCCACCGGTGTTGTGAAACCGAAGCCTCCATTGCCTGATGTCGGCAAGCGCAGGCCGGTCGTACCTGCGCAACTGCAGGGCTGGCTGGGCACCTGGCGCGATCCGTGGTTCGGCGACGTGCGCCTGTGCGCAGTCGATGGCGCGGTGGAATGGCGCTCGGCGAAGTCGCCGAAGATGCATGGCCGCGTCGGCGAACTCGACGGTCGCTACCTCCTCCACTGGGACGACCCGGCGGTGGACCTGGATGCCTTCCTGGCCTTCTCCGCAGGCAGCGCCGGCCCGCGCATGCGGATGTCCAAGATCGACCCGGACGGCGACTTCAGCTCCGATTACGAGGACCTCGATTTCGCGAAGGTCGGTGACTGTGACTGACGCCCGCCGCGCATTGGCGATGCTGTTGCTGGCGGCCTGCGCCAATGCGGGCGCTGCCGATCCGCCGACGCTGTCGCCCGCGACCACCATGGAAGCGGCGGGCATGGTCGACGTGCGCGCGGTCGTCCCCGGCATCGCCCAGGACATCAGGTATTTCGGAAGCGACAACTTCGTCGGCACGCGGGTCGATGGCTACGACGCGCCACGTTGCTGGCTGAAGCGCGAGGCGGCGGAGGCCCTCGCGAAGGTGGAGATCGCATTGCGCGCGCAGCACCAGCGACTGCGGATCTACGACTGTTACCGCCCGGCCCGTGCGGTCGCGCATTTCGTGCGCTGGCTCGACGATCCCGCCGACCTGCGGACCAAGGCCACGCATTATCCGGATCTCGACAAGGCGCAACTGGTCGGTGAGTACATCTCGCCGATGTCCGGCCATAGCCGTGGCGCGACCGTCGACCTGACCCTGCTCCAATGCGATGCGAAGGGCGCCGCCTGCATGCCGCTCGACATGGGCACCGATTTCGATTTCTTCGGGACCCGAGCGAATACCGATTCGCCCGAGGTCGACGCAACCCAGCGCGCCAACCGCCTGCGCCTGCGCGAGGCGATGCAGGCCGCCGGCTTCCGTAACTACACGATGGAATGGTGGCACTACACCTTCCAGCCCGAACCCACTCCCGGCACGTATTACGACGTGCCCGTGACGTCCCCCGAGTCCCCCATGCCCGATGCCGCGATCGAACGCCTGATGCAACGCTATGAGGGTGACGTGCCCGGCGCGTCCCTGCTGGTCCTGCACGACGGCGAGGCACGCGTGAATCGCGGCTATGGCCGTTCCGACCTGGAGCACGGCATCGAAGCCGGGCCGGCGACGAACTACCGGCTGGCCTCGGTCAGCAAGCAGTTCACCGCCGCGGCGATCCTGCTGCTGGCGCAGGACGGCACGCTTTCCATCGACGACCGTGCGCGCAGGTGGCTGCCGTCGCTGCCGGCCGCTGCGGATGCGATCACCTTGCGCCACCTGCTGACGCACACCTCGGGCCTGCTCGACTACGAGGGCCTGATGGCCGAGCCGTACAGCGGCCAGATCCACGATGCGGGTGTGCTTGCGCTGCTGGAACGCGAGGATCGCCTGTTGTCCGCGCCGGGGAGCGCCTACCGCTACAGCAACAGCGGCTACGCCTTGCTGGCGCTGGTGGTGGAGCGCGCGTCCGGCCTCGACTACCCGGCTTTCCTGCGCGCGCGCATCTTCCTGCCGCTGGGCATGCACGACACGCTTGCATTCGTCGATGGTGGCGCGACGGTGCCCAACCGCGCCTGGGGCTATAGCGAAGTCGATGGCGCGTGGCGCCTCACCGACCAGAGCTCGACCAGTGCCGTGCTGGGCGATGGCGGGATCTACTCGAATACCCATGACCTGGCGCGTTGGGACGCCGCCCTCCAGGACGACCGCCTGCTCAGCGACGCCTCGCGTGTGCTCGCCTTCGGAAGTCATGTCGAAGTGACCGGCGAAGAACATCGGGCGCATTACGGCTTCGGTTGGCGCATCAGTGGCGACACCGTGTGGCATTCCGGCGAGAGCATCGGCTTCCGCAACGTGATCGTGCGCTGGCCGGCCGAACGCCTGACCGTGATCCTGCTCAGCAACCGCAACGACCCGGCACCCTACGAAACTGCGCTTGCGGTTGGCGCGCTGTTCCTGCGCGACTGAGCGTGGCGCAAAAAAAAGGCCAGTCCTTGCGGACTGACCCTTGGATCGTGGTGGAGCGGAGGGGGATCGAACCCCTGACCTCCACGATGCGAACGTGGCGCTCTCCCAGCTGAGCTACCGCCCCACGATAACCAACGGGCGGGATTATACGGAGGCCGCGCCGGTCCCGCCAGATGCGAGCAGCGGGGCGAGGCGGCCTTCCAGTGCCTTGCGACGCCAGCCGGCCAGCGCGCCGGTCCAGCCGCCGCCGTCCTGCAGGGCTTCCAGCAACTTGCGCGAGGCCAGCAGGCCCTCGGGCACGCCGAGTTCTCCCGCTGTGGCCAGCACTGCATCCTGCATGGCACGCAACTGCTTCTTGTCGCGATCGTCTCCGCGCGAAAGCGGTGCATCGCTCTCGTCGGCAAGCGGCGTAATCAGGGCTTCCCACAGCGCATCGCGCAGGCTGCGCGGCGACTTCGGCACGGCATCGAGCTGCACCTGCAGTGCGGCCGGATCCGCGGGATTGGCACGGGCGATGGACACGGCCAGTTCGTTGTCCAGGATCCAGCTGCGCGGGCGATCGCTGCGTCGCGCCTGCACATCGCGCCAGCGCAGCAGGCGGAGCAGCCGACGTTGCGCGGCCGCATCGAGGAACTGGCTGCTGCGCATCCCCAGGTGCGGCCAGCGGTCGCCGTCGTCGCTGGCGGCATTCGCGAGCTGGCGCGCGCTGTCCTCGGCCAGCCAGCCGCTTCGACCCAGCGCGTCGAGCTTTGCCCGCAGGACGTGATGGATCGCGTGCAGGTGGTGCACATCGTCCGCCGCGTATTGGAGTTGCGATGCCGACAGCGGCCGGCGCATCCAGTCGGAGCGGGTCTCGCCCTTTTCCAGCGCGACTCCGGTCACGGCCTGGACCAGCTTCTGGTAACCCAGCCCGCCACCGATGCCGCATAGCGCGGCTGCGGCCTGGGTGTCGAACAGCGAGACCGGCAAGACCCCGCAGGCATGCTGGAAAGCGACCAGGTCCTCGCTCGGGCTGTGCATCAGCTTGAGCACGGCGGGATCCGCGAGCAACGGTGCCAGTGCCTCGGGCATGCCGGGCACCAGCGGGTCGACCAGCAGGATGTCGCCGCTCGCGCCCGGATCGCCGGGGTCGCCGAGTGCGATCTGCACCAGCGCCAGTTGCGGCCAGTAGGTGCGTTCGCGGATGAATTCGGTATCCAGCCCGACGCTGGCGGGTGGGGTGGCAAGGCGCGCGCGCAGCGCGGCGGGGGTATCGATCCATTCGGTCATGCGCCCATTATGCGGTTGCCGGGCTGATCGACTTGGCCTAAGTTCGCCCGAACCATGTCGCGGGCCTGTTGCCGGCGTCCCGGAGTGTCGTTTGCGCGCAGGCTGGATCCTCATCGCCGTGTTCGTCCCGCTGGCGCTTGGTGCCTGCAAGCCGGACGCGCCCGTGGCACCGGTTCCGCCGCCCGCGCAGGCCGAACTGCCGGCGGGCAGCGTCAGCATCAGTGGCGACGATGCGCTGGCCGGCGTGCTCAGCTGGAGCCTGCCGGTGGTGCAGATCGACGATCCGGTCGCCGCGCGCAAGGCGGCGCAGCGTGCGTTGACGCAAGGCGACCTGTTCGAGACGCCGGCATCGGCGATCCCGATCCTGATCGCCCTGCAACGCCAGCATCCCGGCGACGCGGCCGATGCGAAGTTGCTCGATCGCGCGCAGGCTGCGCTGATCGGCCAGGCAAATGCAGCACTGGATGCCGCCGACGAAGACCTGGCCGCGCTGCGCTTCGCCCAGCGTCATGCGACCGTGCTGCGCACCTTGTGGCCGGACGCGCCGCGCGTGCTCGCCTACCTGCGAGCGGTGGATGCGGCAGAACAGGCGCGCGAGCGCAGCCTGGCCGGCGAACGCGCGTTGCAGTCGGGAGCGCTGGACACGCCGGGCGGTGCCCTCGACGCGTTCCGCGATGCGCTGCGCCTGCGCCCCGGGCAGATGCGCGCGGCCCTTGGTGTCGGCGTGGTCGAAGCCGCGTTGATCACGCGCGCGGAGGCGGCTGCGGCCACCGGACATTTCGATGTCGCGCGCAGCGAACTCGCAAGGGCGCAGCGCGTCCGCCAGCATCCGCAGACGATCGCG
Organism: Thermomonas sp.; assembly: GCA_036666995.1. Lineage (GTDB taxonomy): Bacteria > Pseudomonadota > Gammaproteobacteria > Xanthomonadales > Xanthomonadaceae > Thermomonas. The sequence continues at coordinate 35,626 of JAVWUU010000005.1, forward strand.
GCATCCGCAGCGCGGATCGAGGTCATGCGCGCGGAGCGCGTGCGCCGGCTGCGCGACGAAGGATTGATCGCTCTCGGCGATCCCGATGGCCTGCGGGTGGCGCGCGAACGCCTGGCCGACATGCTGCGCATCGCCCATGCCGGCGATCCCGCCAGCGTCGAACTGCGCCAGCGCATCGATCTTGTCGGCCATTACGGTCTCTTTCGCCCTGGCCAGGTGTTCACCGATGGCCTGGATGACGGCAGCCGTGGTCCAGGCCTGGTGGTGATCCCGCACGGCGCCTTCCAGATGGGCGCGGCGGACGACGAAGCCGACGCAAGCGCCGATGAAAAGCCGCGCCATCTGGTGCGGTTGGAGCGCGGCTTCGCGATGACCCGGCACGAAATCACCGTGGCCGAATTCGGCCGCTTCGTGAACGCCACGGGCTACGAAGCGCGTGCCACCGAACGCGGCCATTCGCTGGCCTACGACGTGCGCAGCGGCAACTTCGTGCGCGGCAGCGGGATCGACTGGCGCTCCGGCTACGACGGGCGTCCGGCGGCACCCGGGATGCCGGTGGTGCACGTGACCGCGCGCGATGCCGAGGCTTATGCGGAATGGCTGTCGGAACAATCCGGCGCGCATTACCGGCTACCCAGCGAGGCCGAGTTCGAATACGCGTTGCGTGCAGGAAGCACCACGCGTTTCCCTTGGGGAAGTGGCGCACCACCGGAGGGTGTCGAGAACCTGACCGGTGGACGCGACGCCTCGCCGCAGGGACGGCGCTGGAGCAATGCGTTCGCCGGCTATGGGGATGGCTGGTGGGGGCCGGCACCGGTCGGCAGCTTCCAGCCGAATGCATTCCGTCTTCACGACATGGCCGGCAATGTGTCCGAGTGGGTGGCCGACTGCTGGCACCAGGGCTATCGACGTGCACCGGCTACCGGCGCTGCGTGGATCAATCCCGGTTGCCGCAACCGCATGTATCGCGGCGGTTCCTGGGCCAGCGCGCCGGCGCAGGTGCGTTCGGCCTGGCGCGCATCCGGCGGCACCGACGCCACCAATGCACGGGTCGGTTTCAGGCTGGTGCGGCAACTTTGAGTATTCGCCGGCACCCGTCCGGCGCGGCAATTCCAACATGAGGGAGTGGGGCGATGAACCAGGATCCGATGGGCAACCGGCAATCGCGCGGGCGTGGCGGCGGTTTACGCCTGCTGGTAGTGGGTGCGTTGCTGCTCTATGGCGCGTACTACTACTTCTCCAATCGCACGGTGGATCCGTACACCGGTGAGCAGGTGCTGATCGACAAGACCCTGGATGCGGAGCAGGAAAGCGCGTTGGGACTCCAGGCCTATCGCGAGATCCTCAGCCAGGAACGGCCGGTTGATCCGAACTCCGACATCGCCCGGCAGATCAGCGGCATCGCCACCCGCCTGATCGACAAGGTGGACGATGTCGAGCGCGACCTGGCCGCCGAACGCGGCATGGAAGCGCGCAACTTCGCCGCCGATTTCGACTGGACGGTCAATGTGATCCAGTCCGACCAGGCCAACGCCTTCGCCCTGCCGGGCGGCAAGATGGCGGTCTATACCGGCCTGGTGCCGGTGGCGAAGAACCAGGACGGCATGGCCGCGGTGATGGGCCACGAGATCGCCCACGCGCTGATGCGCCATGGCGCGCAGCGGATGGCGCGCGGCAAGCTGGAGCAGATCGGGCAGATGGCAGGCGCCGCGGGCGGGATGGACGCCGGGACCATGCAGACGGTGATGTCGGCCTACGGCGTGACCTCCGCCTTGCCGTATGCGCGCGCGCATGAAACCCAGGCCGATGAAGTGGGACTGATGCTGGCCGCCGCCGCATGCTTCGACCCGCGCGAAGCGGTGCCGCTGTGGCAGCGGATGGCGCAGGCCAGTGGCGGCCAGAGCCCGCCCGAATTCGCGTCGACCCATCCCAGCCCGGAAACCCGCATCCAGCACCTGGAATCGCTGATGCCGAAGGCGCTGGCGTTCCGCGAGAAGTATTGCGGCACGGCCAACCGCGCGCCCTGAACCTGCTGCTCACCGGGCACCGCAAATGAAAACGGGCCGCGAGGCCCGTTTTCCATGTGTGCCGATCGCGTCGTGTCAGCGTGGTTTGCGTGGATCCCGATCCCGCTGCGCGCTGCCGGTCGGGCTGCCCATGCCGCCGACCAAGTTCTTCTGGAAATCCTTCCAGACTTCCATGTTGCGCTCGGTAAGCTGGTTCAGCATCGTCCACGGTGTCTGCCCCATCAGCCCGCCCATCTGCTGGCGGAACTGCTGTTGCTGGTCGAGGAACACCTGCATCGAGCGTTCCAGGTAGTTGCCCATGAAGCCCTGCAGCGAATCACCGTAGAAGCGGATCAGGTGGCTCAACAGCTGGGTGGACAGCATCGGCTGCCCGTCCTGTTCATGCTCGGCGATGATCTGCAAAAGAACTTGGCGGGTCAGGTCGTCGCCGGTCTTCGCATCGCGGACCTCGAAGGTCTCGCCGTCGATGATCAGCTGGCGCACATCCTCGATCGTGATGTAACTGGAGATCTCGGTGTCGTAGAGGCGGCGGTTCGGGTACTTCTTGATGATGCGAGTCGCGGTCATGGAGCAAACACTCTAAGAGGCGCCGGTTGCAGCATGGCGCACCGCAACACGCCTTGCAACTGCTGCAGCATGACTGCAGCAAACGCGATGCCGGAGCCCTGCCATGGGCTGGCGGCTAAACTTCCCGCCATGGACAACGGACTACGCGAACGCTTTGGCGGCATCGATCGGCTTTACGGAAGCGGTGCGCTCGAGCGCCTTTCCACGAGCCACGTCACCGTGGTCGGCATCGGCGGTGTGGGGTCGTGGGCGGTCGAGGCCCTCGCGCGCAGCGGCATCGGCAAGCTGACCCTGGTCGATGCCGATGATCTCTGTGTGTCGAATACGAACCGCCAATTGCCGGCGCTGGAGGGTCAGTACGGGCGCGCCAAGGTCGAGGCCATGGGCGAGCGCTTGCGCGCCATCAATCCCGGTATCGAGCTCGACCTGAGGCAACAGTTCCTGACGCCCTCGAACCTTGGTGAGCTGCTGGACGCACCCGGTGACCTCGTACTGGATGCCTGCGACAGTTTCCGCAGCAAGGTCGAGGCGATCGCCTATTGCCGGCGCCGCAAGCAGCCGATCGTCACCGTCGGTTCCGCCGGTGGCCGCAGTGATGTCACCCAAGTGCGCGTGCGCGACCTGTCGCGCACCGAGCACGACGCGATGCTGTCGCTGATCCGCAGGAAGTTGCGCGGCGAGTTCAATTTCCCGAAGAACCACGACCGCTACTTCGGCGTGCCCGCGATTTATTCGTTGGAGAACGTGCGCTATCCGCAGGCCGACGGCAGTGTCTGCGGCATCCGCCCGCAACTGGGCAAGGACGAGGCGCTGAAGCTGGATTGCGGTGCGGGGCTGGGCGCGGCCACGCATGTGACCGGGGCGTTCGCGTTCGCGGCGGTGGGGAAGGTGCTGGAGATGTTGCTCAAGCCGAAGCGCGATTGATCGCTGGCGCGTCCCGGTGCGGTTAGTCGATGAGTCTGAACAGCCGCTCCGCATTCGTCGTAGTGGCGATCGCAATCTGTGTGGCAGGTACGCCGCGAAGATCGGAGATGACCTGCAGCACGTTCGGCAACCGCGCCGGCTCGTTGCGCTCGCCGCGGTGACCGGCATCCGGTTGGTCGGGCGCGTCGGTTTCCAGCAGCAGTTGCTCCAGCGGCATCGCCGCCACGATCCCGCGCAGGCGGTTCGCGCGTCCATGGGTCACCGGCCCACCGATGCCGAGCAGGAACCCGAGTTTGTGCAACTGCGCGGCTTGCTCTGCACTGCCGGAGAAGCTGTGTACAACGCCACGCAGGCCGCCGATCCTGCGGATCGAGGCGATTACCGCATCCACCGCGCGGCGCGCATGCACGATCACCGGCAGGTCGAAGTCGCGCGCGAGTCGCAGCTGTCCGTCGAAAAAAAACTGCTGCGCCTCGTGGTCGAGGCCTTCGACGAAATAGTCCAGCCCGCATTCGCCGACCGCGACCGGGCGCTCGCGCTCGATCCAGTCGCGTAAGTCATCGAGGTGCGCGGGCCGGTGCGCATCCAGGTACATCGGGTGCAGGCCATACGCCGCATGCAATCCCGCGAATTCTGCGCAGACCGCCTTGAGTTTCGGCCAGGTGGCGGCTTCGACCGCGGGCACGATCTGGATGTCGACGCCGGCGGCGAGGGCACGCGCATGCGCGGCAGCGCGATCGACATCGAACTCGGGTGCGTCGAAATGGCTGTGGCTGTCGACCAGCATGGGTTCAGCGATGGGCTTCGCCGTCGATGGGTGGCTTCTCGTTGCCTGCGGGTGGCTTGCGTGTTTTCCAGTTGGCGAGCAGCAGCGTGCCGAGGCCGAACACGATTTCGTCCAGGAACGGGATCGGATCGATGCCCGGCGGCAACAGGACGCTGATCGCGAACAGCGCCGCGGTCATCTTGAACAATGTGGGATAGCGGAGTTTGCGTGCCCAAGCGAGCAGCGGCAGCAACAGCGGGTTGGCCATGGTCGGAATCCGTGGGCGATGCGGCGAACGCTAGCATGCACGCGCTCTGCACAAGCGTGAACGGTGCATATTCCGGAAGGCCCGAACTCCGCGGATGTTCAGACTTCGCGTGCTGGAATCCGCCACGTCACACGACGCAGGAGGCGACATCATGATCAAGGGCAATACGCTTGCAATCGCGCTTGGTGCGCTGCTGGTGGGTGGCGTCGCCACCGCCGGCTTCTTGAACAACAACGATCGCGGGTCGCCGCAGCCGTTCAGCGACGTCGCGTCGGCGAGCAACCTCGATGACGGTCGCCATGCCAGCGGCTTGGCGTATGCCGATGTAGTCGGCGTCGAACCCGTCATCGAGCGCGAAGAACGCTATGCGACGGTGATCGGCACCGATCCCGTCCGCGAATCGAGCACGACCAGCACGCCGCAACAGGTCTGCGAGGACGTGGCCGTGCAGGAGCGCATGCCCGAGCGCGACGGCAACGTCGGCGGCACGGTGGCCGGTGCGCTGATCGGTGGCCTGGTCGGCAACCAGGTCGGTGGCGGCAATGGTCGCAAGGCAGCTACCGCGGCGGGTGCGGTGGCCGGCGGCTTCATCGGCAACCGCGTCGATCGCAACCACGTCGGCGGGCAGGTGGTGAGCCGCGTCGATCGCCGCTGCCGCACGGTCAACAACACGTCGACCTCCTCGCGCACTGTCGCCTGGAATGTCACTTACCGGAATCCGGATGGCACGACCGGCACCATGCAGACCGAGCGCAAGCCCGGCAACCGCATCGCGCTGGGCGCCGACGACCGCACCGTCGCTTATGACGTGCGCTACATGCTGGATGGCGACATCCACACCGTCCGCATGGCGCAGCCGCCCGGCGAACGCCTGCCCATGATCGATGGCCAGGTGGTGACCCAGGTCGCGTCGCTGGCGGGCACACCGAACGGCTGACCGCGGGACTGTACCAACCGCGCGATGCCCAGGCGGGGCCGGAGCGATCCGGTCCCGTCAACTTTTGCGGCGAGGTTGTCGCCAGAGGGCGAATCGCATCGGTTTTGGCTGAAACCGCGGCGTTTCGGCGGTGCTTGCTGGTCAAATCGCAGGTGCCGGTTGGGCGGCCTGCACGACTACAATGGCGGTTTGCCAGCCCCGATACGACCGCCATGGCCCTGAATCCCTACGATCTGTTCGATGTCCGTTCCCTGCTGACCGAAGAGGAGCGCGCGGTGCAGGATGCCGTGGCGCGCTTCACCGACGAGCGCGTGATCCCGATCATCGGCGACGCCTTCGACCAGGGCCGCTTCCCGAAGGAACTGGTGCCGGAAATCGCCGAACTGGGTTTGCTCGGTTCTTCGTTGCCCGAGAAGTACGGTTGCGCGGGCCTCAACGGCGTGAGCTATGGCCTGATCTGCCAGGAACTCGAGCGCGGCGACAGCGGCATCCGCAGCTTCGTCAGCGTGCAGAGCTCGCTGTGCATGTACCCGATCTATGCCTACGGTTCCGAAGAGCAGCGCATGCGCTGGTTGCCGGACATGGCCGCGGGCAAGGTGATCGGCTGCTTCGGCCTCACCGAAGCGCATGGCGGTTCCGATCCGGCCAGCATGAAGACCCACGCCAAGCGCGATGGCGCCGACTGGATCCTCAACGGCTCGAAGATGTGGATCACCAGCGGCAACCTGGCCGACATCGCCATCGTCTGGGCGCATACCGACGACGGCATCCAGGGCTTCGTGGTGGAGAAGGATTTCGCCGGCTTCACCGCCCAGGAAATCCACAAGAAGATGAGCCTGCGTGCCTCGGTGACCAGCGCGCTGTTCTTCGACAACGTGCGCGTGCCGGAAGCCAACCGCCTGCCCAACGTGAAGGGCCTCAAGGGGCCGCTGGGTTGCCTGACACAGGCGCGTTACGGCATCACCTGGGGCCCGATCGGCGCAGCCATCGCCTGCCTCGACGAAGTGCTGGCCTACACCAAGGAACGCATCCTGTTCGAGCGCCCGGTGGCGGCGACGCAGAGCGCGCAGATCAAGATGGCCGACATGGCCCGTCGCATCACCTTGGCCCAGCTGCTGTCGCTGCAGCTCGGCCGCCTGAAGGATGCCGGCACCATGCAGCCGCAGCAGGTCTCGCTGGCGAAGTGGAACAACTGCCGCATGGCGATCGACATCGCCCGCGAATGCCGCGACCTGCTGGGCGGCGCCGGCATCACCACCGAGCACGCCGCGATCCGCCACGCGCTGAACCTGGAATCGGTCATCACCTACGAAGGCACGGAAACCGTGCACCAGCTGGTGATCGGCCGCGAGCTCACCGGCATCAACGCGTTCTAGAACGCGAGAAGGAGGCGTGATGTCGAGGATCCTGGCAGTGGTCGCGTTGCTGCTTGCGTCGTGCGTGGTGTCCGCCCAGCAGCTTGCGCCCCAGGCTGCGGCCGACGACAAGACGGTGTTGTTGCTGAATGTCATCGAATCCGATGTCACCAACTCCCATCTGGGTGTCACGGTCTTCTCGAACTACGAGAAGAAGCTGGCCAACGACTGGGACATCCCGGGATGGGCCAGCCAGCAAGTCACCGATCTGTTCCAGCAAGGCGGATACAGGGTGATCGCGTTGGCGGTCCCGGCAGACCGGGTCGCCGCCATCCGCAGCTACAAACACACGAAAACCGGCTGGAGCAAGTTCAAGCTCGAGCCTGGGTTCGCCAGCTGGCTATGGTCCGAAATGGACAAGGCCGGCGCGGCCCACGCATTCATCCTGCAAAATTTCGCCAAGCAGTATGCGTACGATGTCCCGGTGAAATACTCCGGCTATGGCGTGCTCTCCTTGCATGGAAAGCAGCCCAGGCAAGCATTCCTGTACGCCAACATCGGGTCCCACTTCGTGTCCCGCGGCCAGGCGGAATTGCCCAATGGCGTCAGGAACGGGGACGCCGATTGCAGGATCAAGTTCGACCCGGCCGCGATTGCGGTCGACGATTACGAGCGCCTGGCGATTGTCGATCTGCTCCCTTATCGCGAGAGGATCCAATCCATCATCTTGCGCCGGATTCGTCAGGATCTGACATTCGCCAAGCTGATTCCCGGCGACTTCGAAAAATGCGCGGGCTTTTGAAGTGAACATGCGCCATGAATCTTCTGCTTTGCCGATGAGCCTGCGGAACGCGCCCGTCCTCGAAACCGACCGCCTCATCCTGCGCGTGCCGCAGGCGGGCGATTTCGAACGTTTTGCCGAAGTGCTCGGCAACGAGGAGGCCGCGCGCTACATCGGCGGCGCCCAACCGCGTGCGGCCATCTGGCGGCGCTTCCTGCAAATGCCCGGTGCATGGGTGCTGCAGGGCTTCGGCATGTTCTCGGTGGTCGAGAAATCCAGCGGTCGCTGGCTGGGCCAGGCAGGTCCCTGGAAGCCGGAAGGCTGGCCGGGCAACGAGATCGGCTGGACGTTCCATCCCGATACGTGGGGCAAGGGTTACGCGACCGAAGCCGCGATCGCCGCGATCGACTGGGCGTTCGCCAACCTGGGTTGGGACGATGTCATCCATTGCATCGATCCCGACAACGTCGCCTCGCAGGCGCTGGCGCAGCGCCTGGGCTCGCGCAACCTGGGTGCGGTGATCTTGCCTTCGCCGTTCGAGAATGCGCCGTCCGACGCGTGGGGACAGAGCCGCGCCGAATGGGTGGAAAACCGGAAGCGCTTCGCATGATCACCGTGCATGGCTTTTCGCCATCCGGCAATTGCCACAAGGTGAAGCTGCTGCTGGAGCAGCTCGGCCGCGAGTACCGCTGGGTCGAAACCAACAGCGCAGTTGGCGAAACGCGCACGCCGGCCTACCTCGCCAAGAACCCGAACGGCAAGGTGCCGATGATCGAACTCGACGATGGCCGCATCCTCGTCGAGTCCAACGCGATCCTGTGCTGGCTCGCCGATGGCACCTCGTTCCTGCCGTCCGATCCGTGGGCCAAGGCGCAGGCGTTGAGCTGGATGTTCTTCGAGCAGTACAGCCACGAGCCGTATATCGCGGTTGCCCGTTTCATCTGTGGCTGGACGCCGGCGGATTCCCCGCGTCGCGCCGACCTGCCGAAGTTGCGTGAGCTTGGCCATGCGGCGCTGGCGGTGATGGAACGGCACCTCGCATCGAGCGCATGGTTCAGCGGCGACAACTACGGCATCGCCGATATCGCGCTCCATGCGTACACGTGCGTCGCGCCGCACGGCGGCATCGCGCTGGATGCCTATCCCGCATTGCGCGACTGGCTGGCGCGTGTCGAGGCGACCCCCGGCTTCGTGCCGCTGCCTGCGCCGGATGCAGCCGCGCAGGCGCTGATCGACCAATCTTTCTGATCCACCCTCACCCCAACCCTCTCCCGCCGGCGGGAGAGGGGGAGAAGCACATGTTCGCCACCATTCCGAATCCGATCCCCGCACGCATGAAGGGCGTCAACCGCGCCGAGGTTTGCGACGTCAATTTCAGCGAACTGGTGAAAGCGTGGGATGGTCGTCCCGATGCGAAACCCGCGCCGGACGAGGCGATCCTCGACGGCAGCGCATTGGATGCGCGCGGCTTCCGCGAGCTGTTCGAGTCCCAGCTGATCAGCCGGCACCTGGACCTGATGGCGCGCGTGCTGCGCGTGCAGAACAAGGTCTTCTACACGATCGGTTCAAGCGGCCATGAAGGCAATGCGATGGTCGCGCGCGCCGCGCGGCATACCGATCCCGCTTTCCTGCATTACCGCAGCGGCGGTTTCATGGCCGAGCGTTTCCGCAAGCTGCCCATCTTTGAAGGGCAACGTCTGGATCCGATCATGGATTCCGCGCTGAGCTTCGCCGCCAGTGCTGGCGATCCCGCCAGCGGCGGCCGCCACAAAGTGTGGGGCAGCAGGCCGCTGTGGGTATTGCCGCAGACATCGACCATCGCATCGCACCTGCCGAAAGCGCTGGGCACTGCCGTCGCGATCGAGGCCGCGCGCCGCATCGGCCACCAGTTGCCGATTCCGGACGACAGCATCGCGATCTGCTCGTTCGGCGACGCTTCCGCCAACCATGCGACCGCGCAGACTGCATTCAATGCGGCGTCGTGGACGGCCTACCAGAAACTGCCGGCGCCGGTGCTCTACGTTTGCGAGGACAACGGCATCGGCATCTCGGTGAAGACGCCGACCGGGTGGATCGGCGAGAGCTTCCGCAATCGTCCCGACCTCGATTATTTCTTCGCCGACGGCCTCGACCTGGCCAGCGGTTACGCCGACGTGCAACGCGCGGTCGAGCATTGCCGCAGGACGCGCCGACCGACCTTCCTGCACCTGCGCACGACGCGGATCATGGGTCATGCCGGCACCGACTTCGAGATCGAGTGGCGCAGCATCGAGGAACTCTGCAATGTCGAGGCCGGAGATCCCTTGCTGCGTTCCGCGCAGATCGCGCTGGAATCCGGGCTGATGTCGAAGGACGAGATCATCGCCCTGTACGAAGACACCCGTCGCAAGTGTTTCGCGGCGGCGGAAGATGCCGACCAGCGCCCGCGCATCGAGACGCTGGAGCACGTGATGCGTCCGCTGGCGCCGTACACGCCGGACAAGGTGATGGCGGAAGCCACGCGCGCACCTGCGCTCGATGCACGCATCAAGGCCTTCGGCAGCGAGGACAAGCTGCCCGAGAAGCAGGTGCCGAAGCACCTTGCCATCCAGATCAACCAGGCCTTGCACGACCTGTTCGCGAAGTACCCGGAGACCCTGCTGTTCGGCGAGGACGTCGCGCAGAAGGGCGGCGTGTACACGGTGACCAAGGGCCTGCACAAGGCCTTCGGCAACAAGCGCGTGTTCAACACCTTGCTCGACGAAACGATGATCCTGGGCATGGCCCAGGGCTTCGCCAACATGGGCATGCTGCCGATCCCGGAGATCCAGTACCTGGCCTACCTGCACAACGCGATCGACCAGGTGCGCGGCGAGGCGGCCAGCCTGCAGTTCTTCAGCAACGACCAGTTCCGCAACCCGATGGTCGTGCGCATCGCCGGCCTGGGTTACCAGCGCGGCTTCGGCGGGCATTTCCACAACGACAACTCGATCACGCCGCTGCGCGATATCCCCGGCCTGGTGGTCGGTTGCGCGTCGCGCGGCGACGATGCGGCGATGATGCTGCGCACGCTCACTGCGCTGTCGAAGGTCGATGGCCGGGTCAGCGTGTTCCTGGAGCCGATCGCCCTGTACATGACGAAAGACTTGTACGAAGCCGGCGATGGCCAGTGGCTGACCGAGTATCCGGCGCCGGACAAGGCGCTCGTGCTCGGCGAAGAGCGCGTGTATGTGCCAGACGCCACCGACTGCGTGATCTTCAGCTATGGCAATGGCATGCCGATGTCGCTGCGCGCCGCGCGGCAGATCGAGCAGAAACACGGCTGGAAAGTGCGCGTGGTCGACCTGCGCTGGCTGGTGCCGCTGAATGCGCCGGCCATCGCGAAGCATGCAAGCGAGTGCGCGCGCATCCTGGTCGTCGATGAAGGGCGCTTCAGCGCCGGCATCGGCGAGGGCGTGATCACCGCGATCACCGAGGGCGGCCATGGCGGCAAGCCGCTCAAGCGCGTGGTCGGCGCCGACACCTACACGCCGCTGGCGGGTGCCGCGTTCCTGGTGATCCCGAAGGACGATGACATCGTCGCGGCCGCGGACGTGCTCGCGGCGGGCTAGCGTTTTTTTCGCGGCATGCGCGCCGACAACCGCGGCTTCTCGCGTTTGCCTCCGATCAGCGTGGCGCTGATGTCGCGCGCTTGCGCGCCTGCATTCGCCGCGTCGTGCGCGTGCAGGATCACGGGGATCGCCTTGCTGGTCGGCGTGCGCGCTTCGATGGCGTAGCTGTCCAGCGGCACCAGCGGATTGGTCTCGGGGTAGTAGGCGGCCAGGCAGCCGCGCGGGATGTCGTAGGCGGCCAGCAGGAAACCGCGGACGGTTCGGCGCACGCCATCGTGGTGAATGCTTTCGATGTCGACGCGCTGGCCTGCTTCGAACCCCAGGCTCGCGATGTCGTCGGCATGCGCGAACAGCACCTTGCGCTCGCCATGCACGCCGCGATAGCGATCCTGCAGGCCGTAGATCGTGGTGTTGTACTGGTCGTGCGATCGCACGGTGGTGAGCGTGAATACCTTCGCATCCGGCATTGCGGGCAATGGGTCGTCTTCGGCCAGGCCATGCGCGATGAAATTCGCCTTGCCGGTCGCGGTCTTCCACTGCCGGAGCGCGGCGGTATTGGTGAGGCGGAAGCCGCCGGGCACGCGCACGCGCTGATTGAAGTCGTGGAAGTCCTCGAACACGCGGGCGATCTGGTCGCGGATGCGGTCGTAATCCTCCACCAGCCAGCGCCACGGGGTGTCGCTGCGCTTTCCCAGCGTGGCCTGCGCCAGCCGCGCGACGATCGCCGGCTCGGACAGCAAGTCGGGCGATGCCGGCGCGTTGATGCCGTTGGAGAGGTGGACCATGCTCATCGAATCCTCGACGGTCACTGCCTGCGCGCCGCCCGCCTGCATGTCGATTTCGGTGCGGCCGAGGCAGGGCAGAACCAGCGCGTCCTTGCCGTGCACCAGATGACTCCGGTTGAGCTTGGTCGCCACGTGCACGGTGAGGCCGCAGTTGCGCAACGCCGCGTGGGTGGCATCGGTATCCGGCGTGGCGGTGGCGAAGTTGCCGCCCATCGCGAAGAACACCTTGCCGTGGCCGTCGCGCATCGCCTCGATCGCGGCGACCACGTCGAAGCCGTGCTCGCGCGGCGGCTCGAAGCCGAACACGTCGCGCAATCGGTCGAGCAGGGCAGTCGCAGGCTTCTCGTGGATGCCCATCGTGCGGTCGCCCTGCACGTTGCTGTGCCCGCGCACCGGACAGATGCCCGCGCCCGGCCGGCCGATGTGCCCACGCAACAGCATCAGGTTGACCAGCATCTGGATGGTCGCGACGGATCGCTTGTGCTGGGTGATGCCCATGCCCCAGCAGACGATGGCGCGTTCCGATCGCAGGAAGCGCTCGCCGGCATCGCGCAGGCGCGTTTCGCTTAGCCCGGATTCCTGTTCGATGTCCTGCCAGTCGGCCGCCTCGATGCTTGCGAGCAGCGCATCGAAGCCCTCGGTATGCGTTTCGATGAAGGCTTCGTCGAGCAGGGCGGGCTTGCCCTCGGCATGCGCGCGTGCGCCCCGTTCCAGCACATGCTTGATGATGCCGGTGACCGCGGCCAGGTCGCCGCCGATGCGCAACTGGTAGTAGTCCGATGCGATCCTGGTCGAACCGCCATGGAGCATTTCCAGCGCGTCCTGCGGGTCGGCGAAGCGCTCCAGGCCGCGTTCGCGCAACGGGTTGAAGGCGAGCACGCTGGCTCCGCGCTTCACCGCGCGGCGCAACTCCCCGAGCATGCGCGGATGGTTGGTGCCAGGGTTCTGCCCGAACACCAAGATCAGGTCGGCCAGTTCGAAATCCTGCAGCGACACCGTGCCCTTGCCGACGCCGATCTGCTGTCCCAGCGCCACGCCCGATGGTTCGTGGCACATGTTCGAGCAATCGGGGAAATTGTTGGTGCCGAACTGGCGCACGAACAGCTGGTACAGGAACGCCGCCTCGTTGCTGGTGCGGCCGGAGGTGTAGAAGATCGCCTCGTCGGGCGAGGCCAGTGCGTTGAGCTTCGACGCGATGAACTTGAACGCCGCGTCCCACGACACCGCTTCGTAGTGGTCGGTCTTCGCGTTGTAGCGCAGCGGATGGGTCAGCCGACCCTGGTCTTCCAGCCAGTGGTCGCTGTAGCGGGCCAGCTGGTTGATCGAGTGTTGCGCGAAAAATTCCGGGCCGACGCGCCGCGTGGTGGCCTCGAATGCAACCGCTTTCGCACCGTTCTCGCAGAACTCGAAGGTGGACGTGTGTTCGCGATCCGGCCAGGCGCAGCCGGGGCAGTCGAAGCCGTCCGGCTGGTTCGCGGACAGCAGCGTTTTCGCGCCGAGGACGGGAATGTCCTGTTGCAGCAGGTGCGCTGTCACCGATTTCAGTGCAGGCCAGCCACCGGCGGGGCCGTCGTAGGGTGGAGTGTCGTCGCTCATCGCGTGGCCTCCGTCGACGGGTGGGTCAGGCGTTCCGGATGCGCGTAGACCGTGCAATGGCCGTCGCGGGCGAAACCGACCAGGCAGAGGTTGGCGGAATCGGCCAGCGCGATCGCCAGCGTGGTCGGCGCGGAGATCGCAGCGAGCATGGGAATGCCGACCTGCGCGGCCTTCATCGCGAGTTCGTAGCTGGCGCGGCTGGTGACGATGGCGAAGCCGCTGCCTGCATCGATACCGGCGTTCGCCATCGCGCCCACCAGCTTGTCCAGAGCGTTGTGGCGGCCCACGTCTTCGCGGACTAGCAACAGGTCGCCATCGCGACCTGCAAAACCGGCGGCATGGGTCGCTCCCGTCGCGGCATTCAACGGCTGCCGGTCGTGCAGGGCGGCGAGGGCGCGATGCAGTGCGGCTTCGTTGATGCGCGTTGCGTCGGCAACGCGCGGCGGAGTGCGCAACACCGCATCGATGTCGGCGCTGCCGCAGATACCGCAACCGCCATAGCCGGGCAGGTTGCGGCTCCGGTTCGCCAGTGCGGCATGGCGCTCGGCGGGTATTGTCATCCGGATGGCGATACCGTCCAGGGTCTCGTCGACGCCATCGATCTGCAATTCGCCTGCATCGGCGATGAGCGCTTCGCTCAACGAGAAGCCGAGGGCGAGGTCGGCGAGGTCGCAAGGCGTGGCCATCAGCACCGCGAATGGTGCGTTGTTGTAGTGCAGGGCGACCGGGATCTCGCAGGCGATGTCGTCGCGCACATTGCGTGCGCCACGCGCATCGCGGCGTTGCACGGAGCGTGGCGCTGCGCCTTCGAGGATTGCTCCATGGGAGCGGGCGGGTTCGCGGATTCGGGCATTCACCGCAGCAGGATAGCGCCGCGGTGTTGGCGCGGCATACAGCTCAGCGGCCGAGACCGTCGAGCAGCGGCAATCGCGCGCAGGGCTGGTTGCCGGACGTGAACGGGCCATCGCCCGCATCGATGGGCATCACCGCCAGGCCTCCGTCACCTTCAGCGCAGATCAGCTTGCCGATCGCGCGCGAGACGGCCTCGTCCCCCGGACTGACGGAGGTTGCGGCCATCACGTCGCTCAACCGGCCGACACCAGCGCCCTGCAGCCGCACCACTCCTCGCTTCACCTGCCCGAGGAAATGCGTGCGCGCCACGATTTCCTGGCCGGGATAGCAGCCCTTCTTCACGCTGAAGGCGCGCAGGCGGTCGAGCGAAAGCTGCTGCGGTGTCCAGGCTTCGGCTTGATCTGCGGTCAGGCGGGGCAGGCCGTGGGCGAGGTCGAACGCCCGCCATCGTGATGCCAGCGCTTCGTCGAATGCGGCATCCACGGCGCTGATGCGGAGCGTGCGCGGCCCACCATCACCACCGAGATCCAGTTCCATGCCGCCATCGACCGGCGCGGCAATTGGACCCGATGCCACTGTCGGTGGCGCGAATTGCGCGATGGTGTGGAGATCCACGCGCACTTCCAGCTTGACCTTGCTGCGGAAAACGAACCGTTGCAGCTGTGTCGCCAATGCCTGCGCATCGACATCGGGCAGGATCAGCCAGAGTGTTTCGGCATCGATGCGGAGCAGGGCGAAGAGGGCGATCACGCGGCCTTTCGGCGTCAGCCAGCCGTTCCACTGCCATTGGCCATCCCCCAGCGCGGCCACGTCGTTCATGAATTGCGCCTGCGCAAAGGCCATCGCATCACGGCCACTGATGGCCAGCACGGCGTGGCCAGGCAGGCGGAATTCCCTGGTCGATGCGGCTTGCGGGTTGTCGGACATGGGGGCGGGACTTAAACTCACGGGGTTGTGAATCCGTCGATCATAGGCCAATCCCCTTCCAGCCCCGAGCCTGCCGAGGCCGCAGTTCCGCCATTGGAACCCGTGCCCGAGCCTGCTTCGAAGCCCGATCCCGCCGTCGAGATCGGCGGTCGCGACGGCCCCGAGCCGACCCGCTACGGCGACTGGGAAAAGAATGGCCGTTGCATCGATTTCTGAGACATCGCCACGCGGCGTGAGCCGCCCAGCCCGGAGAGCGCACGCCCATGGCTGCTCCTGATCCGAACGGTCGCATGCGTCCGTTGTCGCCCCACTTGGATGTCTACAAGTGGCAAGTCCAGATGCTCACCTCGATCCTGCATCGCGCCACCGGCATCGCCCTGGTCGCCGGAATGCTCGGGTTGGTGTGGGGGCTGGTGGCATTGGCCGGCGGCGAAAAATCCTGGGCGGCGTTCGCGGCCTGCGCCACCTCGCTGCTGGGCAAGCTGGTGCTGCTCGGCTTCAGCTGGGCGCTGGCCTATCACCTGATCAACGGCGTTCGCCACCTGGTCCAGGACGCCGGCCACGGTTACGCGATCCCGGACTTCGTCCGCAGCAGCTGGATCTCGATCATCGGCAGCATGGTGCTGGTCGCGCTGGTCTGGGCGATCGTGCTGCTGCGCGGAGGTGCCGCATGAGCGCGCATCGCAAGGACCTGCGCACGCCGCTCAAGCGTGCCGTCGGCCTGGGTTCGGCGAAGGACGGCACCGGTCATTTCATGCTGCAGCGGATCACCGCGATCGCGTTGCTGTTCGCCGGTGCGTGGTTGATCGGCCTGCTGCTGTCGCTCAACAGCGCCGATTACCTCTTCGTCCGCGCGACCGTGCGCGACCCGCTCAACGCGACGGTGCTGGTCGCCTTCCTCATCGCCGCGTGCTGGCACGCCAAGCTCGGCCTGCAGGTGGTCATCGAGGACTACGTGCATGCGCCGCTGCTGGCCGGCGCCGCGCATCTCGCCAACATTTTCACCTGCGCGCTGCTGGCCATCGCCGGCGTGCTCGCGGTGCTGCGCATCGCGCTTGGAGCCTGACATCGTGCCTGCCTACAACAAGCCCACTTACAGCATCCAGGAACACACGTTCGACATGATCGTGGTCGGCGCCGGCGGCGCTGGCCTGCGCGCGACCTTCGGCCTGGCCCAGAAGGGCCTGCAGACTGCCTGCATCACCAAGGTCTTCCCGACCCGTTCGCATACGGTGGCAGCGCAGGGCGGCATTTCCGCCGCGCTCGGCAACATGGGCGAGGACGACTGGCGCTTCCACTTCTACGACACCATCAAGGGCTCGGATTGGCTGGGCGACCAGGACGCCATCGAGTACATGTGCCGCGAGGCCATTCCGGCGATCATCGAACTGGAACACCAGGGCGTGCCGTTCAGCCGCACCGAAGACGGCCGGATCTACCAGCGTCCGTTCGGCGGCATGACCACGCATTACGGCAAGGGCACCGCGCAGCGCACCTGCGCCGCCGCTGACCGCACCGGCCACGCGATCCTGCACACGCTGTACCAGCAGTCGCTGGCGCATGACGCGCGCTTCTTCATCGAATATTTCGCGCTAGACCTGATCATGGACGAGGACGGCGCCTGCCGCGGCGTGCTCGCGCTGGACATGGCCGAGGGCACCTTGCATCTGTTCCGCGCGCAAGGCGTGGTGCTGGCGACCGGTGGTTACGGCCGTGCTTATTTCAGCGCGACGTCGGCGCATACCTGCACCGGCGACGGCGGCGGCATGGCGCTGCGCGCAGGCCTGGCGATGCAGGACATGGAATTCGTGCAGTTCCATCCGACCGGCATCTACGGCGCCGGCTGCCTGATCACCGAGGGCGTGCGCGGCGAAGGCGGCATCCTGCGCAACAGCAACGGCGAGCGCTTCATGGAACGCTACGCGCCAAACGCGAAGGACCTCGCCTCGCGCGACGTGGTGTCGCGTTCGATGACCATCGAGATCCGCGAGGGGCGCGGCGTCGGCGAGCACAAGGACCATATCCACCTGGACCTGACCCACCTCGACCCCAAGGACATCCACGAGAAGCTGCCCGGCATCGCCGAAAGCGCGCGGATCTTCGCCGGTGTCGACGTCGAGAAGCAGCCGATCCCGGTGATCCCGACCGTGCACTACAACATGGGCGGCATCCCGACCAATTACCACGGCGAAGTGGTGCAGCTGAAGAACGGCGACCCCGATGCGGTGGTGCCCGGCCTGTACGCCATCGGCGAAGCCGCCTGCGTGTCCGTGCATGGCGCCAATCGCCTCGGTTCCAATTCGCTGCTCGACCTGGTGGTGTTCGGTCGCGCGGTGGCCAACCGCTGCGCCGAGACGATCAAGCCGGGCGCCGCGCACAAGACGCTGGCCGGCGATGCCTGCGACAAGGCGCTGGCCAATCTCGACAAGCTGCGCAACGCGCATGGCGGCACCCCGACCGCGGAGATCCGCAACAACATGCAGCGGGCGATGCAGAACGACGCGGCGGTGTTCCGCACCGGCGAAACCCTGGCGAACGGGGTCAAGGCGATCCGCGAGATCAACGCCAGCTTCGCCGACGTGCAGGTCAGCGACCGTTCGCTGGTCTGGAACTCGGACCTGATCGAGACGATGGAACTGCAGAACCTGCTGGGCCAGGCCTTGACCACGATTGTTTCCGCCGAGAACCGCACGGAGTCGCGCGGCGCGCATGCCCGCGAGGACTTCCCGGATCGCGACGACGAAAACTGGCACAAGCACACCGTGTGCTGGGTCGACGATGCCGGCAACACCCGCATCGACTACCGCCCGGTGCACATGTACACGCTCAGCAGCGATGTCGACGTGGTCCCGCCGAAGCCGCGCGTCTACTGATCGGGAGCACACACCATGGCTGAATTCACCCTCCCGAAGAACTCGAAGATCCAGAAGGGCAAGCACTTCCCGGCGCCCGCCGGCGCGAAGCGCCCGCGCACTTTCAAGGTCTATCGCTGGAATCCCGACGACGGCTTGAACCCGCGCGTCGATACCTATGACGTCGACCTTGCCGCGTGCGGGCCGATGGTCCTGGACGCGCTGATCAAGATCAAGAACGAGATCGATCCGACGCTGACCTTCCGCCGTTCCTGCCGCGAGGGCATCTGCGGTTCCTGCGCGATGAACATCGACGGCACCAATACGCTCGCCTGCACCAAGGCGATCGAGGACTGCGGCAAGGCGAATGGCGAAGTGCCGATCTATCCGCTGCCGCACATGGACGTGGTCAAGGACCTGGTGCCCGACCTCACCCATTTTTACGCGCAGTACGCGTCGATCAAGCCGTGGCTGCGCACGCAGACGCCGGCGCCGTCGGGCCGCGAGCGCCTGCAGTCCAAGGAAGACCGCGCCAAGCTGGACGGCCTGTACGAATGCATCCTCTGCGCCTGCTGCAGCACCAGTTGCCCGAGCTACTGGTGGAATGGCGAGCGCTACCTCGGCCCCGCGGTGTTGCTGCAGGCCTATCGCTGGATCATCGACAGCCGCGACGAAGACACCGGCGCGCGCCTGGACGACCTCGAGGATCCGTTCAAACTGTATCG